>DATAEK010000240.1:0-18433 GCA_036258055.1 Vicinamibacterales bacterium
TCACACTGTCGCGCCTGGTACGAGCCGGCGGAGGCGGTGGCAGCATCTTCGACCCTCCCGTTCAAGCCTTCGTCATCCCGGTGCTCATCATCCTGCTGATCGGGGCCCTCGCGACGTGGATCCCTTCGCGACGGGCGCTGAAAATCGATCCGGCGGTCTTGCTGAAAACGTCCTGATCGGCGATGTCTGGCCCCGTCCAGACCCAGTTCTTCGAGCGGCCTCCTCTTTCCCGGTGTCGCTTGACCGTGTGCCCGTAAGTCGTTGAGATTTCCGAGAAGGTCTGGTGAGGCAGCCGGCATCATCCTTGCCCTTGTGTTCCTCATGCGGACCTTGTGCGAACGACTTCACGGTTTCAGTCGCAACGACAGTGGCCAGGACTTGATCGAGTACGCGATCCTCGCCGGCCTGATCGCCTTGGGCTCGACGGCGCTGCTGCCTGACCTCGGCGACAACATGCGATCGATGTACGGTCGCGCGTCCGCGGCGCTTCACCGAACGAGCGACAGTGTCGATGCGATGATGGTCCGTTCGGCCGACGGGCCGATTGCGGTAATGGATCAGAAGCCGTCCAAAGCGGGCACGGAGTCCACGACTCGCCGGCGCCGCTGATCGATCGGCGGGTTATGCTGTCATAAGCAACGCGCATCCCTTGACGCTCAAAATCGCATCGCCTTATACTCGCCTCACCGACATGCAGCGGTGACGCTGACGGACAACGCGCATCGCAGACCCGCCGCTTACGAGCGGCGGGTTTTTTTTTGACCGGGCGGAGCGCCGCACCCACGCGAGCGGACGGGCCCTGGCGGATCGAAACATCACGTGACAGCGAGCGATGACGATGGCGACGGATCCGAACCGCGTTGAGCGCGGCGAGATCGTCGTGCCGGGCTCAATCAGCAACCTGGGACCGGCCTTCGACTCGCTCTCGGTCGCGGTTCGCTTGTATCTGCGCGTCCGGATCGTGGACGTGATCGACGAGTCACCGGACAGGCTGGAGTTCGAGTTCGTGGACTGTCCCATTCCGGAAGACAACCGCATCGCGCGCGCATTCACGCTGGCGCGGGAGCGAATCGGTGCGCGCACGCCGGGCCTCAGGCTCGAGGTGCGAAGCGAGATCCCAATCCGCGCGGGGCTTGGCAGCAGCGGCGCGGCGGCCGTCGCCGGACTGAGGTTGTACGAGTCGCTCACGGCGCCGCGGCCGGTCACGGACTGGCTGCGGCTCGCCAGCGAAATCGAAGGGCATCCCGACAACGCGGCAGCGGCGCTCAACGGAGGGCTGTCCCTGAGCTGTCAGCTCGATGACGGCCGCGTGACGGCGCGTGGAATGCCCTGGCCCGCGGCGATCCACTTCGTGGTGGCGACGCCCGACACCCCTCTAGAGACGGCCCGTGCGCGCGCGGTTCTGCCCGCGTCCGTGCCACTGAAGGACGCAATCTTCAACCTGCAGCGGGCCCTGATGCTCCTGCGCGCGCTGCAGGCGGGAGACGCCGGCGATCTTCGTGAGGCGATTCGCGACCGCTGGCATCAGCCGTATCGTGCGGCGCTCGTGCCGGGACTGCAGGAGGCGCTGGCAATCGACCATCCGGCCGTCCTCGGCGTGTGTCTCAGCGGCGCCGGTCCTTCGGTTGTGGCGCTGGCGACGGCTGACTCAGCGCCCGAGGCCGGGCACGTCCTCGAGGGTGTGTATCGCCGCCTGGGCCTGACGTGTACGATCAGAACGTTGAAAGCACATCAATCATGAGTTTCTCTCTACGTTGCCATCTCTGCCACACGAGCTTCCCTTCCGGTCCGTTATGGGTCTGCGACCGCTGTTTGGGCCCCCTCGAGGTCACCTACGATTACGACGCCATTCGCCGCCTGATCTCGCGCGATCTCATCGAGAGCCGCCCGGAGAACCTCTGGCGGTACCGCGAGCTGCTGCCGATCGAAGGAGAGCCCAGGACCGGCCTGCATTCGGGCTTCACGCCGCTCGTTCGCGCCGAGCGCCTCGCCGCACGTCTTGGCGTGCGTGAGATCTACGTGAAGGACGACTCGGTCAACCATCCGACCTGCTCGTACAAGGACCGCGTCGTCTCGGTGGCCGCCACGCGCGCCGTCGAGCTCGGGTTCACCGTGTTTGCGTGTGCGTCCACGGGCAATCTGGCGAACAGCGTCGCGTCGCATGCGGCACGCCTCGGTCTCGCGTGCTCGGTCTTCATCCCCGACGACCTGGAGATCGGCAAGGTCACCGGCGCCAGCGTCTACCGGCCGCGCATCATCGCCGTGCGCGGAAACTACGACGACGTGAACAGGCTCTGTACCCAGGTCGCGGACAAGTACGGCTGGGGCTTCGCGAACATCAACCTTCGCGCCTACTATGCGGAAGGCGCGAAGACGTATGGATTCGAGATTGCCGAGCAGCTCGGTTGGCGGTTCCCGCGACACGTTGTCTCCCCAGTCGCCGGCGGCACGCTCCTGCCGCGGATCCTGAAGGGTTTCGAAGAGTTGCGTGACCTCGGGCTGGTCGCGGGCGATCTCCCGGCGATCCATGCCGCGCAGTCGGCCGGCTGCGCTCCGGTCGTCAGAGCGCTCGACGCCGGCCTCGAGTACCCGGATCCGGTGAAGCCGAAGACGCTGGCCAAATCGATCGCGATCGGAAACCCTGCTGACGGCTTCCAGGTGTTGCGCTCGGTGCGCGCGACCGGCGGGTCGGGCGCGATGGTCGAGGAAGACGAGATCATCGCCGGCATTCAGTTGCTGGCCGAAACTGAAGGCATCTTCACCGAGCCCGCGGGCGGGACGACGATGGCCGCGACGAAACAGCTGATCGAGCGCGGAGTGATTCCGCGCGACGAATCAATCGTGGTCTGCATCACTGGCAACGGCTACAAGACCGTCGAGGTCATGAGCGGTCGCGGCGTCGAGCCGATTCGCATCGGTCGATCGCTGCAGGACTTCGAGGCGATCGCCGACACCGCGGCCCCTGCGACCGCCTCCTGAGTCGGGAGGGCGACGTCATGACGCGCTATCACGCGGCGTTCCGCTGCGCTGCCGGCTGCGAAGGCGAGTACTCCATCTGGCGGCCGATCTACCACTGCCCCACGTGCGGCGGCCTGCTGAAGGTCGTCCACGACATCGAAGCGCTCCGCGATCGCAGTCCCGCGGCGTGGATGCGTATCTTCGACGAGCGCTACAAGCGGACTGCATGGCCGTACGGCTCCGGCGTCTGGGGCAAGAAGGAATGGATCTGTCCCGAGCTCGATGACGCCAACGTCGTGTCGATGGATGAAGGCGGCACGAACATGTTCTGGGGGGAGAGGTTCGGCCGCGAGATCGGGCTCGAAGACCTGTGGGTCAAGCAGTGCGGCAACTCGCACACCGGGTCGTTCAAGGACCTCGGGATGACCGTCCTGGTGTCGGTCGTCAAGCAGATGATCGCCCAGGGGGGCGGGGTGCGCGCAGTCGCCTGTGCGTCGACCGGCGACACGTCGGCAGCGCTTGCGGCGTATGCCGCGGCTGCGGGGATTCCCGCGGTCGTCATCCTGCCGCGCGGGAAGGTCACACCGGCGCAGCTCGTGCAACCGCTCGCGAACGGAGCACGGGTCCTGGCGGTGGACACCGACTTCGACGGTTGCATGGCGATCGTGACCCGTCTCGCGGAGGAGGAAGGGGTCTATCTCGCCAACTCGATGAACAGCCTGCGCCTCGAGGGACAGAAAACGTTGTCGGTCGAGATCGTGCAGCAGTTCGACTGGGAAGTCCCCGACGTCATCATCGTGCCGGGCGGGAACCTTGGCAACGTCAGCGCGATCGGCGCCGGCTTCGACATGATGCTCGACCTCGGAGTGATTGCGAAGCGTCCGCGGCTCGTCGTCGCCCAGGCCGAGGCTGCCAATCCGCTCTACACTGCCTACACGCACGACTGGAGATTCGAGCCGATGAGGGCCCGCCCGACGATCGCTTCCGCGATTCAGATCGGCAATCCGGTGTCGGTCGAACGCGCCATTCGGACCCTGCAGCGCTACGACGGCATCGTCGAGCAGGCAACGGAGAGCGAGCTGGCGAACGCGGCCGCGCGCGCGGATCGAACCGGGATGTTCAATTGTCCGCATACCGGCGTCGCGCTGGCCGTGCTGGAGAAGCTCGTCGGACGTCAGCAGCTCCGCAAGACGGATCGGGTCATCGTGATCTCGACGGCGAACGGGCTGAAGTTCACCGAGTTCAAGATCGCCTATCACTCGGGCCAGCTCGCCGGCGTACCTGCTCGTTACGCCAATCCACCCCTCGAGTTGCCGAACGACTACGACCAGGTACGCCGGGCCGTCGATCACCTCGTCGCGCCGACCGGCGTGAGGCCGTGATGGAGCCGGCCGGATCGTCCGGGGCGCGCACGGCGCTCGAGGTGTGGAAGTTCGGAGGCGCATCGCTCGCTGACGCCGCGGCCATCCGCAGGGCCGTCAGCCTCATCGCCGACCATCGCGGGCGGCTCGTTGTCGTCGCCTCGGCTCTGGCGGGTGTCACGGATCTTCTGCTCAGCGGCGCGGTGAAGGCCGTTGGCGGCGAGCCTCGCGTCGCCGCGCGAGCGTCGGCGCTCTTCCTTCGGCGCCATCGCGACGTCGTCCGCGACATTCTGCCGAGCGGGCCGGCGCGGCGTTCGCTTCTCGCCTCGATCGACGCATCGGCCCGTGAGTACCACGAGTTGTGCGCAGCCGTGGCGGTGCTGGGTCACCTCGCACCGCGCGCCTCCGACATGCTCGCCTCGCGCGGCGAGCGGATCGCGGCAGCCATTCTTACGGCCGCTCTGACTCGCGCCGGCGTTCGCGCCAGCCTCGTCGATGCGTTGACGGTCGTCAGCACCGATGGCCATCATGGCGGCGCCGCGCCGAACCTGGCGGAGACAAACCGCCGCGTGCGACGGGTCCTTCGTCCGATCCTCGCGGACGGCCGCGTGCCGGTCGTCCCGGGCTTCATCGGTTGCGCACCGGATGGAAGCCCGACGACCCTCGGGCGCGGTGGATCGGACTTGACCGCAACGCTTCTGGCGCGGCCGCTCGGCGCGCGCGGCGTCGCGTTGTGGAAAGACGTTCCCGGCATCCTGACGGCAGACCCTCGCCTGGTGCCCGATGCCAGGCTCATTCCCCATCTCCATCATCGCGAAGCCGCCGAGGTCGCGCACTACGGCGCGAAAGTTCTGCACCCGCGCGCCCTGATTCCTCTCGCCGGCAGCCGGATCCGGCTTCACGTCCGTTCGTTTCTCGATCCCACTCAATCGGGGACCGAAGTCTCCGCGCAACGCGGCGCTCCCGGGTATCCGGTCAAAGCGGTTGCCATCGTGTCGCGCCAGGCGATCGTGACGGTTTCGGGCAAGGGCATGATTGGCGTGCACGGTATCGCGGCGAGAACGTTCGGAGCGATCGAATCCGAGCGGCTGTCGGTGTCGACCATCTTCCAGGCGTCATCGGAGAGCTCGATCGGCTTCACACTACCCGAGGCAGAGGCCGATCGTGCGGTACAGAGCGTGCGGAACGCTTTTCGAAACGAGCTTGCCAGCGGATTGATCGATGACGTGACGGCACGGAAAGGAATGGCGGTCGTCGCCGTGGTCGGCGACGGCATGGCCGGCAGCCCCGGTGTTGCAGCGCGCGTGTTCACCGCGCTCGCATCAGCCCGCATCAACGTCGTCGCCATCGCGCAGGGATCGTCCGAGCGCAACATCTCGTTTGCCGTGACCGCCGAGGACGCGCCGGAAGCGGCCCGGCGCGTACACGCGGCGTTTCAACTCTCGAAGATTGGCGGCGGGCGGCCGGTGGCCAGCCCGCGGACCGACGTCGTGCTTCTCGGGTTCGGTCGCGTCGGGCGCGCGCTCGCGGATCAGATTGCCGGATCCAACGGGCAGGCCAGCGTTCGTGTCGTCGGCCTGCTCGATCGATCCGGGTACGTGTTCGAACCGCGCGGTCTCTCGAGGAAGCGTCTGCTGGAGCTCGCGCGAAAGAAGGATGCAGGCGGGCTTCTCGCCTCGCTCGGCGGCCGCGCCGCACCGGCGGTCCAGGCCGTGACGCTGATGGCGGGGCATGCCGTCTCACGTCCCGTACTTGTCGACGTCACGAGCGAGGAAACCGGCGACCTGCTGCGGACCGCGCTCGGCCAGGGGTTCAGCGTCGTCCTCGCGAACAAGAAACCGCTCGCCGGATCCTGGGAGAGCTACGCGACGCTCCTCTCGGCCCTGAACGTCTCGGGGCGCCAGCTGCGCTACGAAGCCACGGTCGGCGCCGGCCTGCCGATTATCGACACCTATCAGAAGCTGGTCGAAACGGGCGATCGCGTCCTGCGCATCGACGGCTGCGTCAGCGGGACGCTGATGTACGTCGTCTCGGCGGTGTCAGCCGGACGGCCGTTCTCCCAGGCGGTTCGCGAGGCGGTCGAGCGTGGCTACGCCGAACCCGATCCGCGAGAAGACCTGTCGGGAATGGACGCGGCACGCAAGGCCCTGATCCTGGCGCGGCTCATGGGCTATCGCGGTCCGGCACCGACGCCGCACAATCTCGTCGCGAAGCCTCTGAGAAAGCTGCCGCTCGCGGAATTCCTGAAGCGGCTGTCGTCGAGTGACGAGGATTGGGCTGCGAGGGTTCAGCGTGAGGCGGTCAGGGGCCGCGTGCTGCGCTACGTGGTCACGGCAACGCCGCGCAGCGTATCCGCGAAGCTCGTCGCCGTCGACGCGTCGAGCCCGTTCGGCTCGCTCCAGGGAACGCGCAACCTCGTCGCGTTCACGACACAGCGGTATCGCACCGAACCGCTCGTCATCAGCGGCCCCGGCGCAGGGCCCGAGGTCACCGCGGCAGGAATCCTCAACGACATCTATTCGCTCGCATCGCGGTAGGTAGCTTGCAGGTTCTCGGTTCCGGTTCGGGGTTCGAGCGTTCAGCGTTCCAAAGTTCTCGGAGTCGAACCTTGAACCATTAGAACCGAGAACCTGAACCGAGAACTGAGAACCGAGAACCCTCGAACCTTAGTATGATCCCCCGCGATGTCGTGCTTTTCTCGATTTGCGGTCGCGGCGATACTCGCCGTCTTTGCAACGCTCACGCTCCTTGCTGCCGCTGATCCGGTCGCGATGATTCCAGTCGAAGGCGAGGGCGCCAGGTACTGGACGCGCTGGCGCGGACCGTCGGGCCAAGGTCAGGTCGACGGCACAGGGTATGTCGATGCCTGGTCGCCGACGACCAACCTCAAGTGGAAGGTGGCGGTACCGGGCCGGGGGCACTCGTCGCCGATCGTGTGGAAGGATCATCTCTTTCTCACGACAGCCGATGATTCGGGATTGAAGATCTCGCTCGTCGCCTATCGTCGCAGCACCGGCGCGCTGCTCTGGCAGTCAACCGTACCGGCCACGCATACCGAGCACGTCTACGCGAAGAACAGCCACGCCTCAGCGACGCCGACGACCGACGGCCAGCGTGTCTACGCGTCGTTCGGAACGCACGGCCTGGCCGCGTTCGACTTCAGCGGCAAGCTGGTGTGGCATCAGAAGCTCGGCGACGTGAACAACTATCACGGCAGCGCCGGATCCCCGGTCCTCTACAAGGATCGGTTGTTCCTCTATCAGGATCACGACGGCTCGGGCACGCTGAAGTCGTTCGTCGCGGCGTTCGACGCGAAGACCGGCAACGTCGTCTGGAAAAAGGATCGAATCGAATCGGTCGGTTGGGGCACGCCGATCGTGATCAACGCCGGCGATCACGACGAGCTCATCGTCAGCAGTCAGCGACGCGTGTACGCCTACGATCCCGCGACCGGCGCCGATCTCTGGACCGTCCGCGGGAATACGTTCGAGGTGATCCCGACGCCCGTGGTCGGTCACGGCCTCGTGTTCTGCTCGTCAGGACGCGCCGGCCCGACCCTCGCGATCAAACCAGGGGGGAAAGGGGACGTGACGTCCACTCACGTGGCCTGGACGTCACCCCGCGGCTCCCCCTTCGTCCCCTCGGCACTGATCCATGGCGATCTGCTCTACATGATCAACGACATGCAGAGCATTCTCACCGTGCTCGATGCCAGGACCGGCACACCGGTCTATCAGGGACGGCTCGGCGAGGCCACGCGGGAAGGCTTTTCGTCTTCGCCGGTCGCGATTGGCGACAAGCTGTTCTTCACGAACGATCGCGGTCAGACCTTCGTCGTGCAGGCGGGACCGGAGTTCAAGCTGCTGCATGTCAACGAGCTCGGCGCCACGGTTCTCGCCTCGCCGGCACTTGTCGACGGGACCTGGTACTGGAGGACGGATCGCGAGCTCATTGCCATTGGGACTGGCGCAGGCCGCTGAGGGGAATGGGAAATGGGCCATGGGCCATGGGAGATGGGCCATGGGTGGGCCATGGGAGATGGGCCGGGCCATGGGACATGGGCCATGGGACATGGGAGATGGGCAGTGGAAAGAATGGGGAGTGTGACCGGCACCGCTCGTGAACCCGCGCCGCTGGTCATCCCCCCGATGTTCAATCTGACGACCGCGCTCGTCGACGATCGGCTCGCGTCCGGCGACGAGGCTCGCGTAGCCATCGAGACGCCGTCGCGAACGTGGACCTACGGCGAAGTCTACGAGCTCGTGAACCGCGCGGGCAACGCACTGCTCGCGCTGGGCGTCATGCGCGAGCAACGGGTCCTCATCTGCCTCCCCGATTCCGTCGAGTTCATCGCCGCGCTCCTCGGCGCGATCAGAATCGGAGCCGTGGGGGTCCCGTGCAGCACGTTCCTGGGTAGCGCCGACTACGCCTACTTTCTCAGAGAGACGCGCGCCGCCGTCCTCGTCACGACGCGCGAGTTGCTGGGACGGATGACCACAGCCGCTGCTGAGGCCCGTGATCTCCGGTCGATCGTCATCGTCGGTCCGGCAGCACAGGATCCCCGCGCCCGGGACTGGGGTGCGCTGGTCGACAGCGCTTCTCCAGAGTCGCCGGCGGCGGAGACCCATCGCGACGAAGCCGCGTTGTGGCTGTGGACTTCTGGAAGCACCGGGGAACCGAAGGCCGCGGTGCATCTGCACCAGGATGCGCTGTGGTGCTGCCACCTCTTTGGACAAGGCGTTCTCGGGATCGGGCGCAATGATCGCGTCTTTTCCGCGGCCAAGCTCTTTCACGCCTACGGTCTCGGCAACGCGCTCTTCTTTCCGTTCTGGACCGGCGCCACCGCGATTCTCGTCCCGGACCGCGCCCTGCCCGATCTGGTCTTCACCGTCATCGACTCGCGGAAGCCGACGGTCTTCTTCGGCGTGCCTACGCTCTACGCCTCGATGCTGCAGATTGACGACGCGGCCGAGCGGTTCGATCTGTCGTCGCTCCGATTCTGCGTCTCCGCGGGAGAACCGCTGCCAGCGGAAATCTATCACCGCTGGCACGCCCGGTTTCACCTCGAGATCCTCGACGGCATCGGGTCCACCGAGCTCCTGAACATGTACATCTGCTCCCGGCCCGGCCGCATCAAAGCCGGCAGCAGCGGCGAGATCGTGCCCGGATACTCGGTGCGGATCGTCGACGAGCAGGGCGACGAGGTCGCCACCAATCAGACCGGCGACCTTCTGGTGAAGGGACCGAGTGCGTCGGTCATGTACTGGAACCGGCGCGACCAAACGAAGCAGAAGATGCGGGGCGAATGGTTCGTGTCCGGGGACAAGTATCGCGTCGACGAAGACGGCTATTTCTGGTACGCGGGCCGAGCCGACGACATGTTCAAGGTCTCCGGCGAGTGGGTCTCGCCAACGGAGGTCGAGGCGACGCTCGTCACCCACGACGCGGTCGTGGAGTGCGCGGTCGTCCCCTACGCCGAGGCGTTGGGAGTCCTCAAGCCACGGGCGTTCGTCGTCCTCCGCGCGGGCGTGGAGGGATCCCGTACGCTCATCGAGGAACTGCAGGCCGTTGTGCGCTCACGCCTCGCAGCGTACAAGTGCCCCCGCGAAATTGCGTTCCTGCCCGAGCTCCCCAAGACCGCGACCGGTAAGATTCAGCGCTTCAAGCTCAGGTCGATCTGACTCACGTGCCGAGTTCGCCGGCCCGTTCCGCGATCGCCGGCGCGCTGTACTGCAAGAAGGACATAACCCTCAGTCGCCTGTTTTGTTGGGTGCCGATTTCGGCCAACTTGTTGGCCACCGGCCAACGGGCTGTCTGATCACCGGACCACACATCATAAAAAGGCCTCGATAAACATTGACGAAATCGCGGACGGCAGGCGGTTGACCTGAATCTTGCAGCTACCTCACGCGTGGGCGTGGTCCTCATCTTCTGGCGTGACGGCGACATGCGGTGCGAGTGGGAACCGGAAGAAGGCCGCATGCGTCTCGTCGACGGCGCGGCAACAGTTCGGGACGAACGCGCCAGCTCGTCGCGAGAGGCGGCGACGAAAGCGCGGGCCATGTTCGACAGCTTCCACGCACCGGGCGAGCCCAGCCCCGCGAGCGGGCCGCCCCGGCACTCCTGACTGGGCTCCGCCCCGGCTCTTCTCCAAGCCCCTATCCCTCGTGCCATACTCGCGAGCGCCCGATTGACGTGTTGGTGTGATTTCCGCCGCGGCTGGCTAGCGCGGCTGCGAGTTGCGCCGGCGCGGCGGGTGACGGATGCGCCGCGCCTTCTGCTACGCCCTCGACCTGCTCATCATCGCCGCTGGTGCGGTGATCCTCTTCCTACTGATCGGCGGTGGCGGCGTGTACCGCATGGCCGGCACGGTTGTGCGGCTGCGGTCGGTCGGCAATCCTCTCATTGTTCTGGGGCTCCTGCTCGCCGCGCGCTACGTCTGCCGCAGGGCCGCGCCGTTCCTTGGCGTCGGCAACTGGGCCCTCGACGACGCCGATAGACGGACGCTGAGGTCCCTTCTCGGCGCGCACGTCTCGGCGTCACGGCTGCCGGTGTCGCGTGGGTGGAGATGGACGACGATCGTCGCGATCGTCGCGCTGTCCCTCAAATTGACGTTTGCCTGGATGCACCCCGGGTTCCACCAGGGAGATGATGTCGAGATCCAGGAGATGACGATTGGTACGCTGACGCACGCGCAGTGGCCGATCTGGAATATCCGCAGCGCAGTCTTTCCGATGGGCGTGATCTACCCGTTGCAGCGCCTCGCGCGCGCAGCCGGGGTCACGTCCATCGACACGACGGTCTTCGTCGGACGTGCCTCGGTCGCGCTTCTTTCAACGGCGTCGATCCTGCTCGTGTGGCGAGCGGGCCGTCTCCTCTTTCCCGCCGAGGCTGGATATGCGCTGCTCGCCGTCTTGCTGTTCGCCTCCAACAAGCTGCACATCTCATTCGGCAGCTCCGAGCTTCCGCGTCCCGTTGTGGCGGTCTTGCTGATTGCCGCCTTCGTCGTGTTGTTGCGTCACCGCACGATCGCGGGCGCGTGTGCGGGAGGCGCACTGCTGGGCCTGGCGGCGTCACTTCGTTACGGCGAAGCTGGATTCGTGGTGGCGGCGTGCCTGCAGCTCGCACTCGAGCGGCGCTGGACGCACCTCGTAGCCTGCGCGCTATCGAGCGTGCTCGCGGCAGGCGCCGCCCTCGGCGTCGCGGACGCGCTCTACTGGGGCCGGCCGTTCGCCAGCCTCCTCAACATCGTGGACTACACGATCGTCAAACGCGCATCGTCGGCGGGACCTCCGCCGGCCGCGTGGTGGTACGTTACGTCCGTTTCGGACTGGGCCACGTGGCCGGTGATCGGGCTTGCCATCATCGGCACGCGCCGCGCGACCTGGCAGACGGCGCTGTGGACGTGGCTTCCGATCGCAATCCTGAGCGCGCTGCCTCCGAAAGAGCCGCGGTACATGATCCCCGTCATGCCGTTCGCAGCGCTCCTCGCCGCGAATGGTGTTCGCTCAATCCTGGCGCGATGGGCGGTGTCTCCTCCGGTCTGGCATGCGGCGCCGGTTGCGCTGGCCGCGGCACTCACGCTCGGCTTTCTCCATGACGCCGGCGGCTGGCGTCTTCGTCGTTCGAACGACGACGTCAGGTTTGCACCGACGCTCGCAGCACAGGCAACCGGAGGCGAGGGGCTGGCCGTCGAACAACTCTGGCGCGTCGGCGGGCATCTCTATCTTGGCGACGTCGATCCGTTGATCGATCTGGATCCATCCGTCATTCGCAACGCTGGCCTCCCCGCCGACGTCATCGCGCGTGCGCGATCGATCGCCCTCGATGCGCAAACGGCGTCGCAACCTGGCGTCTCCGATCGACTCGCGTCAGCTGGCTATCGCGCGGTGATGAAGACGACGAGCTACGTCGTGTTTCAGCGATAACTGTGAACGCCGACGGACGACCCACTTCCGACCGGTGATAGTAGTTGGATGCAGAGCTACGGCTGGCCGAGCCGGTAGCGCCCGAGCCGTGCGAGCAGCGTGGTTTTGAGATCCGATTCGGACATCGCGGTAGTGAGATCGATGTCCGCTTCACTGGTCGCATCGACGAGCGCACGGATCAGTTGGGCGCGACTGATCGCGGCACCGCTCTGTGCGCGGATGTTCGCGGCCAGGCGATCGAGAAACACGATCTGTCGATTGAAGAGCACGACCGTGACCTTCGTCCACGCCTCGTCGTGAATCGGCGGGCGGCCCGGACGACGCTTGCCGCTCGCCGGCCGTCGCGTCGGCGCAAAAATATCGGCGTCGGACTTCGTCGAGTTCGTGGGCTTGCCCCGGCGCGGCATCAGAAGACTCCGGGCCCAGCGCACCGACACCCTATTCGTTCCATCCCAAATGCAAACTCGGCATGTGACGGCTGGGTCGGCGGCTATTCAATACTCGCCGCTAAGTTTACTTCAAGCTCTTCAATTGGAACAGGATTCTTGTGCAGAGTATCGTTCCACCCTCAACAGCCTCCAGCCCCCTGCCAGGCGTGATGGAACTCAATGACGGAGGGGCCGCAGCCGCTCGAGCACTTCGCCAGCAAGGCGCCGATAAGCGTCTGCCGCCGCCGATCGCGGGGCGTAGGAGAGAACCGGCTGCGACGCCGCCGGCGCCGCCTCGATGGCGGGATTCAGTCCGATTTCCGTGTGAAACACGCGGTCTCGGTACTGAGCGCGGAGGCGTTCCCGAATCACGGAGGTCCGCGCCTGCTGATCGACCATGGTCAGGAGCACGCCCAGCAGCCGGCTCCGGCTGGCGAGCCGTGAGCGGACGATGTCGGCTGATGCGAGAAGCCCGACGAGGGCCTCGGCCGCAAGGAATCGCGGGACGACCGGCACGATGAAACCATCGGATGCGACGAGGGCGTTGACACTGATGAGAGACAGTGACGGTGGGCAGTCGAGCAGGATCAGTTCGTAGTCAGGCAGGACCGTCTGCAGCAGCTGCCGCAGCGCGAGCTCGCGTCCCGGAACGTCGCAGAGTGCCAGATCCGCCGAGGCCAGCTCGATCGAACCGGTGACCAGATCGAGATGTGGCGTGGCGGTTCTGCGGATCGCCTGCGCGAGCGGGACCTGATGGAGGAGGCAGCTCGCCGACGACGGGCGAAGCCGCCCGCGAGGCACACCGAGCCACATGGACGCCGACGCCTGGCTGTCGAGATCCATGATGAGCACACGCCGCCGCGCACTTGCGAGCGCGGCGCCGAGGTTCACCGACGTGGTGGTTTTTCCCACGCCTCCTTTGCTGTTGACGACCGCGATGACCACGACGTAATTGTTCCGTCATTCTATCCCGAACGTAAAAGACCGGTCGGCCCGCTGTTTCGGCGTCGCGCAAAGTCCGTTTCCCGGTTTCCGTTCGAGCACGAACCCGACCGTGCAATGGCAGCGCCAATGGTGGAGGCGGTTTTTCCTCGGCGTATTGACAGCGCCCGCGCGAGCCCCCCACACTCAACAGACACAGCAAGTCGGAATTCACGACACAGACAGGGAGATCGCACGACGGATGGGTGTGCTCGACTGGTTCAGGGCTGGAAGGGTTCGCGCGGTTCGGCGGGTTGACGAGTGGCACCGTGAGTGGTTGGAGGCAACCGCCGCACCGGATGGGTCCAGAATCGTCGAGCTCGAGCAGCGTCTGACCGCCCTGCAGCTGCCGGAAGAGGACATCGAGATCGAGCGCGAGATGCTCGCGGGATTGGGCGAGCTCGTGGCTCTCCGCGACACCTCGTCGAACGGCACCCTTCCCACAATCGAGACCGGTCACCGCATTGTCGGCGCGGACCTCTGCCACTTCAGCGTCCCGAGCTCGAGGCCTGACGATCCGGCGCAGCCGAGTGGACGCCTGATCCTCACCAATCGCCGGGCCATTTTTGCTGGCGGACCCCAGGCGCTGACGCTGCCGTGGCACGCGGTCACGCAGGTGATGTCGGCCGACCGCGACATTGTCCTGATCCGGGCCGATCGCGAAACGCTGTATCGATTCCGCTGCAACAGTTACGGCGAAGCGCTCCGCGGCACGTTCATCGCTCGCCAGCTCTCGAACGGGCGCCGCCCGAAGCCGGCGCTATAATTTACGTATGCCCCCGACCACTTCGACGCGTCCCGGCACCAGCCTGGTCACACTCGGCATCGATCGCCTGCTCGAGCAGGATTCCGGGCTCATCTCGGGCAAGCGGATCGGTCTCGTCTCGAATCCGGCATCCATCGACGGGAACTTTCAGCACACCGCGGATCGCCTTCTCGACGGCGCGGACGCGACGCTGGTCGCGCTCTTCGGACCGCAGCACGGATTTCGATCCGACGTGCAGGACAACATGATCGAGACGCCGCACGGTCACGACGGACGCCGCGACGTTCCCGTGTACTCGCTGTACAGCGAGACCCGTGAGCCGACCGGCGAGATGCTGCGAGACGTGGATGTGCTCGTCGTGGATCTGCAGGATGTCGGCACGCGCGTCTACACGTTCATCTACACGATGGCGAACTGCATGCGTGCCGCTGCGCGGCACGGCGTGCGCGTCGTGGTCTGCGACCGGCCGAACCCGATTGGCGGAACGGACGTCGAGGGATCGGTGTTACGGACTGAGTGGGCGTCGTTTGTCGGGCAGTTTCCGATACCGCTGCGCCACGGCCTGACGATCGGGGAGCTCGCGCGCCTGTTCAACGACGAGTTCGGCGTTGGCTGCGCGCTCGACGTCGTGGCGCTCGAGGGATGGCGCCGCGAGATGTACTACGACGAAACAGGTCTTCCCTGGATCATCCCGTCGCCGAACCTGCCAACGCTCGACAGCTCCATCGTGTACCCAGGCGCGGTGCTCTTCGAGGGCACGATGCTCTCCGAAGGACGCGGAACGACGAGACCATTCGAGCTCATCGGCGCGCCGTGGATTGACGGCGAGCGTCTCGCCGAGGCGATGAACCAGCGCGGCCTGCCGGGAGTTCATTTCCGCCCAGTGTTCTTCGAGCCGACCTTCCAGAAGCATGCCCGCGAGACGTGCGGCGGGTGCCAGATCCACGTCAGCGATCGCCGCAGCTTCAAGCCCGTTCGAACCAGCGTCGAACTGCTCGCCGAGTTCCAGCACGAGTCGCCGGCGCGTTTCGCGTGGCGTCGGCCGCCGTACGAATACGAATCGACGAAGGAACCAATCGACATTCTTTACGGCTCGGACGCGCTGCGGCGAACGGTTGACGGTGGGGGCGATGTCTCAGCGCTGATCGCGTCGTGGTCAGGCGACGAGGAGAGATTCCGGAAGCAGCGGGAGAGATACTTGCTCTACTAGGTGGATCGCGGTCCGCGGTCCGCCATTTGCCCTTTACCATTTACCCTTTACCCTTTGCCATCGCGCGAAGCGCGAGCCTCGCGGATCTGCCGCGCGTGCTTGTGGGCGTGGTTCCCGTAGATCTCGAGCCACCGCTCGGCGCCGTAGGCGCCGAGCTCGCTGTGGGTGGCTTCGCGTTGCCAATCAGACGGCGTCATCCGCGCCAGCAGCTCCGAGGTCGATTCCCGCACGTACTTGAAGAGCGCGAGCGAGACTTCGTGCGGGCGATCGTAGTGGAGTCGGCGCGCGAACTCGTCCTGGTCGAAGCCCTGAATCGCGGGACGATCCTGCGCGAGGATCAGCCGAAGCCGGAATCCGGCGCTCATCTCGCTGTCCGCGAGGTGATGCACGATTTCGCGGGTGGACCATCGTCCTGGCCCGGGCCGCGCATCGAGCTCCTCCGGCGTGATGCGCAGCAGCGCTTCCGACACCGCGCGGTAGCCGTCGGCATACTGAGCTATCCACTTCTTGCGTTCGTCGTCAGTCATCGCCGGCCTCAGCCTCGGGTCTTTGCGATGCCGGGCGCCCGATTCTCCTGCGGTGTCGCCGGCACCATGTGATACGTGGTCAAGTGCTGCTTCAAGGCTTCGAGCGCTTCGTCGGTCGAGTCCGTGTAGTGAAGCAGGTCGAGATCCTTTTCCTCGATCGCGCCCCAATCGACCAGCGGCCGGAGGTCGAAGACCTCGTTCCAGTATTCGCTGCCGTAGAGCACGACCAGCAGCTTCTTCGACAGCTTGCGCGTCTGCGCGAGCGTGAGGATCTCGAACATCTCGTCGAGCGTTCCGAACCCCCCGGGAAAAATCACGAGTGCTTTCGCGAGGTAGGCGAACCAGAACTTCCGCATGAAGAAATAGTGGAACTCGAAGTGCAGCCCCTCGGTGATGTATTGATTCGGCGCCTGCTCGAACGGTAGCCGGATGTTCAGGCCGACGCTCTTGCCGCCCGCCTCGTGCGCGCCGCGGTTGGCCGCTTCCATGATGCCGGGACCGCCGCCGGAACAGACGACGAACCGTCGGCGGGGCTCTTCGAGCGACAGGCTCCACGCCGTCAGCTTGTGAGCCAGCTCACGTGCGTCCTCGTAGTACCTCGACCACTCGACGGCCTTGCGGCCCCGCCGCAGCGCCGCCGTGTGCGCCGACGTGCGGCGACGCTTCGAGCTCGTCAGCTTGAGAAGCGCGCGCTCGGCTTCCTTCCGGCTGTGCACGCGCGCGGAGCCGAAAAAGACGACGGTGTCCTGGATGTTCTCCTGCTTGAAGCGGCGCAGCGGTTCGAGATACTCGGCGAGGATGCGAATCGGACGCGCGTCGGTGCTCTCGAGAAAGTCTTCGTCGTGGTACGCCAGGGGCTGCTGATGATCCATAAGCCAAAAAACTGTATCATTTCACGAGTCTCAAGGAGTGTTGATGATTCGCACGTCGCGTGTGTTTGCTGGTCTCGCGGTGGCCGTTGTGGTAACGGCCGGCGCGGCGACCGTTGCTGGCCGTGGTGCGCAGGACAAAGCTTCCGCTCAGCCGACGCCGAACCCGAACGGCTGGCAGCTTCCTGCGGATGCCGCGGATAAGAAGAGCCCGATCGAAGCCGACGAGAAAGTGCTCGCCGCGGGCAAAAGCGTGTTCAAGGACAAGTGCCAGAAGTGCCACGGCCCCGGCGGCCTTGGTGATGGACCGGACGCCGACCCTGACGCACGCCCGGACATGGATCTGACCGTCGCCAAACGTGCCGATCGCAATCCTGACGGCGTCGTGTTCTACAAGGTGATGAACGGACGGAAGCGACCCAAGATGCCCGCGTTCAAGGAGGAGCTGAACGAACAGCAGGTGTGGCAGGTCGTCGCCTACGTCCAGTCGCTGCGCAAGAAGTCCTGACAATCACATCAGGCGCGTGATCAGCTCGCCGATCGCGTAGCCGACTCCCGCGACGCCGAATCCGACGATGAACATGTCCCGGCCGGAGGCCCAGATACTCCGGCCGGTGAACATGCTGCGCGCCGCGCCGATGGCGAAGTGCGTGAGCATGCTGATCGCGAGCGACACCCACACTGCCGTCTGGTGCGACATCGTCAGAAACGGCACGATCGGGATGAACGCGCCAATCGCGGTCGCAATGCCGGTCACCACGCCGTCTTTCAACGGCGCGAGCTCCGCCGGCTGAATGTTCAGCTCCTCGCGCACCATCGCGTCGAGTGCCTGCGACGGATCACGCATCATCGCGTGCGCCGTCTCGCGCGCGCGCTCCGGCGTCAGGCCCTTGGCCTCGTAGATCACGGCGAGCTCGTCCTCTTCGAGATCGGGCATCAGCCGCATCTCGTGACGCTCCATCTCGATCTGATGGCTCTGGACCTCGGCCTCGCTCTTGGCCGCGAGGTAGCCGCTCGAGCCCATCGACAGGGCATCCGCGATCGCACCGGCGACGCCGCTGATGATCACGATGTGCGGCGCAACGTCGGCACCAATCACGCCAGCGACCAGCCCGAAATTTGCCGTCAGGCCATCGTTGAAGCCATAGACCACGCTTCTCAAGTAGCCGCCAGAGCCGCCGACATGCCACGGCTCCGCACTGCGGCCCATCATCTCGGCGAGCTCGCGGGCGTGGACGGCCGAGTCCGCGGCGATGTCCACCGCGGCCTTGTGCGTCTGACGATTGGTGGAATGCCGCGCGAGGCCCAGATAGGCCTGAACCTCGCGGCCTTCTTCCGCGAGCATCAACGGCAGGATCAAGCCGGTACCGAATTGCCTCGCCGCCCAAGCGAGCGCGCGCGTTCG
>DATAEK010000250.1:0-12693 GCA_036258055.1 Vicinamibacterales bacterium
CCTGCGTGGTGGGAAATGGGACTGCTTGCGCCGTCGGACTGGACGGCGAAGTGGATTGAACCGGATCTGCGGGAAGACACATCTGCACCCACGCCGGTGCCGTTGGTTCGTCGCGGATTCCGGCTCAAAGGACCGGTTCAATCTGCTCGCGTCTACGTGACCAGTCACGGGCTCTACGAGCTCCACTTGAATGGCAAGCGCGTTGGCGACGACGTCCTCACACCAGGGTGGACCAGCTACGCGACCCGCCTGCAGTATCAGACCTACGATGTCACGAACCTGCTGACGGCTGGCAACAACGTGATGGGTGCGCTCCTGGGCAGCGGCTGGTATCGCGGGCAGATTGGATTCTCCCAGCACCGCAACCACTACGGGGATCGCGTGGCGCTGCTGGCGCAGCTCGAGGTGGTCTACGCCGACGGGAGCCGCGAGTCAGTCACCACCGACTCGCAGTGGACGTCGTCGACGGGCGCGATCCTCTCGTCCGAGATCTACAGCGGCGAGAACTACGACGCCCGCCTCGAGAAACCAGGATGGGACACGACGATCGCCGACGGTCAGGGTTGGACAGGCGTTCGCATCGCTCAGTATCCGCTCGACAATCTGATCGCACCCGAAGGTCCGCCAATCCGCCGGATCGAGGAGGTCAAGCCGATCAAGATCCTCACGCCGGCCTCCGGTCCACCCGTAGTGGATATGGGCCAGAACATGGTGGGCTGGGTGCGGCTGCGCGTGTCAGGACCGGCAGGAACAACCGTGACGATGCGTCATGCCGAGGTGCTCGACCGGGAGGGTCATTTCTACACCGCCAACCTCCGGGCGGCCGCCGAGACGACTCGTTACACGCTGAAAGGCGGCGGCATGGAAACATTCGAGCCGCATTTCACGTTCCAGGGTTTCCGCTACGTCGCCGTCGATGGCTATCCGGGCACGCTCTCGCTCGACAGCCTCACGGGTATTGTCGTTCACTCGGACATCGCGAAAACCAGCGAGTTCTCGACGTCGGAGCCGCTGGTCAACCAGCTGCAGCACAACATTCTGTGGGGGCAAAAGGGCAACTTCGTCGACGTACCGACCGATTGTCCCCAGCGCGACGAGCGGCTCGGTTGGACCGGCGATGCGCAGGCGTTCTCGCGCACGGCGGCGTTCAACATGAGCGTGGCCGGCTTCTTCACGAAATGGCTGAAAGACGTCGCTGCCGATCAGTACGCCGCAGGCAGCGTGCCGCACGTGATCCCGGACGTCCTCACGCGTCCCGATCGTCCATCCGCCGGATCGGCCGGATGGGCGGACGCGGCGGTGATCATCCCGTGGAACATGTATCTGAGCTACGGCGATCGGCGCGTCCTCGAGCAGCAATACGCCAGCATGACGAAGTGGGTCGAGTACGTACGCGGCCGAGCCGGCGACGACTACCTGTGGACCGAGGACTTCACGTACGGAGACTGGCTCGCATTTGCGACAACGCGTGCGGACTACCCCGGCGCGACGACAGGGAAGGACCTGCTCGCGACGGCGTTCTACGCCCACTCGGCGGATCTCGTGGCCCGCGCGGCACGGGTCCTCGGCAAGAACGATGACGCGACGAGATACGAGGCCCTCTTCGAGAAAATCCGAACGGCATTCGTGAAGGAGTTCGTCACGCCCGAGGGCCGCGTCGGCGAGAACACACAGACGGCGTACGTGGTCGCGCTCCAGTTCGATTTGCTGCCGGAAGCGTCGAGAGCACGCGCCGCCGGCCGGCTGGCCGCCGACGTACGTGAGCGCAAGCACCTGACGACAGGTTTTCTCGGAACGCCGTACCTCTTGCACGTGCTGACCACGTTCGGTTACCTCGACGAGGCCTACTTGCTCCTCGAGCGGCGCGAGTATCCGTCGTGGCTCTACCCGGTCACAAAGGGCGCGACGACCATCTGGGAGCGCTGGGATGGCATCAAGCCTGACGGATCGTTCCAGGACGCCGGCATGAACTCGTTCAATCACTACGCCTACGGCGCCGTGGGCGAATGGATGTATCGGGTCATGGCCGGTGTCGAGATCGATCCCGCCATGCCCGGTTATAAGCACATCGTGTTTCAGCCGCACCCCGGCGGACATTTCACGGACGTCGACGTCAGTCACGAGACCCAGTACGGCCGCGTCGCGTCGCACTGGTCGATCACCGGCGAGCGATTCCAGGTCGCAATCGAGGTTCCACCGAACACCACGGCCACTGTGCGTCTGCCGCGTGCAAGCCTCGACCTGGTTCGCGAGGGTCAGCAGGCCGCGAAGAGCGCGGCAGGTGTGACGGCGTCGCGTCAGGATGGCAGCACCGCCGTCCTGGAAGTCGGATCGGGCCGATACGAGTTCAGTTACGCCTTCACACGGCAGTAGATTCGCCGCCGAGTTTGACATCACTCAACCGGGGTGCGACCCTCACGCGAAATGAGCGCGTGGGTTCGAGTGGCGCTCCTCGCCGTGGTTACGACAGCAGCGATCGTGGCCCAGGATCCGACGCTGCCGGACGTCATGCGTCGCGTCCACGAGTACGTCACGATCTACGAAGACCACGTGCTGTCCGGAATGGTCGCGCAGGAGATCTACCATCAGCAGGTACTCGACGCCGGCGGCAGCGTTCGGGAGGAGCGGCGGCTGGTCTCGGAGTACGTGATCCTTCAACTCCCTCCGGATGAAGCCTGGTACGGCTTCCGCAATGTCATCGAGGTCGACGGGAAGCCTCAGCCGGAGCGCCTGCATCGACTCGAGGAGATCTTCGCGTCAACCAGACCCGATCCGGTCGGTCAGGCGATGCAGCTCGCCGGCGAGAGCGCGAAATTCAACGTCGGTGCGGTCTATCGCACCGTGAATCTCCCGACGTTCGTCCTCAGTTTTCTGCGGCCGGCCAACCGCAAGCGTCTCACGTTCGACTCCGCCGGTCGTGAAGAGATCGATGGCACGCCGACCTGGATCGTGAGCTACCGCGAGACGAAGGAGTCCTCGTTCGTCTCCACGCCGACGGGCAAGGACTTGAAGGTGACCGGACGTTTCTGGGCCGAACCCTCGACCGGCCGGGTCATGCGGACGGAGCTGAACATCGGACCCGAACGTGGCACGCCGTGGAAGGGGCAGATCGTCGTCAGCTACCAATACGATCAGCAGAGCGACGCGTGGCTGCCAGCCACAATGCGGGAGGTGTACGAGAATCCTCGCAAAGCGAGCGATGGCCGCATCACCGGCGACGCGACGTACGCGAACTACCGGCCGTTGGCTTTGCGCAAAGGGAGGTAACGGAAATCTCTTCAGTGCCTCAGAACGCGTAACTGAGCCCGATCGTCAGCGGAACCTTGACCCCCGCATTCCTGGTGAAGATGTTGCCGTTCGAGTAGTGGTTGATCTTGAGGCTGACGCCGAAGTGCCTCGGCGCTCCGAGGAACGCGCCAACTCCCATGAAATCCTGGAAGGTGAAGTGACGTCCGGTGTCGCGATTGTCGATCATCACCTGCGAGATGTAGGTTGGTCCGGCAAGCGAGTAACAGAGGTACACGTCGGCCGGCTGCGTGCGAACCACGGTGAAACGCATCAGCGGATATGCCGACAGCGTGAAGAAGTGCTCGCGATCCGCTCTGCTGTTCCAGAATGACGCGCTCGCTCCCAGATCGAGCGCGAACAGCTTCCGCGTATGGAACACGTTGCGATCATAATGGCCGGCGACACCCTGCGCGACCTTCACGCTCCCACCCCAGAAGATCGGCACTCTCTTCGAGACGAAGTCGTTGACGCTGTAGCCGACGCCGGTCGTGTATTCGACCTGAACGAGATTCACCGGAAAGAAGAACCCCGCCGCTCGATTGGCTTCAACCTGCGCCTGCGGCAGCGGCCGCATGGTGTAGCGAAACCCTCCCGACCAGAACAGCGTGTGTGGCTGCAGCACCTCCGACTTTCCCGGGTAATACGTCAGCCCCGCCGTCAGATCCCATGCCTGGTTCACGTGATACTCGAGGCCGCCGCCCCCGATCATCGAGGCGTATTGCGTGTCACGAATCGCCAGCCCGTCATCGCTCTGCAGCGAGCGCCGGCTGGTGAGGCCGACCCCCACCTCGCCGTAGAGCGACACCCGGGCGCCGATCGGAAGCCGCGGCACCACGGTGGCCCCGCCAAAATGCACGAAAAGGTTGTGACCCTCGGCGTCTCCATTGACGTTCTTGTAAGACACGTAGGTGATCGGTTTGAGGTAGGTCACCTGCGCCGACAGGAATCGATTGAACTCGTGGCCGACGAGGACGACTCGACCCGCGACGTGCCCCACGTCGATGGCTTCGGCCTGGAACCCCGGCTCGAGCTGCCGGCTCGAGAAGTCGTACTGGATGTAGCCGAAGTTCACGGCGACATAAGAATTGGCCAGATAAGCCGGATACTGCGTGCGCGGATTCTCAGGCGTCTCCTGAGGAGGAGACGAAGAAGGAGACGGAGCAGCGGGCGTAGATGGTTGCGCGAATGCAGGTGCGCCGCAGCAGAGGATCAGGGCCGCGAGAACAGGGAGGCCGCGAACTCGCACCTTCGTTCGGACTGTTCCGGCTGAGTTGCTGAACGCCTCAGGTACGACGGCTGTCATGGATCGCAGCTCGAACGTTCGAACGGAGCTGGACGGCATGAACGTGTCGACCCGTTTTGTCCGTCCTCCCCGTGATCCGCAGGGTCGCTCTAGTGGAACGCAACGCCTGAATTGGTAGCGACCGCTCCGTTGTCGCGGCCGCGCAATTCGTCTCGAACGACCAAGGTCGACTGCTACTGAATCAGCTGATACGAGCCACTAGAATCTCAGGATGAGCCCAGCCGACCCCCGTGCAAAATCCAGGCTCTTGGAGTCCGGGATCAAGAAATCCACACCGCCGAACGTGCGGAAATACCGCACGTCCCCGCGCACGCCGACGTGCGTGCCGAAGAAGAACATCACGCCGCCGCCGAAGTCCCACGCGGCTTTGCTGTTGTCGAGGCTCAAGACATTGTTGAACCCGTCGACCTTCGTGCGCACGACGCCAAGGCCCACCAGCGCGTACGGCCGGATGCCGACGCCTGTCTGACCGCCGATCGGAATGCCCACCAGCAGGTTGCCCGTCGCCGTTAGAACGCTACTGCTGCCGATATCGGTCCTGCCGAAGAAGTCAGGGCTGTAGCCGATGTCACCTTCGATCCCGAGTACGCCTCCGCCCATGTAGGTGAAGCTGGCACCCCAGTCGTAGCGCTTCGCGTCGATCGCGTTGCCCAGCTCGCTGCAGCAGCTGCCGCCGAAGTTGACGCCCAGGAACGGGATGATCATGCCGTCGGCGCGGGCCGAAGCGGGTGCGACGACGATGAGCAACAAGGCCGCCGCAAGAGCTCGTCTCAGTGACATGAATCCCCCTTCAACACACGTCAGCGCAGGCAGGGTCGGCACATCCCGATCTAACACGGGAGGGACGGAAAGAAAAGGAAGCCAGCTCTACGGTTGGCGAGCGGCCTTGCCCGCCTCGGCCAGAAGATACCGGTGCCATCGATCGCGATCCGACGTCACCTGCAGCGGCTTCAATGCCAGCAATCCTGTTCGCCCGATCGACGCCTGCAGGTAACGGATCTCGTCCAGGCTGATCTGGAGATCCGCTGTCACCGGGATGACGAGCCCTGCTTCTCTTGCGAGCAGCATGGCCTTCGCCTGCACCGAGAGCTCGAGCTCGAGGCGCAGCAGACAGAACATGTCCGCGACCACGAGCCCGTTGAAGCGCTGGCGCAGCTCCTGAAGGTAGGTGCCGAACCGGGTATAGGCGAAGTGCTCCGAGCGTACGAGGTTGAGCAGCTCGACGTCGAGATCGAGACCCGCCCCGACCCATTCACGAGTGGAGGCCTCGCTGCGCTGGAACACGATGACGATGGAGATCGGCAGAATCAGCAGGATGAGAAACGTCATCGCGAGCGGCGGTAACAGAACGTGGTTGAAGGCAGAGTGGATGGCGATCGCCAGGCCGAGACCGGGCAGGAGCGCAAGCGCGTGACTGTTGGTCCAGCGGTCCATCAGTGTCTTCGAGACCATCGCGAAGATTGCGGTCGTGGCGCCGTGGAGCACCGCAGTGCCAAGACCGCGCACGAGCCAGAGCGTCAACGATGCCTGCGGCAGGTGCCGAAGGTAGTCGATGTTCTCGATCACGGCGAATCCCGCACCGACGCCGAATCCCAGCACTGCCGCGTCCACCAGAAAGCCGACGCGCCGCCGCCAGAGCAGGAACGCGATGAAGGCCACTTTGAGTGTTTCCTCCGTCACTGGTGAGACGTAGCGGGTAAACGACCGCATACCGATGTTCAAAGCGGCAATCAACCAGTCATGGAACGGCAGCAGCAGAATGGCTGCAGCGGCGCCGGCGGCGATGGCGATGAGGACCGACGTCAGCCGAACGAGCTTGAAGCTGTCCATCAGCTGGAGCAGCGACAGCAGCAGGAGAACAGGAACGAGCGCGATCGCCGTGCTCACCGGAGGATCTTGAGAGAAATCATCGCTTCCCGGCGGGGCGCGAAGCCGTCCTCCAGTGCGACGGCAGCCCCGAACGACAGCGTCATGTCCTGGTTCGACAGGACGTTCAATCGCAGATCGATCTGTCCGCCGAGGCTGGCGAGCGTACGGCGGAAGTCGTCGCTGTCCACGTTCGTCGTCAGGCCCGTGACGAAGACGGCCGGCCGCAGCCAGCTGGCGTAGAAGCCAGGTGTGCCGAGACGCTTGAACCGCCACGGCGGCAGATTCCACTCGACCGTACCCTTCGCGAAGTTCTTTCCCGGGATCTCGTTGAGCTCGGCGCCGGGCAGGCTCTCGAGCGTGCGGTACCGTTTTTCGTCGCCATGATCGACGTAGTTGTTGCCGAACCCGCCGAAGAAGAAGTTGGCGAACGGCGAGTCGCGGTCGCCATGCGCGAGCCCAGCCGCGGTCCGCAGCCAGATGGACGAATGGCCGAGCGGCAGGGCGACGCCGCGGTCGAACGATCCTCGCAGCGAGGGAAACACGTCTCCGTCGGCGACGTCCGTCCGGAAATCGATGGACCACTTGCGTCCGGCCTCGTCGTCCACGTAGCCGAGCGAGCGGCGGACGTTGGTGTAGGCGAGGGTGGAGGTGAAGGTCGCGAGCGTGGCGATATCGACGGGCACGTTCTGATAGTCAGGGAGCCGATCGAGGTTGCCGGAGATCGATCCGCTCAGGTCGAGCTCGAGCCGTCGCGGCTCGTCGAACACGAGCGTGCTCGTGTGGCCGACGAGCGCGCGGTAACCCTTGCGTCCGGTTTTCGTCGGACCGAAGAGATCGTAGAAGTCGGCGCGGTTCAGCGCCGCGCTCGCCCGCCAGTCGAAGCGTTCGTACTCCGCCAGAAGATGGATGCGCTCACTGGCCGGGAGGTCCGTGACCGGCGACCAGCCCGCCGTGATGTGCAGGCGATTGAGGAGCAGCGGATCCGACAGGTTCAACGCGATGCCCGCGGACGCCGTGTCCTTGTAGCCTTCGACGATGGGGTAGATGGACTCGCGCCGGAGGCCGCCGGCGAGGTGGTACTGGCCGGTACGCTTGTCCATCGCGTAGAAGGGGATTCTCGCCGGTGAGTCGAGCATCCAGGTTTTCAGCACCGGCTTCTCTTCGACCAGCCGTTCACCGAAGAAGGTGATCGCGCTGACGTCCTCGAGCGGTTTTGGCTCGATCCATGCCGGCACGAAGCCGCGTCCGGTGTAACGGAACACCAGGAGGCGGCCATCCGCGAGCGGCACCGGCCGGAAGAAACCCGTGTCGGTATTGCTCACGGCCTCGACCTTCTGGGCCTCGAGGTCGTAGCGGAAGATGTTCGACACGCCGGTGTAGTACGAGCTGCCGTAGAGATAGTGCCCGTCGGGTGAGAACACGAAACCGCTCGGCACCGACGGGCCGAAGTCGAACCGGGTCAGGGGTGTCGTCTCACCGCGAAGGACAGCGGCCACGTCGAAGACGCGAACCTCCTGCTTGCCGCTGATCTCGCCGAACGATCCCGAGAGGCGCGTGCCGTCCTTAGAGACATCGATGTCGTACATGACCGTTCCGTACGGAAAGGTGACGACCTGTGCCCAGTCTTTGTAAGGCGGCTTCATGCGAACGAGCGTGCAGAGACCGTTCAGATGGCGCAGGCCCCAGATCGACTGGTCCGCGGCGTCGTAGGCGAGATCTCCGATCCGCGCGTCCCTTTGCAGGATCTCGGTCCGGTGCGTTGCCGGGTCGAGCCGCACCAGGTCGCGGTGCGCGCCGTTGTCTGTCGTGTAGTAGACATGGCGATCCGACGGATTCCACACCAGCGAGGTCACCGTGTAGATGAGCGGTCCCTTGATGTCCATCAGGTGCTGGAGCGTGCCGTCTTTCGTCGAGATGCGAGCGACATGCGCGATGGCGCCGGGATAGTTCAGGCCGGCATAGATGCCGCCTGACTCCGGATCGTAGAACGCGCGGGACACCGATCCGAGAGCGCGCGGGGTCACGTCGTGGTACGGCGTGAGCGGAAACTTGCGAATGGCGTCCAGGTTGGTTCGCTGGAACGCGTGCTCGTCGGCGACCCAGCTCGCCCACGCCTGCTCCATCGAGACGCCGAAGACCTCACGGAATTGCCTCGCGTAGTACGCGCGGCTGCCGGGCTTGCGCGACACCCACTCGATCAGCTGCTCGGGCGAGTACTTGCGGGCCAGCCAGGTCATGAACCGCGTGCCGTACAGGTACGAGTTCACCTGTGTCTGGAAGTCGATCTTCGTGCCTTCGGACACGAGTCCCAGCGGGTCGTAAAACGGCACGTCGTCGGCCACCATCGCGCGGAAGACCATCTCGTCGTAGCCGCCTTGCGCGCGGCCCAGGCCGCCGGCCATCCAGGTATCGACGAACACCGCGATGCCTTCGTGGTACCAGCGCGGCGCCGCGGCGCGCGGCGCGGTGAGATACCAATAGAGAAGGGACTCGGGGTGTTCGGAAATCGGCATGACCTTGCCGCCGAACACACGGCGAAACGTGCGATCGCGATCGGCCGGCTGGTCCATCGTGACCACGTGCACCAGCTCGTGATCCATGAGGGTGGTCATGCGCTCGTTTGCAGCAATGGTCTCGAAGGCGAAGTTGAGTGGCGCGATCTGGATCGCCATCAGGTTGCGCGGTACCGTGCCTGCGGCAGCATTGCCCGAATCGGAGAAGTCCGCGAGAAGCAGCGTGACGCGCTGCGTCGGATCGTAGCCAAACAGGCGGCGCTCGAATTCGAGGGCGTTGAGGAACGCGCGCGCAACATGCGGCACGAGGTACGACTCCGTGCCCTCGAAATACACAATCTGAACTTCGGGTGTTTCGACCGTGCTCAGTTGCGCCCGCGCCGTGGCTGCCAGAAGGAAGACGAAGAGGAAGGAAAGGACCGTGGGGAAGCGGCGCATGAACCGGGCGGGATGATACTCCGAAGTGGTCTGACGGCAGGCGCGGGGCGCCTGCCGTCATGATCCGCGACGCTACTTATTTCTGTTCGGAAGCCGCCAGCGCCTGAGTGATCAGGCCAGCTTCCACCGCTTTAGCGAAGCCGTGCATCTCCATCGCTTGTGCGATCAGCGCGTTCTGCGCTGCCTGTGCCAGAAGTCCCTGATCCATCGCCTGACGGATGGCTGCGGTGTCCATCATTTTCGCGATCACGCCGCTGTCGATCGAATGCGCCAGCATCTTGTTGTCCAGGACGGCCTTCATCGCGCCGGTGTCGAGCGCGCGTGCGAGCACTCCGTTGGTGATTACCTGCATCAAGGCTTGACTTTCGAGCGCACGCGCCAGCACGCCGCTTTCGACGACTGCCCGCACGCCAGCGTCTGTAGTCGCCAGGCGAAGCGCGGAATCGTTGGCGGCGACGCGGAGCGCGGCCTCACCCGACTTCGCCTGGATCAGCGCCTCGGCGACCTTCACGTTCGCGATGGCCTCACGCACGCGGGCGTTCTCGAGCGCCAGACGCAGCTGCGCGTCTGCCAGGAGGGCACGCAATTCGCTGTTCGCGACGACTTCCCGCACTCCAGCGTCTGCGAACGCCTCGCGCAAACGAGCGTTGGTGAGGAGCTCGCGTAATTCTCCATTGCGGAGTGACTCGCGCAGCTGGTTGTCGGCCATCAACGCCTGGAACCCGGCATCGCTCAGGAGGGAGCGCGCCTGCGGGTCCTTCATCAGGCGATCGGCGATGTCGCTCTGCAGGAATTGCTGCACCGACGCGTCGCCAAGCTTGACGTCGGATGCGCTCATCTGCTGCGCCTGATACCGCTTCGCCGCGCCGACAGTGCCCTGGGTTCCGAGATCTACGGGCGGCCACCCCTTGGCAGCGAATACTGCAATCAGGATCGCGGCTGCAGCCGCCAGTCCGATCAACACTTTCTTCGCCATACGTTCGTCTCCCTGCCGGGGCATGCTGCCACGACGTTGAATGGATCGAATCTGCGTCATCACGTCCGGCACCAGGCCGGGCGGCGTTGGGTCTGCTTCCTTCAGCTCGTCGAGGAGCGCGGTCACCCGCGCCATCTCGGGGCTCGTGAACGGCTCGTCGCGTTCGTCCTGGTTTGCCATCTTCGATCTCGTGCCGGTCAGTGGCCTTTGACGGTCAGGATCTCGAGGAGCCGCTGCCGTGCGGTATAGAGCCGCGATTTGACCGTTTTTGCCGGGATACCGAGGGTCGCTGCGATGTCGTCGTAATTGAGCTCGCCAAAGTGCCTCAGCACCACGACTTGCCTGTATTCCACCGGGAGAGCCAGGAGCGCGCGTTGTACCAATCTCCGGCGATCCGACGCTTCCAGCAGGTCGATCTGCGTGCCGTTTGTCGGAAGATCCGCCGTCACGCCCTCGCGCTGGCGCCGGTCGCGCCTCGCGTTCAGGCATTCGTTCAGCAGGATTCGGTAGATCCAGCTGAAAAACCGGAAGCGCGGGTCGAAGGTTCCGAGCTTCTGGTAGGCCTTGATGAACGCCGACTGTGTCGCGTCCCGGGCGTCGTCGTAGTCGCCGAGCATTCGGACCGCCACCCGGTAGAGCACCCCTTCATACCGGGCCACGAGCACCTCGAACGCGGAGGTGTCGCCGTTGGCCGCGTGGGCCGCTAGCGAAGCGTCGTCCTGCTCCTGCATGAAATACACTCGTCCTGGGGAAAAGTTGGTAGGGAGTGGGGCGAGTGTACAGCAGGACGGGCCCGGCCGGTAGCTGTCGAGGGCGGATTTGGGTGTTTGGGGGCGGACGAAGGCAGCCGGAGGCCGCGGGACGTGAGCTGGAAACTGACGGTCAATCGTGAATGTCAGGAAGGTGTGGCAGTCTTGAGCGTCGTGGGACGCCTGGGTGCTGCCTCGTCGGGCAGCCTGATCGAAGCGATCGTCGGGGCCATCGAGGCGGGCGACCAGCGGTTGCTGATCGACCTCACCAGCGTCGACTACGTCAGCAGCGCGGGCCTGCTCGCCCTCGATGCCGCTGCAGGACGGATGCACGTGGCCGGCGGCTCGATGACGCTCTGCGGCCTGACCGAGCCGGTCCGCCTGGCGTTCGAACTATCAGGGCTGCTCCCGCACTTCTCGGTGGAACCGTCACGGGATATCGCAGTGGCGAAGCTCGCGGCCGGCGACTGAAACACCCGGGACTCGGCGCTCGGGGCTCGGCGGTCGGGATTCGGTGCTCGGGACTCGGGTCCGGCTGAAGCCGGACACCACCGTCATCGCGAGTCGCAGGCTTTGCCGTTCTGGGTTCGGCCCCCGGAGCGTCGGTCAGTTGTTGTCCTGCTTCAGCCGGACCACGTCCGAGTCGGTCGATCGAACCTCGGGTTCGAGGTGTGGAATTTGCATCTCGCGCCGGCTGCCACAGGACGCTCCCAATGGATCCGCTTGACCCTGTCGACGCTCAGCAGGTCGTGATCGAATACGCCCGGATGCTCGAGCGCGACGTGACTGAAGGACGTCATCCCGCGCGACTCGACTCGCTGCCCTACGCCAAGCCGGTGATCAAGTCGGCGATTCGGACATCGGCGATTGCACTGTCGACATCCGGCCAGTTGACCGCTGAGCTCCGCGAATATCTCGAAACCGCATACATCTTTCTCGCGGAATACGTCGACAGCGAACTCGTCGATTTGGTGACCGAATACAGACGATCCGCTGAGCAGCTCGCGGCGGAGTCTCCGCTCGCAGCCGAGAAGACGCGCACCGTGGCGTGGCGCACGCTCGTGGAGAGCGGATCGCTGGCAGGAGAGTTGGCGCGAGCGACGACCAACGAGTCAGAGGCGCTTCGGGATGAGTTTCGCAGTTTTGTCACCCTCGGAACCGATCGCCGCGGCGAATCGTAATCGCGGTACCCCTCGGGGAGTGTCTTCACTCGCGACGCGCGTGTAATGGCTTCATCCGCTCTGAGCTTGATCGGGCGTTTTGTTGAGACGGCGATCGTGCGGCCAATGCCACAGGGTCGCACGCCCCATGACGGGCAGAGACATTGCAGCAGCGCCGACCTTCTCATGCTCGTTCGTCCCCCGCCTTTTGATTCTCCTGCCCAACTCGACGGAGGTATGCATGGACACCGAAACGCCGTCCGCGCCGGCTCCTCAGCTGTCCCCTGACGCGCCATCGATCCGCCTGAGATCGAGGGCGGAGGTCGAGCGCGAAATCCAGAAGCGCGTCGATGAAGAGCGGCGCCGGCTGGAGAGCCAGCGGCTCAACCGCGAACGT
>DATAEK010000264.1:0-18247 GCA_036258055.1 Vicinamibacterales bacterium
GACTTCCAACCTTGTCGCGGCGCAGGACTTTGACCGCGACGATGCGATCGAGCCGCGTGTCCCGCGCGCGATAGACCTCCCCCATGCCACCCGCACCGAGGGCGGAGATGATCTGGAACGGGCCCAGGCGGGTCTCACCGCTGAGAAGCACGGTCGTGAGGGGAGGATACACCCACGCCGCGGCATGGGCGCGGCGGTACAATGCCTGCCGTGCGGCGCTGCCTCCTGAGCTGGCAGCAGCGAGTGTCCAAGGCTCGGCCACACGGGTTCCGGCCCGATGGATCGACCATGCAAGTACGGTTCAGCGACTTCGTCCTGGACACGGATACGCGGGAATTGCTGCGCGGATCGCGGACCGTCCACCTCTCGCCCAAGGCGTTTCAGCTCCTCGAAACACTCGTCGAAGCACGCCCCGCGGCGCTCTCGAAAGAGATCCTCTACCAGCGTCTCTGGCCCGACACGTTTGTCGTGGAGGCCAATCTTTCGAACCTTGTTGGCGAGGTGCGAGCGGCGCTCGGCGACAGCCCGCGACGGCCACGATTCGTACGAACCGTGCACGGCTTCGGCTATGCCTTTCGCGAGGCTTCACAGCTCAAAGGCGCTCCGACCGCGCGGTCGGGCCACACCCTGTACCGGCTGGCCTGGGATGGCGGGCGTGCGACATTCGCCGACGGGGACCACGTGCTGGGCCGGGATCCGGAGCTCGAAGTGTGTCTGGATTCATCCTCCGTTTCGCGACGGCACGCGCGAATCCGCGTCGCCGACGGCGAAGCGATTCTGGAGGACTTGGGCAGCAAGAACGGCACCTTCGTGAACGGTCACAGGGCTGCCGCGGCCGTGCGGCTGTCCGACCGCGATGAGATCGGCGTCGGCTCGTTCCGGCTGAAGTTCAGGATCCTGTCGCCGCAGCCTTCGACGGAAACGCGGGAAACGGACTAACGAGATCGAGATATGGCCGTGACTCCGGGCTCGGACCTCGGCGGCTATCAAATCATCGCGCTGATTGGCCAAGGTGGCATGGGCGTGGTCTACCGCGCCTACGATCCGAGCCTCCATCGATTCGTGGCGCTCAAGCTGCTTCGCGAGCAGGATGCAGGCGAGGTCGCACGGCGGCGTCGCCTTCTGCGAGAAGCCCGCTCGGCCTCCGCACTCAACCACCCTCATATCTGCACCATCCACGAGGTTGGCGAGGCTGATGGCGAAGCGTTCATGGTCATGGAGCTCATCGAAGGACGTCCGCTGCGCGATCTGATCGCGTCCGACGAACTGCCGCTCCAGATCGCCGTCAAGTATGCAATTCAGGTCGCCGACGCGATGGCGCACGCTCACGATCGACGGATCCTGCATCGCGACCTGAAGACCAGCAACGTGATGATCACCCCGGACGGTCGGGTCAAAGTGCTCGACTTCGGCCTGGCTCAGAGAGTCCGCGAGCAGGATTTCGCAGGGGAGCACGACAGCACGGCAACACTCGAAGTCGGGCGAGTGACCGGCACGCTGGCTTACATGGCACCCGAGCTGCTCGAAGGCGAGCCGGCCGACGCGCGCAGCGATGTGTGGTCCCTCGGCGTGGTGCTCTATGAAATGGTGACAGGCAGGTTACCGTTTACGGGCCGCACGAGCGCAGAGTTGAGCGCGACGATTCTGCGCGAACCCCCGAAGCCCATACAGGCCGACGTGCCTGCCGGTTTGCGCCAGACAATCGCGAGGTGTCTCTGCAAAGAGCCGGTGCAGCGCTATCAGCAGGCGCGCGAGGTTGTCGCGGCGCTGGAGGCCGTGCAGAGCGCCGTTGCCACACGCGACCCAACGTCGCACGGCGCCGAGGCGGGCCGAGCTCAGCGTCCAGGAGCGTGGCTCTGGTCGAACCGCCGCCCGGTGACCACGATTGCGGTTGCTGTCGCCGCGGCGGGCCTCCTGGGGGCGGCGCTGTTGTGGTTCCCATATCGAACCCCGGTTCGGGTGACCGGCAATCGTCTCGTGATCTCACTGCCCGCAGGCGCCTCAGCCGCGAGCTTCTCACCAGACGGAACGACGATCGTTTTCCAGTATGGCGATGCCAAAGACATTCCGCAGCTCTGGCTCAAAAATCTCGCGCAAGGCGACCCGCTGCCAATCACATCCCTGGAACTGGGCGCAACGCGCCCCTGCTGGTCGCCGAAGGGTGATCAGATTCTCTTCAATCATCGCGGGGCGATCTGGTCGGTGCCGCCGCTCGGCGGGCAGCCCAGGCTTCTCATCCAGCAAGCGAGCAATCCAAGTCTTTCGGCGGACGGCGAGCTCGTCGCGTATGACGGACCCGAGCGAGGCATCTGGCTGGCGAAGGCTGACGGCAGCGACCCGCGTCGTGTCGCCGTTCGGCGTTTCACCTGGCCGGGCACCCCAGCTGTGTCGCCGAATAGTCAGACGATTGTGTATTTCGACTCGGAAGAGGGACCAATCGGCGACTACTGGGTCGTGTCGGCATCCGGCGGGACGCCGCGGCGACTGACATTCGACAGCTCTCTTGGCGGGAGACCGGTCTGGACCCCGGACGGACGGTTCATCATGCTCTCGTCGATGCGGCGTGGAAGCGAGACGCTGTGGCGCGTCCCCGCGGGCGGCGGCGAGCCTGAGCCGGTCACGCTCGGCGCTGGCCAGGATCGCGAACCGGCCGTCTCACCGGATGGCAACTCACTCGTCTATACGAACATCAGGGTCGCCTATGCGTTGATGCTCCGGGATCCGGTCACGGGTCAACAGACGCAGCTGCTCGAGCGTCGCTCCCCTGTCGATCTTCCCAGATTCTCTCCCCAAGGCGATCGCATCGCGTTCTTCCAGCAGATAGAGGCGGATCTCCACCTTTTTACGATGAATGTGGATGGTCGGGAGGTACGTCAACTCACCCACGTCGCGGGACAAAGGAACCTCGGTCCTCAGTGGTCGGCCGACGGGGCGTTCTTGTTCTTCACGCGGTTTCGTCCCGATGTGTCTTTCCGGAAAATGCCGGCGGCAGGTGGTGACTCGACGAAGCTCGGACCGTGGAACGTACAGAATTGGGCCGAAGTCGACCCTTCGGGGCGCGCGGTGGCATACGCGCGGCTCGATGGCACACAGCCGACAGCGACCGTCATCCGAGATCTCGAGACCGGGTCCGAGACGGTCCTCGACTTTCCGCTCCGGCAGTTTCGGTGGTCACGCGACGGGCAGACCATCCTGGGCAGCCGTGTCCTCGCTGCGGCCGGCAACTCCTCGTGGAATGTCGCCCAGTGTCCAGCAGGTCGCGGCGCATGCAGGATGATCACGAGCGGATATACCACGCGACCGTCTGGCGACGGATCTCGGATCTTCTTCCTTCGTCAGACAAATCCTCCATCGGGATACCGGGAGCTCTGGTCGATCGGCCAAGACGGACGAGACGAGATACGGATCGGAACGCTCGGCAGATTCGGGATCGACGTGAACTTCGACGTGTCTCGCGACGATCGAATCGTGTTCGTCCAGTATCGAGAGGAGAAGGCCGAGCTCTGGCGGGCCAACCTGCAATAGCGGTCGTCGAGTTCAGAACGCGAGGTTGAAACCAAACCGAAAGAGGCGCGGCGGGAGGACGATGAGCGGACGAAAGAAGCGTTGATAGTCAATCCGCTCGCCGGCGATGACCGTCGTTCGCCTTCCGGTCACGGTGTCCTGCGCTTGCGCGGCGTTGGAATTGAACACATTGAAGGCGTCGATAAACACTCCAAGGCTCCTCGCATTCCAGAGACGAAGCTGCTTCTCCACGCGGGTATCGAGGATGGTCCGATTGTCCTCTCGATAATTGCTAGGCTCCACGGCAATGAAGACGTTACCTACCCGTTGCAGGTTCGTCAGTACGTACCGTCCCGAGGGTCGTCCAGCCTGATGCCGCACGATGGGGGAGATGTTGAGGCCCCAGGGCGCTCGGTAGGTGCCGAACACCTTGAACGCCCAACCCGTGACCCGGACGTCGTTGTTGATCGCCTCATTCGGGTTGTCAGGGTGTCCGTTCTGCAGATTGTGCACCCAGGTAAACAGGAAGCTCGACGAAAGCGACCATCCATGGGTCATCCGTTTGTTCACCGCGACTTCGATGTTCTTGTACGACTGGTCGAAGTCGGCAGGAGTCTGCCACTCTTTGACGCTGGCCGGGATCGGAACCCCTGCGGGGATGTCGAATGCCGTGTAGCTTCCCTGGTCATCAGCCGTGTCGGGCAAACCGTCCGGACCAGGATCCGGGAACTGTCTCGGCTCGGAGAAGAGCGCCGCCGTCCGCACCTGTTCGACGAGGTCCCAGTTGTTGTTCGCCTTCTTGTATATGAACCCCAGCCTGGCGGACAGGTCCGATCGAAGACGCCGCTCTACCCACACATCCGTGTTGTCCGTGTACGGATCCTGGATGTCTGGGTCGACGCGGTTCTGCACCCCACCGCTACTGTTAACGAAAGAGCCGAGCTCGGAGGGCTGGAACAGCCGGTCAGCGTTGCCGTCGTTCCAAGCGAAAGTGGAAGTCGTGGTCTGCAGCGGATTGACATCGCGCGAGATGGTCGTGCCTGGATCGTGGTAATAGCGTCCCCAGCTCGCTTTGACGACCGTCTTGCCTGACCCTTGAACCTCCCAGGCCAGTCCGACTCTCGGACCAAATGCCTTTCTGTACTCGATGATGCTGTGACGTGCGGGCACGGTATCGCCGAACGGCGCAACAGGAATGCTGTAGCCGTTGTGGAGCGGTACACCCCGATAGAAAAAATCTGTGAACGGTCCTTCACGGAGTCTTTGCTCTGGGTAGTACGCGGAGTAGGCGTCCCATCGCAGGCCGAGGTTGAGAGTCCAGCGGTGGGTAAGCGCGATCTGATCCTGGGCGAACGCGCCATGATGCCAAAGGCGATCACTAGATGTCAGTGGGTAATTGTAGAGTTGGATCTGAAATGGGACGGTAAAGTCCGGCGTGCCCGCTGGGCTCTGGAAGCGCAACCTGAGACTGTCTCTGGGGCCGGTCCGTTCGGTGTCCGTCGTTTCCCATTCGGTGAGCGCTCCCATCCTGAGGGCGTGATTGACACCTCGCCAATCGTCCCCGAACAGCGTGCCGGCCCATTCGAGCTGACGACGGCGACGCCCGATCGAGAACGACTCGAAGCCGCCAGCAGAATTTCCCGCGAATTCGATTCGTCTGGCGGCGACGTTCACCCCCACCTGTCCATCGGTACCGTAGGCATTCGCTCGCACATCGGAGCCAAAAGTCGACGCTCTCGTGGTCATGAAGAATGACGAGCTGGTGATCGCCCGCCATTCGAGATTGCCGACCCACGACAGGCTGTCGTGATCGGCCACGGCATCACGGTACGTCGTACTGCTCGCATCGCGGTAGGGCTCATGGCGCCGGCCAACCTGAACGAAGTGAGAGAGAGTATGACGGGGCCTGAGCCGGTACGTGAGCTTGTATGTGAGGTTCTGCAACAGAATCAGCGCCTGGGGTCCTGTGCCGGGTCCGTCGACGGGAAAACCCGTGACCAGCGTTGTCAAGTGCTGATTTCGAACGGACGTGAAGAACCAGAGTGCGTCTCGCTTGATCGGGCCGCCGATATTGACGTTCGGATCGTAGTAGGTCTGGATTCTGGTTCCGCGTCCGACCCCCTGGCGACGCTGGCCTTCATCGATGTTGTCCGCCTCGAATGCCTCGCTTCCGAAATCGACATACGCCTCACCCTTGAACGCGTTGCCACCGGCCTTGAGCACGGCGTTCACCTGGAGACCAGGATTGGGCATCGAGGCATCGTTCGAGGAGGTGCCGAGCCGCACTTCATCGAAGGCGCCATAGTCGAGATATACCCCCGCGACGCCCGCATCCGTCGTGTTGACGCCGTCGACCTGCACACGGCTCTGAAACTGCTGAAGGCTGAATTGACCGTAGGTGAGGTATACGGGCTGGGTCCCGACAGTCGACCCACCCACATCCTGAATGCTCATGATCGTGGCAGGTACCAAGCCAATGACCGACATGAGATCGCGCGCATTGGGGAGTGCTTTCAGGGTTTCGCTGGTGAAGATGCTCTGAATAGTAGTGTTCTGCGTATCGATGAGAGGTGAGTCACCGTGAACCACGGTCGTCGCCTGTATGGTCGCGACCACCAGCTCGACGTCGATCTCCGCAGCAAACTCGACGCTCACGACGATGTTCTCGCGTACCACTGTCGTGAAGCCGGTGCGCTCGTAGGAGAGCCTGTAGATTCCCGGCGCCAGCAACGGGAATCGGTAATGGCCGCGGTCATTGGTAACGGCGGACTGGATCCCGATCTGGGCAGAGCTCGCGCACGTGACTCTGACGCCAGAAAGGAACGCACCCGTCGTGTCAGTGACTGTACCGAAGATGCTCCCACCCGTTGGCCCTTGAGCGAATGCGGGGTGACACCCGGCAACGATCAGGGTAAGCGCGAGGAGAGCTGAAGAAAGTCGGGATCCCGCCATGGCTCCTCCTGAGCGGGAGGGTTTACGTTACGCCCAGGCGCGGTGAAGGGCAACCCTTTGATTTTCCTGTGAAAACCCTGAGACCTGGTGCCCCGACCAGGCGCATCCTCCACGCGACCGACTCACCCAAGGAGGAGGCAATGTCGCTCGTCATGTTGCGAAGCCGGGCTCGAAGGTTCCGCATCGGCGCCGTGGCTGTGCTGGGGCTCATGGTCGCGTCTTGTGACAAGAGCCCGACCAGTCCAACGCAACTCGGCCCTCCACCGACAACCACCAATCCGCCCTCCGTGACCATCGTTCGCCTGGAGGTGAAGGCGCCTGCGTCGATTGCGCCCGAGCAATCCGTGAAGCTCACCGCGAATGCTGTCCGATCTGACGGGTCGATTGAGAACGTCACCGATCGAACGCAGTGGTCCAGCGTCGACCCAGATCTGATCCAGGTAGGTACCGGCGGTATCGCCACGGGAGTGAGGGTAGGGGAGACAACGGTTGTCGCGAACTACCACGATGGCAGCCGAACATCCTACGGAACAGTCTCCCTTGTGGTGCTCGTGCCAGGCACCTACAAGCTCAGCGGCCGGATAACAGACAGTGGTGTTGCAGTCGCACAGGTTACAGTGACGGTGCTCTCTGGCGTTGGCGCCGGTCTGACGACACTCAGTCGGGTCGATGGCATGTTCGCGCTGTACGGTATCGGAGGCCGCGTGCGCCTTCACGCCAGCAGGGAGGGGTATCTCAACAAGATCGAAGAGCTCGACGTCACCGACATCGTCACACACGACTTCGAGATGGCCCCGGACCGGCAACGAAGCGATCTTTCTGGAACCTACTCCCTCACACTCGAAATGGGTGCATGCGATGCGAGGAGTGCTTCGCTCCCTGCCGAATTCCGTCGCCGTCGGTACAGCGCGACGGTGTCACAGCAGGGCCCGAGTCTAACTGTGACGCTGAGTGGCGCCGACTTCATCATCAAAAACGGCCGCGGCAACCACTTCACTGGCACACTCGATCCAGTCGACGACGTCAGACTCAATCTGGGAAACCCCGACGACATCTTCCTCTCCGAGTACGCCGATCTGGTGGAGCGCTTCGACTCGACAACCGCGTTCCTGGTCTACGGAACGGTTCACGCAAGAGCGACGTCGGCCACCATCATCGGTACCCTGGCAGGCTCATTGATTACCGCGGACGCGAATTCTCCCTCCTATTGGTCCAAATCCGGGTGGTGTTATTCAGAAGGCCACGGCTTCGAAATGCGGCGGCAGTAGGCTCGCCTACCCCACGATGCGGGCCATGTCCTCCTGTATCACTACCGTACCGCTCCGTCGACGAAGCGGTCGCAAGAACATGTGGATTCCTTGCTGCAACCTTGTGACTTGCGGCCTCGATTCGATCGATCTTTCCAGCGGCCGATTCGAAGGGAGGCAGCGATGACTTACGGAACGGTCCGATATGGGTTGTGTGCAACACTCGCGGCGATCGTGCTGGGTGCCACGGCAACCGCAGCGCCCGAAAAGCACGTGAATTGCGACGGGGGCCAGAGCCTAGCAATGGCGCTCAGCCATGCGCATCCGGGAGACATCTTCCGCGTGACCGGCACCTGTCAGGAACAGTTAAGCGTGACGACCGACCGGGTGACAATCGACGGACAGGGCCTGGCAGTTCTGGATGGCGGCAGCGGCCCGCCACTGGAGTTTTCAGCCGTTCTGACGATCGATGGCGTGCAGGGGGTCGTCGTTACCGGCCTCACTGTGCAGCACGGGCGCGGAGAGGGCATCCTCGGCATCCGCGGTTCGGCCTTTACCCTGCGCGATGTCACCGTCGAGCAGAACGCGCTCACGGGCATTGCCGTGGCGGACGGATCCACGGCCACACTGATCGATTGCACAACCCGACGGAACCGGGTTGGTCTCGACGTTTTCACGAACTCTGCGGCCGTGATGAAAGGCTCGATCAGAATCACCAGCAACGCGGAAAACGGTGCTGACGTGAACGGCCGCTCGATCCTCGAGTTGCGTGGCGCCTCTGTTCGAGTCAGCGAGAACGGTGCTTTCGGGCTGGTCGTCGGCGGCTCACAACTGGCGATCTTCGGATTCACTGAGTCTCAGGGCAGCTCGCTGACTGCGGCTGGGAACACCTTGGCCGGGCTGGTGATCGCCACAGGGAGCCTGGAAGTGTTCGGAAGCAGCTTCGCCGGAAGTGGTGCGAACGTCATCACGAGCAGCAACAACGGGAGGGACGGGATTCTCCTGCCCGCTGGCGGCACCATCGTGTCGCCGTTTGGCACGACCAAGTTTGTGATTCGTGGCAACGACGTGGGCTTGAACTTCGGGAATGACTCGAACGCCGTGATCGTGGGCGGGCTGGACGTCACCAACAACAGAACCGGTCTGAAGGCGGACGGCGCGGGAGCGCTCACGCTGGTATCCATTCCGCCGAATCCGTCGAGCATCCTTGGCAACGTGAGGGATGTCGACCTCGCGTTTGGCACGAGAGCCACATTCGATGGCCCAGCAATCGGCACCATCCATTGTGACGGGACGGTCCTGACCAAAGGAACGACCGTGTGTCCTTGATCCGGGCAGAGAGAGCTGCCTGAACGATCAGTTCTTCCGTGCGCTCACTGTCCTGGTCGATCTGGTCGGCTTGATCACGTGAAACTTGACGCGGACGGATCCCACCACGAACGTGTCACCGTCTGTGAGCGTGACGGGGCTGGTGAGGCGTTCGCCTTTCACGAACGTGCCGTTCTTGCTTCCGAGGTCTTCGATCGTGATCAGGCCATTCGCGACGGCTATCGTCAGATGCTTTCGAGAAACGGACTGGAAAGGGATCTTGATCGAAGCGCCGGCCTCTCGACCGATCTCGTATGCTCCATCGGCCAGAGCGACTCGCCCCTTACGCCAGGTCAGCATGAAGGATTGGGGCCGATCGACAGCCGGTGCCGGGCCGGCCAGTCCCTCAGTGGCGGTTCCGCAGAAAGCGTAGCCGAAGCGATGCACCGTACGGATGAAGCGCGGCGTGCGCGGATTGTCTCCGAGCGCGCCGCGCACTTCGACGATGAGATTGACCAGGTTGGCGTCAACCACGAATGAGTCAGGCCACAGGTGCTGGTAGAGTTCCGTTTTTGCCAGCGCGCGCGGGCGCTGTTCGACGAGCAGCAGCAAGAGATCGAACGCCTTCGGCGAAAGCGGAACCGGCGACGTCCCGTTGATCAGCTCGCGCGTCTCGGAGTCCACGACGAAGCGATCGAAGCGAACTCGCATGGAAAACAGGAAGGATAGCAGACCGCCGACAGAGCTGGTGCTGGCCTTGTGGCTGCGGCGGCTGGGCGCGCAGGGTATTTCGCTACTTCGTCCGTCGCGGCACGCTGACCCACGTCTCGTTGCAGTCGCGGCACCGGAGCTCACGCACGCCGTGTTGCACGCCGAGGAACTCGAGATGCAGTGAACCGCACCTGGGGCAGCGTGCGGAATCGCTTGGATCGGCGGCACGGCGTCCGCTTCGCGTCTGCGTTCGACGCTCCGCGTTCTGCCGGCGATCCCTCTTTTTCCGCAGAGTCATCCATCGTGGGCAGGTGCACCGGCCGTACCGGAAGGTTTCAGCGAAAATGCGCGCTGGATCGCTTTGCCAGCAGGAGACTTCTGGTCTCGGCCAGACTTGTATCCACGAACCGGCCAGAGTTTCCGCGGTGGCCCGTCTCGAGAGTCCTCGCGTGGCTGGATTTCGATTTCGGATAGCCAGCCCTATCGTGCTATCAAAGATCGCTGCTTAGTCGTTGCATTTGTAGATTCCGTCGAGGACATCGTGATGTCGACGTTCGTTCCGTATCTGCTGGTTGGTGTCGGCGGCTTCATCGGTGCCAACGCGCGCTATCTCCTGGCGCGCTGGGTTGCCGCGCTCGTCGACACCCGTTTTCCGCTCGGCACGTTCGTCATCAACGTCAGCGGCTCGTTCGTCCTCGGCGTGTTGGGAACGGTCGTCGCGCAGAAGATGTTCCCCAGCTCGGAGGCGGCGCGACTCGCGCTCGGCGTCGGCTTCCTTGGTGCATTCACGACGTTCTCCACGTTCGAGTACGAAACGCACGCGCTCTTCGAGGACGGCTCCTGGCTGATGGCGACGGCCAACATCGTGGCCAGCGTGCTCGTCGGGCTGCTCGCGGTCCGTGCGGGCATCGTGCTGGCGAAGACCTGGCTGACATGAGCGCACACCATGCGGACTGAAGCCGAGCAGGTGCTCTGTCGTTTTCAACTGTCCAACACGATCCGCCATGGCCTGTCGCCGATGTACGAATGGATCGTGACGACGGCGCGGCAGAACGGTCTGCGTGGCGCGACCGTGCTGAAGGGTTTCTACGGCCTGCGCGCGGAGGGCTCGGTGCTGCGCGAGCGCGCCTGGTCCGTCGGGCAGGACCTGCCCGTCATCGTCGAGGTTGTCGACGAGCCGGCGCCAATTGAGGGACTCCTTGCGAAGGTCGAGCCCGTATTCTCGGAAGGCGTCGTCACCCTCGAACGCGCTCATGTGCTGCTGTATCGCGCCGGCCCCCGCGTGCCCCCTACGCTATTGACGGCTCGACAAATCGTCGCCACCGCCGAGACGAGCGCGGCGGCAGGAGTGCGAACCATGAAATCGCCCGAGAACGGCGTGCTGCTCCGCATCTTCATCGGCGAGAGCGACAAGGAGCCCGGCGGCGACCGCCCGCTCTACGAGGCCATCGTTCGGCGCGCGCGGGAGGCACGTCTGGCCGGCGCCACGGTTCTGCGGGGACCGATGGGATTCGGGCGCCACTCGCTCGTGCACACGGCAAAGCTGCTCGAGCTTTCGACCGATCTGCCGATCGTGATCGAGATCGTGGACACCGAGGACTCCGTTGATGCGTTCTTGCCCACTGTTGACGAGCTCGTGACCGAAGGGCTGGTCACGCTCGAGGCGGTGCGAATCGTAAGGTACGTCTCACCCGACGCGCGTTCATGACCGATCCGTGCACGTGCAGCCTCATGTGCGCGCGCCTCACGTCAGCAGTCGAGAACTCGACCGTCATCACCCAATCGGCAACGGCTCGCGTTGAACCTTGGCTCACTCTGCCGTGACGAGCACCATCGTCCTGACCGCGCGCTGGGGCTCGCGTTCGAGGAGACGTTTCATCCGCACGCTGAACATGCGGGCTTCGGCCTGTACTCGGAGCGGCCGGTGAACGAGATCCCGCACCTGTTCGAGATCGGATTCCGGCAGCACACAGTGGCGTCGTCCCGGGCCGGACAGAAACGACACGACCGCTTCCTGGTTGGGCAGTTCCTCGACGGTGTGGCGCGCGTAGAACACCAGGCCTTGGCCGCGGTACCCGCCGGCGACGGCGAGCGGCTCTGAATCGGCGACAACGCGGCGCGCGGCAGCGGCAAGCGGAGGGGCCAGCTGGAAGCGTATCAGCTCGCGCGGCGCGACGAAGGTGGCGAGGAATCCGTAACACACCGCGAGCAGGCCCACGAGCGCGGCAAAACTCGCCTGTCGGCGCCTCCCGTCAGACGACGTGCCCAGCACGCCGACGATGACTGTGGCGGCGACGAGAAAGAGCGGTACGAGATACGCGGCGTCCGGTGGCTGACGTTCGAACACTCGGGACACCAGAAGCGACACCAGCACGGCGCCGGCGGCGAGCACGAGACCCGTCAGAAAAGAGGGCGGCCGCCAGAGCGCAAGCGGCACACGCCCTTCGACCGCCGCATTGACGAAGATGCCGACGGCGATCGCCATCGCAGGATACGCCGGCAGAATGTAATGCGGCAGTTTGTAGCGAGATCCCGAGAATACGAGCAGCACGGTGACGAACCAGATAGCGGCCAGCACCATCGCGCGCGATTCACCCGAGCGAATCTGATCGCGCCGGAAGTACGCCCACAGAAGGGCCGGGATCAGAAAAAGCGACCACGGCATCGCGTCACCGATCCACACCCCCCAGTAATACAACGGCCCCCGAATCGGACCGCCAAAGTCCTGTGACAGGTATCGCGCCACGACTTCACTGCCGAGCGCGACATCGATGAACGCGCGGCCATGCAACAACACCATCGCGGCGTACCAGGGCAGGGCAATCGCGGCGAGGATCACGACGCCGCTCACCGGGCGGGTCCTCCAGAACGCGCCTCGGCCGCCGGCTGCGTACGCCCATACGCTCCAGATCACCGGTGCCAGCAGGCCTACGGGCCCCTTCAACAGGATGCCCGCGCCGGCGCAGATCCAGGCGACTTTCGCCGCCATGGGCGATCCTGCCGCGCTCTCGGTGCGCAGCGCTCGACGCCCGGCGTTCGAGATTGGGGACTCGGGGCTCGTGGTTCCTAAGTCGGGGCTCGGGATACGGCCAAGCACCGCACGGCTCATGGCCCAAATGCCACACGTGATCGCCGCGACCACCGGCACATCGGTGAGCCCCTGCCTCGCGTAGAGCACGAAGCGGAACGTCGTCGCCAGACACATCGCGGCAAACAGGCCGGCACGGGTGGACGATCGATCACGTGTGATGAAGAAGACCGCGAGCGCGGCCAGCAACCCGCACAGCGCGGACGGAACGCGCGCGGCGAACTCCGTCGGTCCCAGGACGAGAAAGAATGGAAGCTGCAGCCAGTAGAAGAGGATCGGCTTCTCGAAGCGGTACTGATCGTTGAACCACGGCGTGATGACATCGCGACGCAGCAGCATCTGCCGTGTGGCTTCCGCGAACCGTGGCTCGTCTGGCTCCCACAGGGCAACAGCGCCGATTCCTGCGAAGAACGAGACGAGGCACACGCCTGCGATGAGGAGAACGCAGACAGTTGTCGATGAGAGCCCGGCCCCTGCGGGCCCGGTCGCAGACGTGGATTCGGTCATGAGCAACGCGTCTGCGGCTGTCCGGAACGCCGCAGACGCCGGACGTCAACGCTCCACGTATCGCTTGGCGGCGGCGAGATCGTTGCGGAGCTCCTCGGCGTTTCGACGTGGTCCGTAGCCCGGCGTATCGCGCTGGATGCGCCAGCTCTCGCTCAACGGACCGGCGTCAACGGTATCGAAACCAAATTGATCGAGCAACCGCGTCACCGTCGCCTTCGCGTCTTTGTCATCCCCTGCGATGACGAGCGCGCGGCGGTTTGGCGTGCCCGCGGGACGCCCGTCGGTCGTGAGCTGCGAGGCGTAGATGTGGTTGAATGCCTTCACGACCTTCGATTTCGGCAAGTGCGCCTGCAGGAGCCCAGACGTCGTCGTCGATTCATTGTCGAGCTCCGGAATGTTCCCGTCGCGCTGGGGATAGTAGTTGTTCGTGTCGATCACGATCTTCCCCGCCAGCGGCTCGACCGGCACCGACCGGTAGTTCTTGAGCGGGATGGTGACGACGACGATATCGCCGGATTTTGCGGCTTCGAGAGGCGTGCCCGCACGCGCTTTCGGCCCGAGCTCCGAGACGAGCCAGCCGAGCGTTTCAGGCCCGCGGGAATTGCTGATCACGACGTTGTAGCCGTTCGCCACCGCCAGGCGCGCGACCTGGCTTCCGATGTGTCCCGCGCCGATGAGTCCGATGGTTGCCATGATGATTCCACTCTCCAGGTTCTCCACGCTCGTGCTGAATACGGCGTGGGCGTGCGATTCATTGCACCCTAGGACGCGCGGGCGCTCGTCTCCGATTCAGCGTCGGTTGATGATGGACCGAGCCGGAGCCAAGCTGAACCGTGGTAAGTCCTTGTCCCTGCGCGGTCCGCAGGCCAACCTCTTCCCCTGCCCCGCGTCTAACCGTCAGATTCGGCGCCAGTGCCGGCGCTCTATTCGAGGCCACGCTCCATGCATTCCCGATCGCTCGTACAAGACCTCGTGCAGGACATCCGGGTGTCCGTTCGCACGCTTTCACGTGCGCCTCTGCTGACGACGACGATCATCGCGACAGTCGGCCTCGGCATCGGCGCGACGACAGTGATCTTCGCGGCGATCGATGCCGCCCTCCTGCGGCCGCTACCGTACGTCGATCCCGGGCGGATCGTTCGAATCTACACCGACTCCCCGCCCAACAAGTTCCATTTTTCGGTGGCTGACTATCAGGCCCTCCAAGCGCAGCAGACACACTTCGAACAGATTGCGGGCTATACGACGCGTGAGATGACCTTCAGCGACGGAAGCGTTGCCGAACGGCTCAGAGGGCGGGTCGTGACCTGGACGTACTTCTCACTTCTTGGGATTCGGCCGGCACTGGGCTCCGGCTTCGCGGAGAGCGACGGCCGTCCCGGCAGTCCGCCGGCAGTGATGGTGAGCCACAGGTTCTGGCAGGAACGACTCGGCGGCCGGCCTGACGCGATTGGAAAGCCGGTGCGTCTCGACGGCGTCGACCACAGACTCGCGGGCGTTCTGCCGCCGATCGTCGGACCGCTCGAACAACGGCCTCACTTCTTCGTGGCGGCACAGTGGGACACGCCTCGGCGCAAGGGCCCCTTCTTCATCACCGCACTCGGCCGATTGCGAAGCGAGTCGGAGCGATCACTCGCGAGCGACGAACTGCACGAGATCAACCGGCGGCTGTTTCCGATCTGGCGCGCGTCTTATCAGGACGAGCGCGCGACCTGGAGCATGATGGACCTCAAGGTATATGTCGTCGGCGACGTGCGGACGATTGCCGGCCTCGCGCTCGCAGCGGTCGGACTCGTCTGGCTGATCTCCTGTGCCAACGCATCGAACCTTCTCGTCGCCCGAGTCACCAGCCGGCGGCGTGAGCTGGCCGTGCGGGTTGCGCTCGGAGCATCACGCCTGCGGGTGGTGCGGTACCTGCTGTCGGAGAGCGCAGTTCTCGCCTGTGCCGCCGCGGTCGTCGGGATCGTCTTGGCCAGAGTTGGAGTCGGTCTGCTCCGCGACTTCGGGGCTGACTACTTCCCGCGCACCGCGGAGATCGGCCTCAGCGGCTCGGTTCGGTGGGTGCTGCTGGCCCTGACGGCTGCCAGCGTCGCGCTCTTCGGCCTCATTCCGGCGATGCACGGCACGGGGGGAGCACTCGACGACTCTCTGAGATCGGCAGGACGATCGTCCACGGGCAACGTCGCCGTGCGGCGGCTGCGGCGCGTGCTCGTCGCCAGCCAGTTCGCGATCGCGACACCCCTCCTCATCGTCGCGGGATTGCTGGCGGCGAGCTTGCACCAGCTCGCGCGTGTCGATCTCGGCTTCGATACCGAGAACGTACTGACGGGATCGATACTGCTGCCGGACGCGCAGTACGAAGAACCGGGACGTGTCGCGGCATTCTGGAACGAGCTTCAGAATCGCGTCGAAGCGTTGCCCGGCGTGACCGCCGTCGCCTTCTCGGACGGCCGGCCGCCGAACGATGTCGGCAACTTCAACAACTTCGATCTCGAAGAGTATCCGACCCGTCCCGGCCAATCGCAGCCAGTGACGCCGTGGGTTGCCGTCACGCCCGAGTACTTCAAGCTGCTCGGCCTCACCCTTGTCGAGGGTCGGCTCTTCGACGATCGCGATGGGCGGGGCGCCAACGTCGAGTCGGTGATCGTGGATCGCGCCTGGGCGAAGCGTTTCTTTCCCAATCGCAGCGCTCTCGGCAAGCGGTTTCGTGAGGGTGGCTGCACGACCTGCCCATGGACCACGGTCGTCGGCGTCGTCAGCGACGTGAAGTACGCGGGCCTGGACAAGCCGGATGACGGGAGCGTCTACTGGCCGATGGCCGGTCGCGGCAACGTCGTTCCCATCGAAGCGGCGACGACGAGGTTCCGGTACCTGATCGTGCGGACCGATCGCGATGCGATGGCGGTCCTGCCCAGCGTCCGTCGGATCGTGCGCGATCTCGATCCCAGCATCCCACTCTCGAGCGTCGCCCTGATTGACGACCTCGTCGCGACGTCACTGCAGTCGCAGCGCTCGCTCTCCATGCTCATCGCGGCGCTTGCCATCGTCGCGCTGGTGCTCTCGACCGTGGGGATCTACGGGGTCATGGCGTACTACGTCCAGCAGCACGCGAAGGACATCAGCATCCGCCTCGCGCTCGGCGGCGGGCCGGCAGACGTACTGCACCTGGTCGTCGGTCAGGGCATGAAGGTCGTGGCGGCCGGCGTCGCGCTCGGTCTTCTGGCGGCGGTGTCCCTGACCCGCCTGATGGCGAGCCTGCTGTTTGGAGTCAGCCGAACGGACGCCTTCACGCTGACCTGCGTCTGCGCCCTTCTGCTCCTCACGGGGCTGTTGGCCTGCTACCTGCCCGCCCGCCGTGCGATCGGCCTCGAGCCCGCTGCTGTACTGCGGCAGGAGTGACGAAGGCTCGGTGTTCGGCGCAGGGCGTTCGGGGCTCGGTTAGAATCGGCTTCGCGAAGAAGATGAAACCCAGGCCCATCTCCCGAGCGCTCTCCGCGCTTCTCGTTGCGAGTGTGCTCGCCGGCGCCGTCGGATCTGGTCGAACGCTGATCGCCCAGAGCGCACGCTCGGCCGCTGGCGATGTGCAGCAGACGATCGATGCCGCGCGCAAGGAGATTGAACGCTACAGAACGGCGGGTGGCTCGGCCGGCGTCTCCGACCATCCCGCGGTGAAATGGGATGCCGCGCTCTGGGCCTATCGCGATCGCTACCCGCACACCGATGCGGCCGCGATGGCAACCGTCGAAGCGATTCGCCAGCTGGTGCGCGCCGAACTGTGGGATCGCGCGCACGTGCGCGTCGAGTCGCTCGACGCCAACGATGCGGCGTGGGAGCGCGTGGCGTCGGTCCTCTACGAGGAAGGGATCGCGCGGAAGGATTTTTCGTACACGTCCGCAACGCTCACACAGGTAGCAGCCTCCACGACGACTCCGACGATCAAATCGGCGGCGCTGCTGATTCTCGGCCGCATGCATCGCCGCCAGGGGGACCTCGGCGCGGCGACGCGCACGCTCGAGGAGGCCAAAACGGCGGCGCCCGGGTCGCCGTCGGCCGATGAAGCGGATGGCCTCATTTACGAGATCGCGCACCTAAGCGTCGGCCTCGCGGCGCCGCCGATCTCGGGCAAGCCGCGGAACGGTCGGGGCCCGATCAACCTCGAGACCTTCCATGGCAAGCCCGTCGTTCTCGTATTCTGGGCGAGCACCTGAGCGGTCTGCATGGAGGAGGTTCCTCTACTCAAGACGCTCCAGACGAAGTACGCGAACGACGCCGTCATCCTTGGGGTCAGCGTCGACATCAACGTGCAGCGCGTGGACCGCACGATGAAGGCGAAGGGCATGACGTGGCCCATCCTCGCGGACGGGAAAGGCTTCGACGGCCCGATTCCGAAGGCCTACCACATTCAGGGCACGCCCGAGCTGTTCGTGCTGGATCGTTCCGGACGGATCTTCGCGAGGCTCGGATCGGCAAAGCAGATCGAGGCGAGCCTGCAGACGGCGCTCGCGCAGCCGTAGACCCACAGTCCGCATTGTCGGTGTACACTGCGCGTCACTCGAGGCACACGCAGTGTTCTGTTCCACGATCCCAGCGCGACACGCGAGCCGTTCCGGGCTGGGGCTTCTCATCGCCGCACTCCTGACGCCGCCGAGTGCCGCTCAGGAGGCGCCCGTCATCCTGCGTGGGACTTGGACCGCGACAGCCGGACCCACGGGCATTTACAACGGCGTCTGGTCGGCCCGACTGGAGTCCGGCGCCCCAAATAGCGCACAAGGATCGTGGGGCGTGATCGATGGTACTGGCCATGTCGTGCTGCAAGGCACGTGGTCCGCACAGAAGCGCGCGAAGGTGTGGCAAGGCAGCTGGTCGGCCGTCGTCACCGGTTCCGGCGGACGATCCTCATCGGGCCGGAAGTTTGCGGGCACGTGGCAGG
>DATAEK010000265.1:0-5887 GCA_036258055.1 Vicinamibacterales bacterium
GTCGATCGCAAAAACGACGCGCCGCCCATCGGAAGGTATTCCGGCTTCACCGTGCGGGAGATGGCGGACATCGTCCGTCGAGTCATTGAAGAACTCGGCGTTCACGATCGACTCTCGCCGCTCGTGCTCGTCATCGGACACGGATCGGTCAGCCTCAACAACCCCCACGAATCGGCGCACGACTGTGGCGCGTGCGGTGGCGGCCGGGGCGGCCCCAATGCGCGCGCGTTCGCGCAGATGGCCAACGATCCGCGCGTGCGGCAGCTGCTGGCCACCGAGGGGCTCTCGATCGACGCGGCCACCTGGTTCGTTGGAGGCCAGCGCAACACCTGCAATAACGAGGTGACGTTCTTCGACGAGGATCTTTTTCCCGAGGCGTTCAGGCCGCTGTTCGAGCGGGCGGTGGCGGCGATTGAGACGACACGGCGCCGCGAGGCGCACGAACGGTGCCGCCGGTTCGATGGCGTTCCGCGCTGGTATCCGCCGGCGGCGGCGCTCGCCCATGTGCAGGGACGCGCCGACGATCTGGCGCAGCCGCGTCCCGAGTACGGCCATGCGACGAACGCGTTCTGCATCGTCGGCCGGCGGACGCGAACACGCGGATTGTTCCTCGACCGGCGAGCCTTCCTTGTCTCGTACGACCCGTCGCGCGACGACGACGGCGCGATCCTCGCGCGCATCATGGCCGCCGTCGTGCCCGTCGTCGCCGGCATCAGCCTCGAGTACTACTTCGGCTATGTCGATCCGACCGGATACGGCTGCGGCACGAAGCTCCCGCACAATGTGACGTCGCTCCTGGGCGTCATGGATGGCGCTCAGAGCGATCTGCGGACCGGTCTTCCCTGGCAGATGGTCGAAATCCACGAGCCCACCCGGCTGGCGATCGTGGTGGAGGGCCCTCGCGATCGCCTCCAGCGGGTCGTGGCGGGCAACCCAGCCATCGAGCGGCTCGTACGAAACCGGTGGATTTGGCTCGCCTGCCTCGATGCCGAGTCGGACACGTTGTGCGAGCTCCGCGCGTCCGGCTTCGTGGCGCACACGGCGGAACACACCCTTGCGGTGGTCGCGGGTGAATCGGCGGCGTGGTACCAGGGCAAGCGCGGGTTCCTGCCACCGGTGGCGATCGTGCGGGAAGCGCCGGTTGCGACGCGCGAGAGAGGAGCTCAGGCATGACCCTCGACATGCCGAGCATTCCTCTCACTGCGCTGGTGCTGGTGGGTATCGGATCGCCGGCATTCCTTCTCGCGCTGCTTGGGATTGCGTCACTGCTCAACCGCCCTCTGCCCGAGCGCTGGACCGGACCCCTCGCCGGAAGCTCGATGACGATCGCGTGCGCCGCATTCGTGACGGCCCTCATCGTGTACGGAATGACGGGGACTGGCACCCAGCTCCTATCGTACGGCGCTTGGTCGACGTCGCACGAGGGTGGCATCGCGATCGAGTTCCTGGTCGATCGACTCGCGCTCGCGTTCGCGGCGCTCTCGACGGCCATCGCGGGCGTCGTGTCGGCGTTTTCGAATCGATATCTGCACCGGGAGGCCGGCTACAACCGATATTTTGTGCTGCTCGCGATCTTCGTCACCGGAATGCTGATGGTGGCGCTCGCCGGGAACGTGGCCGTTCTCTTCATCGGGTGGGAGCTCGTCGGTCTCAGCTCGGCGCTGCTCGTCGCGTTCTTCCAGGAGCGGCCGGCGGCGGTCTCGAACGCGTTTCGCGTCGTGTCGGTCTATCGCATCAGCGACGCCGCCATGTTGTCCGCCGCGGTCTTGCTGCGGCACGTCGCCGGCACCGACAGTCTGTCGCTGCTCTTTGGCGGTGCGGCGCCGGCCGCCGGCCTGAGCACCACGAACGCGACGATCATCGCCATCCTCCTCATCGTGGCCGTTGCCGGCAAGAGCGCGCTATTGCCCTTTTCGAGCTGGCTGCCACGCGCGATGGAAGGTCCCACGCCGTCAAGCGCCGTCTACTACGGCTCGCTCTCGATTCACGCCGGCTGTTTCCTGCTGCTGCGCGCGGCGCCGTTGCTCGAACAGGCGCCCGCGGCCCGGCTCCTCGCCGGCGGGCTCGGCGCGGCTACGGCACTGTTTGCGGGAACGACGACGCGCGTACAGAGCGACGTGAAGTCGTCGCTGGCATATGCCTCGCTGACGCAGGTGGGAATCATCGTCACGGAAATTGCCGCTGGCTGGTACACACTCGCGTTCATCCACCTGGCCGGACATGCGTGCTTTCGCCTGCTGCAATTCCTGAGTGCGCCGAACGTTCTCCACGACTTGCACGGACTCGAGGACGCCATCGGCGATCACACCATCGCGGATGCCAGTGCCCACCTCGGCGTCGTGCGATCTGATCGCGCACGCCGGCAGCTGTTCCTGATCGCGCTCGAACGGGGGTTCCTGGACAGCGTCCTCGACCGGTTCGTGGTCGAGCCGTTTACGAGACTGGCAGGTGTGCTCACACGTCTTGACCAATGGCTATGCGACGTCGTGCTGCCCACCCGGCTGCCGGCCGCTGTCGATGGAGGCGATCAGGATGAGTGACGCGCGGCTCTGGGTTGCCGGCCTGGTCGCCCTACCGGCGCTGGTGATCGGTGCCTGTGCTCTCCGCATTGATATCGAACGACTCCGACGACTGGCGGTCGTCTCAGCGATCGCGATGGTGCTTGTCGCGCTAGTCATCGCGCTCTCTCCGCCGCTGCGCGACTTTGCGATCCGCACCTCCGCGTTCACGTCGATTTCCGACGAAGAAGACCTCATTCGAATCGATACGCTCTCGAGCGTCCTCCTGCCGTTCGCGGCCGGGCTGTGGCTGCTCACCGTGGCGGTCACGCCGCGCGCGGCGCTTGATCGCCGCGGCTTGCGCCGAACCGCGCTCGCGACGCTGCTCACGCTGACGTCGTTTCTAACCGAGAGCGCGGTGGTTCTTCTGCTGTTGTCGGCAGCCTCTGTATGGACATTCCTGTCTGCGCTGGGGGATCCGGCGCACCGGCATCAACGCCGGGTCGTAGCCGTCTATCTGGGCGCATCGACGCTGCTCTTTGGCGCCGGCGTCGCGTTGCTGGTCAGTCCCGTGGCGAATGACACGAGGATTGAGACGGCGGCGCTCTGGCTGATCGTCGTGGCTGCTCTCGTGCGGAAAGGCATTGTCCCGTTTCACGCGTGGGTGCCGGACGTTTTCGATCACGGGCGTCTGGGACCGGCCATCCTGTTCAATGCGCCGCAGGTGGGCGCGTACATGACTGTGGTGCTGATCGTGCCGAGGGCCTCGCCCGAGATGCTGCGCACCATCGCGCTCCTGGCGCTTGTGACCGCCGTATACGGTGCAGCCCTAGCGCTAGTACAGCGCAGCGCGCGTCGGGCCTGCGGGTACCTGTTCATGAGTCAGTCGGCGCTGGTAATGGCCGGTCTCGATTGCACCAGCGTTACCGCGCTGGCCGGTGGCCTGGTGGTATGGCTGTCCGCAGGGTTGGGGTTTGCAGGACTCGCCCGCTGCGTCCTCGTCCTCGAGGGTCGGCGCGGGCGGTTGGATCTGACCACCTATCACGGTGGCTACGATCGTATGCCGGGGCTGGCAATCAGCTTTCTTGCCATGGGACTCGCATGCACCGGTTTTCCGGGAACGCTCGGCTTCATCGGTCAGGAGCTCCTGTTAGACGGTGCGGTCGATGTGTTCCCCGTCATGGGATTCGCGGTCGTCATTGCATCGGCGCTGACGGGCCTCGCCGTGCTCAGGATGTACTTTTCGTTGTTTTGTGGCCGCTCCGATGTGCTCGCGCATCCCAGCCTGCGGCTGGGATCGAGGCCGCGAGAAGCATGGACGTTCGTGGCACTCGTCATGGCGATGATTGGCCTTGGCCTTGCGCCTCGCCCGCTAGTCGATTCACGGCTCGATGCGAGCGACGAGATCTTGCGGCTGCGCCAGGAGCGCATGTCGCGGCAGCAGAAGCGCCAGGCGGAAGTGTTGTTCGGCTGTGAGGGCGCCCCACGAACACCGCCCGGAATTTCGCGTCGCTGGATTAATAACTGGAACACGCGCCAGGCGGACTGGAAAAACACCTTAAGAATCCAGCGTTGTGAGACGGTGGAGAGAGGCCAAGACTCTCAGCCTGCAAACCCTTCAATATCAGTATGATATGGCGGAGAGGGTGGGATTCGAACCCGACAGGACCGTTTAGATTCTGTAAGTTACAGATTCTAAAATGCCGCACATGCCGTAAATGCCACCCTCGCCGTGGTGCCTTGCACCAGATTACACCCAGAGACAGGCTCGGACAGTCGCAAGGCCTGAACATTCGATTCCCTGGGCACTGAGTGCGAGGTTCATGAGGCGTACACCGACCCGGAGGGGCTGATCGAGCACAACAGCCATATCCTCGAAGCCCGTACCAAGCTGTTCAGGGACTACGCTGACAATCACTTCATGACCGTGTACGGAGAAGCATCGCAGCCGCTGCTCGATTTGTTCAAGGCACACGGAGTCGGGTTTAAGTGGTTTTACTTCGTTCAGGGTCTGGAGGCATCCATCGCGGGCCCGCGGATTCCAGTGTCGGCCGGCGAGACCAAGCAGCCCGTATGAGTGCTCTTCTTCGTGGAGGCACGGCGATGAACACCACAACCCTCGACACGAAGGTGCACGACTTTCTGGCGCAGAAGCGTATCGCGGTGGCGGGCGTGTCGCGCAACCACGGCCACCACCCGGTCGGCAATCTGATCTATCAGCGGTTGAAGAAGACCGGGCACGATGTGTTCGCTCTGAATCCGCACATGCAGACCTTCGACGGCGATCGGTGTTATCCCGATCGGCAATCAATCCCAGGCGGCGTCGACGGCGTGGTGATCATCACGCGACCTGAGACCACGGAGCGAATCGTGCACGACTGCAGCGATGCCGGAGTCCGCCGCGTGTGGATGCACCAATCGATCGGGAAGGGATCCAGCGTCTCGCCGGCCGCAGTCGAGTTCTGTCGTCAACACGATATCAGCGTGATCGCAGGTACCTGCCCGATGATGTACGGCGCCAACGTCGACTTCGGACACACGTGTATGCAGTGGATCCTGAGACTCACTGGAGGACTACCCACATGACGCGCCGCCAAATTGCCTGGATTCTCATCCTCATCGTCGACGTGGGATAATTTGCGGGGGTCGTCCATGCGGCTCGCGCGTGCGACGACTGCGACGGGGGAGCGAATCGCAGGGACCTGCGTCGCAGGCGATTGCGGTGGGCACCGGTCTATTCAACCGCAGCATTGACAGACGGCCTTGCTCCAATGAGGCATCGTGATAGCTGTCATTCGCCGAAACGTCATCGGGCGGAGCCGCGACCGTACTCGGACCGATTGAAGGCTGCCGAACGGGCGTCGTTGTGCGCGCACGGGTGCCCCAGCCCTCTTGTGGGCGCGGAAATCCGTCCAGTTGCAGCGTGAGCCGCGAGTACCGCGCAAGCATCGCGTGGATTCGAGGTCAGAGAAGGGCCCTGACGCTTACGCCGCGCGACGCTCGTATCGGTGATGGAGCCCACCGACTTCGGGGATCGCGACGATCTGCCCGGCTGGCCGGTTGGACCGGTCTGCCGTCAGGCGTGTCTTTGCCCAATCCAAGATGCGTCCGACTTCTGTGGTAGTACGCTACGTAAACGGAGACCGTCGGCGCAAATGAGCCTCACCGAGCACGATGACGTGGTCAAGGTACTCGCGTCGAATTGAGCCAATCACTCTTTCAGCGTACGGATTCAGCCACGGACTCGCCGGACTGGAGATGACTTCCGCAATCCCCGACCCGCCGCGCGGCGACGGAACGCGTCGCCGTAGGTGCTGTCTCGATCTGTTAGCAATCGTCGTGGCGTCGTGGCGTGTGGAAACGCCTCGACGACTTGCTGAGCGGCCCAG
>DATAEK010000270.1:0-10393 GCA_036258055.1 Vicinamibacterales bacterium
TCACACAACTGCGACACCACAAGGCCACTGCAGCCATCGCGGCGCTCGTTGCGCTGGGTGCGATCGCCGCAGTCGGCTGGTGGATCAGAACCCTGCAGGTGCGACAGGCCCAGACTCTCACTCAGGTCCCTGCGGCTCCATCAGTGCAGCGCAAGCTGACGCGCCTGACCTTCGGACCGGGATTGCAGACCGATGCTGCCTTCTCGCCGGACGGGCGGTTCGTCGCCTACGCGTCAGACAGCGCCGGCGACTTCGACATCTGGGTGCAGCCGATTGCCGGAGGCGATCCCGTGCAGGTCACGAAGTCGCCGGCGCAGGAGACGCAGCCCGACTGGTCGCCCGATTACGCCTGGCCGGGCAACATCCGGGAGCTGCAGAACTTGATCGAGCGCGCGGTGATTCGGTCGACGGGCGAGCGCCTCGAAGTTCCTGTCTGGGACCTGGATCAGCGCGTTGTCGCCGCACCGAAGATCATCGCTTCACCACGGACCATTGACGAGTGCAGTGCGCACCGCACACTCGAAGAGACCGAGCGCGCGCAGATTCTCGCGACACTCAAGGAGACAGGTGGCGTGCTGTCCGGTCCGAAGGGCGCTGCGAAGATCCTGGGCATCCACCGCAGCACGCTGCAGTTCCGGATGAAGAAACTCGGGATCGAACGCCGACCGTCCGAATACGACCTGGTTGGCGAAGTCGCCGAATGAACGGTCACCGGGCGGCCGGAGCGGATTCGTAGAGGCGGCGCTCCCCTGCTTTCAAGAACTCGGCCCGGTCCAGCACGCCAAACATCTGGATCAGGCCGGCAACGAGTCCAGTCCAGCCGGTCTGGTGACTCGCGCCGATTCCCGCGCCATTGTCTCCGTGGAAGTACTCGTAGAAAAGCAGGTAGTCCTTCCAGTAAGGGTCAGTCTGAAATTTCTTCGTGCCTCCGAACACCGGCCGACGCCCCGAGGCATCCTGGAGAAAGATCCGCGAGAGCCGGTCGCCAATGTCTCTGCTGACTTCGAACAGATTCATCAACCGCCCGGAGCCGGTTGGACATTCCACCTGGAAGCTGTCTCCGTAGTACAGGTAGTACTGGAGCAGGGCGCGGATGATGAGCACGTTGAGCGGCATCCAGATCGGTCCGCGCCAGTTGGAGTTCCCGCCGAACATTCCCGAATCCGATTCGGCGGGCAGGTAGGCCACCCGGTATTCCCGCGAGTCCACGGTGAACACGTACGGGTGCTCCAGGTGCGCGCGAGAGAGCGCGCGCAGTCCGTACGGGCTCAGGAACTCGTCTTCGTCGAGCATCCGGGCGAGGATGCGCCGGAGCCGGGTTTCGTTCACGAGCGCGAGAATTCCGCGGCCTTCGGCCCCCTCGTGCCCGCGCCCGGTCGCATGGACGCTCTCCGCCAACTCCGGCATCTGCGCCATCCGCTTGTTCCAGTGATCGACCGTGCCTGGCACGCGCTCGCGCTGCCACTGCTCGACGATGGTCGTCGCGCATAGCGGCAGGAGGCCGACGATCGAGCGCACCCTGAGCCGCTGCGCCCGGCCGTCCGGCAGCCTGAGCACGTCGTAGTAGAACCCGTCCTCCTCGTCCCACATGCCCTCCGGACCGAGCCGGTTCATCCCCGAAGCGATCCACAGGAAGTGCTCGACGAACTTGTTGCCCATGTCCGCGTAGGTGGGGTCGACGGCCGCGAGCTCCACCGACATCTGGAGCATGTTCTGACAGAAGAACGCCATCCATGCCGTGCCGTCAGCCTGCTCGAGGTACCCGCCGGTCGGCAGCGGGGCGCTTCTGTCGAACACGCCGATGTTGTCGAGTCCCAGGAACCCGCCCTCGAATACGTTGTTGCCAAACCGGTCCTTTCGATTCACCCACCAGTTGAAGTTGAGCAACAGCTTCAGATACGCGCGTTTCAGGAATTCGAGGTCGACGACCTTATCCACCAGCTGAATCTTGTAGAGGAAGAGAGTCGCCCACGCGTGCACCGGGGGATTGACGTCACTGTAGTTCCACTCGTACGCGGGAATCTGACCGCTGGGGTGCATGTACACTTCGCGCAGCATCAGATCGAGCTGCGTGCGCGCGAAGTCCGGGTCCACGACCGCGAGCGCGATGCAGTGAAAAGCGAGGTCCCAGGCGGCATACCACGGGTACTCCCACTTGTCCGGCATCGAGATCACGTCGTCGTTCAGCATGTGGTACCACTCGCGGTTCCGGACATGTCGGGTGGAGCCGCGCAGCGGATGGGCCCCGTGCTCGAGGAGCCACCTGTCCGCATTGAACAGGAAATACTGTTTGCTCCAGAGCATTCCGGCGAGCGCCTGGCGCATCACGGCTGCCTTGTCCTTCCCGATGGAGTCGGGCGCGATTGATGCGTAGAACTCGTCGGCTTCGCGCAATCGCTGGTCGAAGACGGTGTCGAACGCCCGGCCGAAGCGCCCTGCGGCCTCACTCGGCGATCCGTTCGTGATTCGCAGCCGCCAGACGACCGTCTGCCCGGCGCCGACCATCGCCTGGTACTGCGCGGCTACCTTCGTTCCGGTGGTGGTTGAATTGACTGCGTCCTTCCCTCCGTGGACGACGTAATCGTTGATGCCGTCCTTGACGTAGGGCGTCGCGTTGCGGGATTGGAAAAGACGCTCGTTGTTGGTCTCGTTCTCGGTGAACAGCAGCGCCGGATCGCCGTCACAGTAGAGCGTGAACTCTCCGAGCTCGGGATGTGATGCACGGACAGCTTTCACGCCTTGCAAAGCGCTGCCGGTCAACACAGGCTTGACCGCATCCTGTTGCCAGCTCCACGTGTTCCGGAACCAGAGCGTGGGCACCACGTGAACGAGCGATGCGTCCGGCCCGCGATTCGCGACGGTGATCCGGATCAGGAGCTCCTCGGGAGCCGCTTTGGCGTACTCGACGAAGACGTCGAAGTAGCGATCGTCGTTGAAGATTCCCGTGTCGACGAGCTCGTACTCCATGTCCAGGCGTCCGCGGCGTCTATTCGTGTTCAGGAGATCGGTGTAGGGATAGGCGGCCTGCGGATACTTGTACAGGTATTTCATGTACGAGTGCGTGGGCGTGTTGTCGAGATGGAAGTAGTACTCCTTCACGTCCTCGGCGTGATTGCCCTCGGAGTTGGTAAGGCCGAATAGGCGTTCCTTGAGGATCGGATCCTTGCCGTTCCACAGCGCGAGCGCGAAGCAGAGACGCTGCTTCTCGTCTGAGATCCCGGCCAGGCCATCCTCACCCCAGTGGTACGCACGCGAGCGGGCTTGATCGTGCGTGAAGTACTCCCAGGCGTCGCCGTTCTCGCTGTAATCCTCTCGCACCGTCCCCCACTGACGCTCGCTGAGGTACGGTCCCCATTTCTTCCACGGCACGCCGCGCTCCCGCGCCTCGCGCAACCGCCTTCGTTCTGCGACTTCGAGGATGGTCGGGCTCGGCATGGAACTCCTTTCGTCCGCTCCTCCTCTGCGATCATAGGCGTCCGATTGCTGATAGGGATTGAGATCTGTAGACGCAACCTCATCCGGTCAGGCTTCGCGCGCCCTATGGAATCGCGGTGCGGCTCTCTGCCGGCGCGCCCCGGTGGAGGCTCATCCGCCAATTGCTTGCCGAGAGCGGCGTGCTGGCGGTGCTGGGCGGATCGGCCGGCATCCTGGTGGCGGAATTCGGTCGGGATCTGCTGTGGTCGTTCCGCCCCACCGGCATGCGCGACGATTTCCTCGATCTGAGCCTGGAGCCGCGGGTGTTGTGGTTCACCGTTCTGGTTGCCGTGACTTGGCAACTGGTGAAGCTCTGACGGACACAGACTGACTGATCCTCGCAGAAGCTGCACTGTTTCTCCGACGGAGAACAGGCGTCAGTCTTGACGGAGCGCAACCAGCGGATCCAGCCGCGTCGCCTTGTGTGCGGGCCAGAGGCACGCCGTCAGCGCCACAATTGCCAGCAGCGCGGCAATTGACACGAGCGTGAGCGGATCGCGTCCGCTCATACGAACGAGCAGGTCGCTGCTCTCGAAGATTTTGCCGACGCCAAATGCGGCGGCGATGCCGATCGTCAAGCCGATGCTCAGATGAAAGAGCGCGCGCCGCAGGAACAGCCACATCACGTGTGTCGAGGCGGCGCCGAGCGCCATCCTCAGGCCAATTTCCTGAGTGCGCTGGGTCACGGAGTATGCCGTCACGGCGTAGAGGCCGACTGCCGAGAGCATCAGGGCAATGAACGCAAAGATCGCGAACATCGTCCCGAAGACTCGGAATGGCCACCGCTGGCGCGCGAGGTTTTCATCCATCGTCCGAATGTTGAACAGCGGCAGATCGGGATCGACCGCGCGCAGTTCCTCGCGGACGACAGCGATCGCGCCAGACGGATCACCCTCGCTGCGCGCCAGGAGCACCATGAACCCTCTTGGATCGATCCGGTACGGCAGGTAGGCAACCGGATCGGTTTCCGCCTCGTCGAAGTTCGCCTGTCGCACGTTTGGCGCGACGCCGACGATCGTCGCCGTCAGGGAGGTCGGGATGCCGCCGGTCGGCGCCGCACCGCCGGCGAGATCCATGCTCAACACGATCCGCTGGCCGATCGGATCCTCCTTTGGAAAATGCATCTGCACGAATCGCGTGTTGACGACCGCGCTGCCCTGGCCCGCAGTGCCATCCGCGGCAGTGAACGCTCGTCCCCGAAGAATCGACAGGCCGATGGTGTCGAAGTAGCGCGGGTCCACGGTGAGCATCGTCACTGCGGGCGGCTGTTCGCCGGAGGCCAGCGGCCGACCGTCGACGGCGAGTAGTCGCCGGTAGCCGCCCATCATCGGAGCATTGCTGGCCACGCTGACTGCCCGGACCCTTCCGTTTGCCTGCAGTCGTTCCTGGAGTTGTTGGTAGAACGCAAGACGCTGCTCGATCGATGGATACTTGCGTTCCGGCAAGGCCAGCGACATGGTCAGCAAGCGCGATGTATCGATACCGAGATCACTGCGGTATAGCGTGAGAAAGTTGCGCATCATGAAGCCGGCGCCGGCGAGAAGAGCGAGAGTGAGCGCGAGCTCCGCGATGATGAGCGCGCCGGTCCACCGGCGGGCTCGAATGCCACCCGTACCCGACCGTCCCCCTTCTTTCAAGACCTCGTTAACATCGGTCTTCGACACGTGCAGCGCAGGCGCGAGCCCGAAGATCACTCCTGTCCCGAGACAAATCGCGGCGAGAAACGCAAAAACGCTGGGGTCCATCGTGAACGTCATCCAGTACGGCTTGCCGACATCCTGCGTCGCGGCATCGAACCAGCGCACTCCGAAGATCGAGAGGGCGAAGCCGAGCACGCCGCTGATCAGCGCAAGCATGACGCTCTCAATCAGCAGTTGCCGGACGATGCGCCAGCGGGTGGCGCCTAGCGAAACGCGCACGGCAATCTCGCGAGACCGGAACGCGGAGCGCGCCAACAGCAGGTTCGCAACGTTCGCGCAAGCGATTAGAAGCACGAATGCGACAGCGCCCATCAGCGACAGGAAGATCGCCCTGATGGGTCCGCCGGCGACGCGCTGGTTGTACGACTGAACGCGCGGTTGGATGCCTTTATTGGTGTCGGGGTAATCGTTCGACAGCCGCTGGCCGATCGTCTGAAGCTCGGCGTGGGCCTGTTCCTGGGACGCTGTGGGTGCGAGCCGCCCCATCACGTCGAAACCCCGCGAGTTGCGCTTCTGGTTCTCCAGGTCCCGAATGGTCGAGAGCGGCTGCCACAAGTCGGCGTTGAAGGGAAATTTGAAGTCTTCGGGCATCACGCCGATGACGGCCGACGGCGTATCGTTCACCCGAATGGTCCGGCCAACAACGGCGGGGTCGCTGCCGTACCGGTTCCTCCAGACGCCGTTGCCGAGCATCACGACGGCTGCTGCGCCGGGGCGATCGTCTTCGGGCAGGAAGTCCCGCCCGATCGTAGGTGACTGGCCGAGCAATTTGAACCCATTGGCCGATATGTACACGCCGCTGAAACGCTCAGGCGGCTTGCCTTCGTCGCTGAGGTTCATGGTCGCGCCGGTATAGGCAGCCAGCGCCGTGAAGGTTTTGGTTGCCGCGCTCCAGTCCTTGAAGTCCAGATACGAGACGCCCATGTTGCGATCGCGCACTGGATCCCGCGATCCGATCGCCATGATCCGGGCCTGATCGGTGAACGGCAGTCCGCGAATCAGCACGGCGTTGACGAAAGTGAACACCGTGGCGTTCACGCCAATGCCAAGGGCCAGTGCGGTCGCGGCAACAAGCGTGAACCATTTGTCTTTGACCAGGAGGCGGGTCGCGAACTGCAGGTCCTGCCAGAGGCCCATGTCATCTCACCAGAAACAAGCAGAATTGACGTTTGGACATCTATTACGCAGAACCGTTCTGAAGGTTCACAAAAGACGGGCTCACGCGTCCCCGGCGAGCGACGCGATGGCGACCGCGCGGCATGGGTGGTACGGCGACCGGCGAGGCAGACGGGACGACACGCGCAGCTGGGGTGTATAAGGAGTGTGATCGCGTGCCGCGACAGTTCGGGGAGCGCCGGTTCACCTCCCGTGTCTCGTGAAGGGTCCGAGCATGATCGTCATCGTGAACGGTGTCGACGTTGAAGTGCGTGCTTGCAGGGAATCGGATGTTCCGTTGCTGCTGGAATTCTTCCGCTCCCTGGCCGCTTTTGAAAAGCTGACGATCTCCGCCACTGAGGATTCGGTTCGAACGGCGCTTTTTGGCGAAGCCCCGGCTGCACACGCGCTGCTTGCGTTTGCTGAAGGCAGGCCCATCGGCTACGCCGTTTATTTCTTCACCTTTTCGACGATGATCGGCAAGCGCGGTCTCTGGCTCGAAGATCTGTACATCGAGCCGGTTTTTCGAAGGAAGGGCATCGGCCAGGCTCTGATGAGTTACCTGGCGGAGATCGCTGCGAAGAACGATTGCGGTCGGTTCGAATGGAGCGTGCTGGAGTGGAACCAGTCCGCGATCCGCTTTTACGAGCAGCTTGGCGCAAACCTTCTCAAGGATTGGTGGATCTGTCGCTTGGACGAGGCGGGTTTGAGGCAGGTCGCAAGCAAGCTTCCGCTCGCGAACGCAGACGAGTAATACAGATTCCGTGCGCCGCTAGGGTGCCGGGGTGAGGCCATGGCGGCGCATGATTTCGACCAGCTTGACCCGGTCCGGCGGCCCACCAGCCCCCGCCTCGAGCACCGCGAACGCCTCGCGGAAATACTGCGGACCAATCGCGGCGGGTGTAATCACGCAGAGCGCTTTCGCGTCCTGGCTGCCCAGATTATCGAACCGGTGAATCGCTCCGCGCGGGATACACAGCGCCTGCCCCGGTCCAACCTCGATGGCCTTTCCGCCGACGGTCCACGTCAAGACACCGTCGAGACCGTAGATCGTCTCCTCATAGTGATCGTGACTATGGGCCGGGGCTGGCAGGCGCTGACCACCGCGGACCAGGAGCTCAAAGACCGCCACGCTGCCAGTTGAGTTGTCCCCGGTGAGCAGGAAGCGGACCACGAGCGGACCGAAACCGATGGTCTCATCGGAGGGATTGACCGAGACATCTGTGGTCTGGGCAGCCACGGGCGACTCCTTTAGTAACTGTCATGGTAGCTGGGAGAACGACCTTGCTCAACCAGACTGTCGCGTGGTCGAGCGCCTGCTTCCGTGAGGAAGACTTTTGTAGACCTGCCGAACGACAAAGTCCACGACGCGGACGGAATACGACCAAGTTGACTGGCCTTGCCCGGGTGCCCTTCTTGCACAACAGCGGGCTGCCCTGGCTATCCGACTCCTGATCACGCCGGCTGCGCTGATGCTTGCGGGCTCCGTGAGCGCCGTTGCCCCTTGCGCAGCGCAAGATCCAATCGCACTCGCGAACTCCGGCACGGACGCGATCGAGGCTGGACGTTTCGGTGACGCGCTGGAGGCCTTCACCAAGGCGGCGGCATTGCGGCCCGGCGACGCGAGCCTTTGCTTTGGCGCCGGCGTCGCCGCTTTCATGCTCGGGCAGGACGGCGTCGCGCAGACCCGCTTCGAGTGCGCCCTTGCTCTCAATCCGAGTTTCCTGCCAGCGGCGGAGTGGCTCGCGGACCTGCACTACCGGGCCGGACGTCTGTCCGAGGCGATCTCGATCTACGAGGCCGCACGGCAGCGCTCGCCCTTGGGGCGCGAGCTTCAGGAGCAGCTCGATGACTGGCGCAAGCAACAGGAGCTGCTGAGCCGCTTCCAAGAAGCACGCACGGAGCACTTCACGGTGCTCTTCGAGATCGTCGGCGACGAGCCACTCGCTCGCAAGGTCATCGAACGGCTCGAGGCCGCGTACTGGCGAATCGGCAACACGCTGAGCGTGTACCCGTCACAGCGGATAACCGTCGTGCTCTACACTCGCCGGCAATTCACTGACATCACCGGGTTGACCGCATGGTCAGCGGCGGCATACGACGGCCGCATTCGGTTGCCGCTCAGTGATGCGCTGGAGCAGCCCGAAGAGCTCGATCGCGTACTGTCACACGAATTCGTTCACGCCGTGGTCGCCATGTTAGGGGGTCGCACCGTCCCGGCCTGGGTGAGCGAGGGCCTCGCCACCGTGCTCGAACCAGCGGGCTCTCAGGAAGCGGAAGCCGCGCTGGCGCGCACCGGCGAACGGCCCACACTGTCAAAGCTGCAACGGGGCTTCGTCGGTCTCTCCCCGCGCGACGCCGAAATCGCTTACGCGACCTCCGCGCGTGCGGTGCGCCGTTTGATTGAGCAGCGTGGCGTGGACACGCTCGTCGCGCTGCTGGAGGATCTGGGGCGGGGCGCGCCGTTTGCCCGCGCGTTCCAGCAGCGAACCGCGATGCGTTACGACGACTTCGCGGCGCTCGTCGCGCGCGACTAGGTCAGGCATCCTGCATCAGCCGGATCGCGCGCGTTCGAGCCGCATGCGCCAGGCGAGCTGCGCGACCGGCGCGGCCATCAGCGTGAACGCCACGACGAACACCGACCAGTTGAACGTTGTCGGCAGCACCATGCGGACCGCGTCGACACCCTGGGGCGCCACGTGCAGCGCGTCGGCCATGAACACGTACAGCGCCAGCGCGATGCCGATCCACGCCAGGACGTGTGTCGACGGCACCGGGATGGGAGAACTGCCCTCGGCCCGCTGACTGACGAGTGTGCCCCACAGGATCATTAGCTGCGCAAAGCAGACAGGCGCCAGCACCGGGCCCCACCACGGCAGCGGCAGCAGGAAGAGGATGTCCCAATCGAAGAGCGACGTCGGCCAGCCACAGATGGCTCTGAGAAAGACGTAGTAGAAGATGTCCCACACCCCGAACGCAATCGCCGCGTACGCGAGCCGGGTGTGCCACGTCCGCCCGGCGAGCGTGCCGATTGCCAGCAGCATGACGAGCGTCGCGGCCTCGCGCACGAGCTCGACCTGTCCGAGGACGCCATGCATCGGCAACGGGTTCGCCTGGTAGGGATTCACGCGATCGACCATCAGCCGCAGGTAGTAGACCGTGGCCGCCTCGAGCCAGGCCATGGCGACCGCAAACACCACGACGACCAACCAGGTCATTCGGGCTCGAGAAAGGCCCTTCATGATCCCCCTCCCGCTGCGTGGGACCTCGGGCCGCTTTGCTTGGCCGCAAGCTCGCGGATGTGTCGTTCGACGCGATCGATGACGTCGTCCGGGGTGGACGTACCGGCGGTGATCCCAACGCAATCCGCGGTCGAGAACCATTCGGCGCGAAGATCTGCGTCCGTCTGGACGTGATGCACGTCCGAGCAATGGCGGCTGCAGGTCTGCACGAGCTCTCGCGTGTTGTTGCTGTTCGCCCCGCCGACCACGATGACGACGTCAGCGCGTCGCGCGAGCTCGATGGCAGCGCTCTGGCGCTCCTTGGTCGGTCGGCAAACGGTGTCGATGACACGGACCTCGGATCGCGGGAAGTGCCGCCGGATCACGCCGACGAGATGTCGCACCCGCTCTAGCGGTTGGGTCGTCTGGGCGGCGATCCCAATCCGCGGACGTTCGTTGAGCCGTTCAACATCGCTTTCGTCGAGCACGACATCGAACACATCGAGATCTCCGGTCAGTCCCCGCACCTCCACGTGGGCGCGCTGACCGATGATGATGGGGTGATAGCCGTCGCGCACGAGCGCTCGAACGGCCCGATGCGCGACGTACACCAGCGGGCAGGTCGCTTCGACGACCTCGAGACCGAGGGCGCGGGTCTTAGCCAGTGTCCGCTCTGACGCACCGTGCGCCGTGACCATCACGATCGGAGTGGCCACCTGAGCCGGGTCGCGGGCGGTCGCAATGCCCCTGGCCCGCAGATCCGCCAGGACAGCGTCGTTGTGAACCAGATCGCCGAGGATGGTCAAGGGTGCGGCTTCGGCGTGCTCAATCGCCAGGGCGATT
>DATAEK010000271.1:0-8166 GCA_036258055.1 Vicinamibacterales bacterium
GAAGACACCATTGACCTACAGGGATCTCCAGGTCCAGCGCGCCGAGCCCGGCAGCAGGTTCGATCTGGTGAGGTGGACCGGCAACGGCCTCGTTTCATACACGCTGAACGTCGTCGATGGTGTCGTCACTTCCACGAAGCCCGACGGATCGATCTACTGAGGCTCTTGAACTGGCGCTCATCCTCGGCGATCACGTCGAAATCGGATCTGCCGCACGCAGCGACGGTTGATGTCGCGCCCCTCGAGGATTCACGACCGCTGTCAGCTCACCAGCTGTGGTTGTGAAAGCGCGTCAATCAAGTAGGATCCGGCCACGGAAAGGCAGGATGTGGACGATTGAGCGCGATCACCATTGCTTTCATCACGTTTGCATGTACGTTTGGCGGCGCGCTAGCTGCGGCGCATCTCCGGGACGCGCTGCCCCCGCAGCACCTCGGTAAGGAGTCGCAGGACGTCGTCCGACTCGGCATGGGCCTGGTCGCGACGATGACGGCACTGCTGCTGGGTCTGGTCACGGCGACGGCGAGAAACACCTTCGACGGACGCGATGCCGAGATCAAGACGAGCGCGGTCAACATCCTGACGCTGGACCGGAACCTCGCGCGCTATGGCGCGGAGACGCAGCCGACACGCGAGCTTCTCAAACGTGCGCTGACCTTCCGCGTCGAGACCACATGGCCGAGCAAGGGCAGCGCGACAAACTTCGGGACCCCTCTCTCCACGACGGCGGTTGAGGACATCCAGAATCAGATCCTGCAGTTGTCCCCGCAGACCGAGTCGCAGCGTTGGTTCAAGGCGAACGCCCTCGCGCGCAGCGACGACGTCCTGAAGACGCGATGGCGGCTACTGGAGAGCGGGGGCGCGATTCCAGGAACGTTCCTCGGCGTCGTGATCTTCTGGCTCACGGTGACCTTCGGAAGTTTCGGTCTCTACGCCCCACGAAACGCGACAGTCGTCGGCGTGCTCTTCATCGCCGCGCTCTCGGTCGCGGCAGCGGTGTTCCTCATCGTCGAGTTGGATGGTCCGTTCGACGGCCTGATCAGGGTCTCGGGTGATCCGCTGCGCTTCGCGCTCGACAACATGGGCAAGTGAGCCGTCGAGCTCAACGATCACCTCTCCATCTGCTCCACGTGGGTCTCGACGGTTCGCGGCGTGACGCCAAACCGATCCGCAGGTCCCTTCCAGCCCGGGAAAGGCGCCGACTCTGTGGCCCGGTACAGACCAAGCGTCATCAGCCTGGCAGTGACCTCGTTGAAGGGCCGGATGAGCGGAGGGAGGAAGCGCATCGCCGCGACCGGCACGTGGCGCCGTTTGCCCGACGACTTCAGACGGCGCTCGACCAGCGTGGCCACGTCGTTCTGCGACATGTTCGACGGGCCGCCCGCGTCGACAGGCTCGTTCACGACCTCGGGGCGCGCGAGGATCTTCACGGCGAACTCGGCGACGTCGTGGACGGCGATGTAGTTGGTGAGCGTGGTGCCGTCGCCGAAGATCGTCGCGACCCCTTTCTCGCGAATGCCCTTGGCGAGGATCTCATCGATCCAGATGTCCATGAACGCCGTCGGCCGGAGCATCACGTACGGCACGCCGCTCCGCCGGATGGCATCCTCGATGTACCACTTGATCCGGAAGATGTCGACCACAGCGTCCTGCGAGACCCCCTTGTACGAGACGTAAACCAGGCGGCGCACGCCGGTGTTGCGCGCCGCCGCGCAGAGGTTCTGGTACGCGGGCAGATCGATTCTGGACGGGCTCGTGGGCCCTTTACCCAGGTTGTTGTTGGCGGTGGCGACGATCTGCTCGACGCCGCGGCAGGCGTCGGTGAGCTTCGCCAGGTCGCGGAGATCTACCGGCGCGATCTCCGCGTCGGGCGCCAGCCGGGCGAGCGCGTCGCGGTTCCGGGCGAGCGCGCGGACGCGGGTGCCCGATGCAATGAGTTTTCGCGCGATGACGCCACCCAGTAGACCGGTCGCGCCGACAACGAGCACTCGTGATGCGTTCACACGGCCTCCACGGTAAGACGCGGCTGCGCCGGATCGCGGGTTCCCCGGTAGTCGCAGGTTCGTGGTGAGGACCGAAGGATACAGGTAAGCTGGTTCGAGAGGCCAGTGGTTCGTTTCCAGGCAGCAACGGAGCGCCCATGCCGAGTGAGCGTCAGAAAATGGTCGCGGGAGAGACGTACGACCCGTTCGATCCTGAACTGGTGGCCGCTCGAACGCATGCGCGCGATCTGTGTCAGGCGCTGAACTCGTCGAGCGAGGATCAACAGGACGAGCGGCGCCGCATTCTCCGCGCGTTGTTCGGCACGGGTGGCGACACGGTGTGGATGCAGCCGCCCTTCTTCTGCGACTACGGCTCGAATATCGAGCTCGGCGAGCGCGTGTTCTTCAACTTCAACTGCGTGGTCCTGGACGTGTGCCCGGTCCGCATCGGCGATTTTTCCCTGTTCGGCCCTGCAGTCCAGATTTACACACCGCTGCATCCACTCGATGCCGAGCAACGGCGGCGCGAAGAATTCGGCAAACCAGTCGAGATTGGCTCGGACGTCTGGGTTGGTGGGGGCGCGATCATCCTGCCGGGCGTGCGAATCGGATCGCGTGCCGTCATCGGTGCCGGCAGCGTCGTCACCCGGGATGTTCCCGGCGGCGTGCTGGCCGCAGGCAATCCTTGCAAGGTGATTCGCGAGATCCGGCCCTGATCACCAAAGGCGCCACCTCAGTAAAAAGCGGCTCTGGCGGAGCGGACAACCTGAGGAAGACGAAGAGGAAGGCGGGTGCCGGTGCGAATGCGCCGGCACCCAACCTCGACGCAACGGTCAGAAGCGGATTCCTGCCGAAAAGCTGAACAACCGCGCGGGCTGGTAGTCGTCGAATGCCTGCGGCTGCCCGAAGGTCGGACTGTAGTCCCAGTTGACGCCCTGTACCGGCGTCGTCAAGAACGGATTGAACGCCTGATAGACGGTGTTGTTGATCCGCGTGTTGATCCCGATGTCGCCTCGCGTGATGGCGGCGTTGTTGAAGATGTTCGTGACCACGCCGCGGAAGAACAGCTCCGCCTTCGCCAACGATGGCAGCGGCTTCCCCCACGTCACGGCGAAATCGGTGCTGTAGACATTGTCCCAGCGGAACGAGCCTCGCGGGATGAAGTAGTAGGCGACGCTCTGAATCGGCGTGACGTAGCCGGGATTCGTGACGAAGGCCCGAGGATCGATCGACCCGGACACGTCCACCGCCACGCCCGAATCCGCGCGCTGAACCATCGAGACATCGACTCGGCCGATCGATGACGCCAGCGGAAGCGTGTAATTGAACCACGCGCGCACCTTGTGACGCTGGTCACCGGGGTTGTATCCCGTAGGGTAGTTCCAGCTTTCCTGGCGGTACTCGGGGAACGTGTCGAAGGTGGCGCGAATCGGGCCGCTCCCGACGTTCTCGCCGTTGAAGTTGCCCCACGTCTTCGAGAGCGTGTAGTTGCCACCGATCTGCAGCGCCGTCCAGCGGTAACGGATGTCGGCGGTCAGGCCGTCGTAGGTGCGCTTCGCCTGCGGCGTGTTGCTCACCAGCGTCAGGTCGAACGGGCGGCCGGCGTCGTCGGTGACGCGGCCGGTGCTCAGGTTGAGGAAATCGCCGTACATGTCCGACGCGTCGCGGTGGACGTAATCCAGCCTCCACGCGCCCCGCCCAATCTGGTTGGCGAATCCGACGGTGAACTCGTTGACGCTCGGGGACGTCACGTTGCCATTGACTCGCGTGCTCAGGCCGGGAATGTTGGGCGTCGTCCGGGTGGCGCGATCGTTTCCACCATTCGCGAAGAACCAATCCCACAGAATCGGCAGGGCCTGATCGGCGGTCAGATATGGTCCGCTGCCGGTGTTGACGGCCGGTCCCTGATAGAACCAGCTGTAGCTCGCCTGACGCCCGCCGGCCGAGCCCGCATCCACGAGCGCGGTGCTGATCCCGGCCACGTAGCGCGCGAACCCGACGTTGGTGACCCAGCGACCGTCGCCGCGGATGTCCCACGTTGCGCCTAACCGCGGGCTCCACTGTGAGTCGCGGACGACCGACGTCCCGCTCTGATCCTTGGAACGATTCAGATCGAACCGGACGCCGACGTTGAACGTGAGGCGACCGTTGTAGCGCCAGGTGTCGTTCGCGTAGCCGGAATAGGTCTTGATGTCGTTGCCGACGCTCCGCTGGAGAATGGGCAGCCAGTTGATGAACGTCGTGTTGTCGTTTCTGAAGACCGGATAGATCGCGTCGCCGGCGATGATCGCCGAGGTCGCCGCGATGTTGTACTGACTGCCGGACTGCCAGTTGTCGTTCTTCCGCCACTCCTTGAAATTGTCGAAGCCGGCCACGAGATTGTGCGAGCCCAGGCTCTGCGTCGAGAGGAAGTACGACGCTTTGACGAACCAGTCCCAGTTGTCGCGGTGCTCGAGCCATCCGCCTCCGCACACGGCACAGAATGTCGGCGAGTTGAACCGTGGATTGTCGGTGCCGATCGTCTTCGAGCGATCCGAAATGGGTGTGCCCTTCACGAGATCGGTGAAGCGGGATCCCGTGTCCATCGTGGCCGAGATCTTTCGCGAGTACTGTCCCTCGACGAAGAAGTTCTTCGTGAGGATGCTCGTGTAGTTGGCGGTGTAGAGGTGCTGGTCCGTCGAGTTGTCGTAGAGGCTCGCCAGATCCATGATCGTGCCGAATCGGTTGTTCGTGACCTCGGTCGTGCGCTTGGTGTAGCCGAACTTGACGTTGTTCTGAGCGTTGAGCGCGTAGGTCAGCTTGCCTTCGTAGCGTCGCTCATCCGTGGCCGTTGCGTAGTTGAGCCCGGTGACCGCGAGCGTCCGGTTCTCTTCGGGCTTCGTGAACCGCCCCGCGCCAAAGAACCAGAGTTTGTCGTGCAGGATGGGACCGCCGAGCGTGCCCTCGTAGACCGGCGTGATCTTGTCTACGGTCTGGTCGGTTGGATACGGCGTCAGCGATCGCCAGCCGTCGTTGTTGAACGTCGTCCGGAACGATCCGCTGAAGGCGTTCCCCCCGGACTTGGTGATCATGTTCACCACGCCACCGCCGAAGCGGCCGTACTCGGCGGAGATGGCTCCTGTCGAGATCTTCGTTTCCTGGATCGCGTCCTCGATGAACAGATTCAGCGCCTGGCCGCGCAGGTTCTCGTTGACCACCACACCGTTGATCAGATACTGGCTTTCGAACGACATTCCGCCCGCCATCATGATGTTGCCGCTCGGACCGTTGCCGGCGACGCCAGGCGCGAGCAGCACCGCGTCATTCAACGCCCGTCCCACCGGCAGCCGTTCGAGTGATTCCTTCTTGAAGTTGCTGGCGATCGTGGCGGTCGTCACGATGTCGGGTGACTGACCGGAAACCGTCACCGACTCGGCCACCGTCGCCATCGTCAGACCGACATCCAATGGCAGCGTCGCAGCCATCGTCAGAGTCGTCGTTCGTTTCAGCGTCTGAAAGCCCTGAAGCTCGAACGTCACCGTGTAGTCCCCAGCCGGGAGGAAGGGGATGATGTAGTCGCCATTCGTGGAGGTGGTCGCCGTGCGCGTGCCCTGGAGTGCCGGCGACGCAACCGTCACGACCACACCGGGAATAGCCAGACCGCTCGGATCGACGACGCGGCCGGAAATCGTGCCGGTCGGATTGCCTTGAGCTGCTGCGCTGGCTACCAACGCGAGGATCAACGCGGGAACGAGGAGAGAGCGGATGCACCGCGTGACGATCCGACGACTGGACTGCATGGAGCCTCCTGTGTCGTTTGGGACGCTCAGTCGAGAATGGACGAGGATTATAGCGCCCTGACTATCGCGGAAGTCTGGCTCTTTTCGAAGGAAGAACTCATCCCACCACTGGTCCCCAGATCCGCACTCGGTTTCCGTTTCTGTCGAACTTGTCATACGCTCGCCCCTTCGCCCTGCGTCGGGGGGAGGATGTGATGACCTCATCAGCCGCAGCGACTGCTCCAACCGGCGAGCGCCGCACGATCGTCAACTTCGGCGGCAACATCCGCTGGGCGCCGCTGGTCTACCAGCCCGCCGACGACCAGGAGGTCCTGCAGATTCTGCGCAAACACGGCCGCGAGACCGTCAGGCCCATCGGTGCTCTGCACTCCTGGAGTGAGACGGCCGGAGGCGCCGACGTGACGCTCGACATGTCGCGCTTCGACGAAGTCGCGCCCCTCTCGCAGGAGGGCAGGTCTTTCGTCCGTGTCGGCGCAGGCTGCCGGCTCGCGACGCTGCTCGACAAGCTGCACGCGGCAGCCGGCTCGACATTGCCGACGATTGGCGTCATCACGCAGCAGACGCTGTCGGGAATCATCTCGACCGCCACGCACGGTTCGGGCGCGCCGAGCGTGTCGCACTTCGTGAGCGCGGTCCGTGTCGCGGCCTACGACGCGTCGGGGGAGCCGAAGATCTTCGAGTATCGGGACGGTGAGGAGCTGAGAGCCGCACGGTGTGCGCTCGGGTGCATGGGCGTCGTCCTCTCGATGGATCTGCCCATCGTGCCCAAGTACGGCGTCGAGGAAACGATGCGTCACGTCGACTCGATCGAGGAGGCGCTGCGGTTCCTGCGGGACTATCCACTGACACAGTTCGCGCTCGTTCCGCACGGCTGGAAGTACATCGTCTACCAGCGGCGGGTGGTCGCGGGGTCACCGCCGGACAACGCCGGGCTGAAGGAGCAGTTCTTCCGGCTCTACAACTTTCTCAGTTCCGATGTCCTTTTCCACCTGCTCGTGAAAACTGTGCTGAAGCTCGGCCCGGGCGCGGTGCGGGGCCTGATGAAGACGGCCCCGCACATTCAACTCGCCAACGTCACGCATGTCGACGAATCCACCCACGTGCTGACGATGCAGCATCATCTGTTTCGACACGAAGAGATGGAGCTGTTCGTCCCGGAGGCTGTCGTCGTGGAAGCCGAGGCGCTGCTCCGGTCCGCCACCGCAATCTTCGACGGCACGGAAAGCAGCCTGCCCGCGGCAATCGAGAAGAAACTTCGCGATGCGGGTCTCTACGACGAGCTGATGCAGAAGCGTGGCACCTACGTACACCACTATCCGGTACTGTTCCGGCACGTGTTGCCCGAGGATGCGCTGATTTCGATGGTCGCGTCGGCCAGCGCGCCGTACTTCTCGATCTCGATCTTCACCTACTATCCGCCGAGCGAGCGCGGCGGCTACTACGCGTTCTGCTCGTGGCTCGCGCGCAGCATGCACGCGCTCTTCGGCGCTCGGCTGCACTGGGGCAAGCACTTTCCGCTCGGTGTCGCGGAGATGACGAAGGTCTACCCGGCGCTCGGCCGGTTCAGGGACATCTGCCGCCGCACGGACCCGTCCGGTGTGTTCACCAACGCTTACACGAAGCGCGTGCTGGGACTCTCGCGTTGACTTATTCGTCGACGACGCGATCGATCTTCGGTGTGGGCAGGCCGTCGGCCGCTTCGTCGTAGCCTTCGTTGTGCCGCGACCGTTGGCCGCGCCGTTCCATCTCCTGGTCGCGGTCGTTGGATTCCCGGATCCGCTTGCGCTCGGCTTCGTTGTCCTCGCCAGGGATTGGCACGACCGTTAGCTCGTTGCCCTCGTCGTCTTTCATGTCCACCTCGCGGATTTCTCCAGCAAGCGTAATGCCGAGTCGAATGCGCGCCAACTCCTTTCACAAAGGCTGAGTTGGGAGTATCCAACTCACGGGCGCCCTTTGCGTGCGTGTTCTGCAACTTCTTCGACCAGCGGGGCTGTCCGGGAGTTGCGAGCATCTTGGGCGATCCGTTCGCCGAGCGCGCGAGGCGCGGTGTCGCAACTGACCGTCCGGACGATCCGGCGGTTGGGTCTCCAGACCACGGCAGCTGTGTCTATTGGTCTTCCGCTCGCTCGATCCCGGCCGCTGGGATGCCGTCTCCGGCTTCCCCGGTGTGTGCGGTACGCCACTCGATCCGGCGTCCGGTTGGATTGAAGATGCTGAATTGCCCCAGTCCCAGTCGCTGGAGCGCGCACTGCAGGGAGGTACGGATGACTCCCACGCCGTAGGTCACGCTGCGCCCGAAGCTGATCGACGAGGCCTCGGGGAAGTAGCTCGTCGGACAGGACACTTCGCCCACGCGGAACCCGAAGTACAGGCACTGCGTGAGCATCTGGTTGTCGAACACGAAA
>DATAEK010000273.1:0-24321 GCA_036258055.1 Vicinamibacterales bacterium
AACTTCACGGCCAGCTCGACCACTCGGGGCGCGCTGATCGTGTTCGTGATCGTGCCGAACGTGTTCGGCACCGAGATGTCGCGCGCGGGCGGGCCGAAGCTCGGGTGATTGAAGGCGTTGAACGCCTCGATTCTGAACTCCGCGTACCTCGGTCCACCGAACGCGAAGCGCTTGGAGAGCACGAGATCGAGGTTGGTGTAGCCCGGCGCACGCGCCACGCCGACCGGGCAGTTGCCGAATGTCCCGAGCGGTACGAGCTGGAACGCGTTGATGTCGAGCCAGTGATCGATCGACTGATCGGCAGGCACCGGATCGCCGATGCAGTTCGGTCGCTCGGCGCCGCGTTCTCCCTGGAGTGAGCGTGCGCGACCGTCGGTGACCGTGATCGGGAGACCGGACCGCGCCTGGAAGATGCCACCGAGCTTCCATCCGCCGAGCAGCGCGTCGGTGAGGCCCGACCAGCCCGATCCCCACGTCCGTCCTTTGCCAATCGGCAAATCGTAGGTACCCGAGAGGATGAAGTTGTGCCGCACGTCGTGAAATGCCGGCCCCCATTCCGCCTCGGGATTGTACGTGTTCTGCCAGTACGCTCCCTCGGTCGCGCTGGTCACGCCCTGAAGACCGGTCCCACCGAACACGCCGTAGAACCCGCGGTTGTTGGTGGTCACCTTGCCGAACGTGTACGACGCGAGGTACTCGAGGCCGTGGTAGGAACGCTGGCGCAGGCTGGCCTGCAGCGCGTTGTACTTGCTGCCCGATCGGGCGGCCGTCGTCGCAATCGTCGTGACGAGCGGCTGCGCGCCGAAGAGCGGCCGCCGCGTGGTCTTCGAGGCCCAGGTCGCGGGATCGCCGACGCCGGGCAGCGCCTGGTTGCCCTCGACGGGGGTTACCAGATGCGTGGCGTGGTGGCCGACGTAGCCGATCTGCGCCGAGAGCGCCGGCGATAGCAGGTGCTCGACGAATGCGTTGTACTGCTGTGAGAACTGCGGCCGCAGGTTCGGATCGTAGGCGCGCACGTTTCCGGACGGGATCGTGCCGGGGATCAACCCGGCGAATCCGCTGGCGATCGAGCCTGCGCCGGTCGTCGTGTCGTAGTTGACGGCGGACTCGAAGAAGAACGGAGGATTGAGCGGCAGGCGCAGGTTGGCGCCGGTGCCTTCCATGAACTGTGAGATGCCATACGCACCCCGAACCACCCAGTTTTCGTTCAGTCGCCAGGCCCCACCGAGACGCGGCTCGAACCCTTTGTAGTACGGCTTGTAGAGGGCGCGATCCTCGAGGCTGCCATCCTTCGCGAAGATCTGCTGGCCGGTCACCAGATCGAAATTGGTCTGTCGGTTGTCCTTCTCGACGAGCGTGGACGTGTACGCCCAGCGCAGGCCGAGGTTCGCGGTGAAGTTCTGCGTCAGCTTGAAGTCGTCCTGCACGAACAGCGAGTTGCGGTTCTGGATGTGCGTCCACGGATCGTTGGGATCGCCGCCGCCCCGCCCTTTGTTCGAGACCAGGTCGAGGAGGAAGTCGGCAAAGGGGTAGTTCGTGAACGTGCCGTTGTACTTGATGAACCCGAGCAGGCCGTTGTTGCCGGCATAGAAGCGGCGCTGGTTGTAATGGAGGAACTGTCCTCCGAACTTGAGCGTGTGGCGTCCTTTCAGCCACGTCAGCTTCTCGTTGATCTGATACGTCTTGGCCAGTGTGTCCGAGTCGGTTGCGATCGCCCCGGGCAGCGTCAGGCCACTGGCGAAGTCGATCTGAGTGAGGCCGTCGATCGGTTGACCACCCGCGATCCCGTAGAGCGCGTTGCCCGCCCCCACGCCGGCCCAGTCGTGCGTGTCCGAGATCACGGTCACGTCGCTGTAGCCGACCAGGACTTCGTTCACGATCGTCGGGCTGAAGATGCGGCTCCAGTTGAACCCCAGGTTCCAGAACGGCTGGTCGTTCAACGTGGTGAAGATGAGGGGAAACGGCTCCAGGTCGCGTGAGTCGGTGTAGGTCGCGAACGAATAGCGCCCGAAGATCTTGTCGTTCGAGGACGCGTTCCAATCGACCCGCACGTCGCCCTGATTCGCGCGAATCTTCAGCAGCCTCTCGCCGACGAAGTTCCCCGTGACGCCGCCCGGCACGGATCGATTGGGCAGCGGATAATTCACGAGGTCGTTGAGGAGCGCGCGCGCCGTCGAGCTGATGCGCCCGATCGGAATCTGATTCCCGTCGAAGGCCAGCCCGGTCGTTGGATCTTTGATCGCCGTCGTCACGCTCGACAGGTCGCCGCGCCGCCACGCTTCGGGCGCGACGGATGCGGTGCCGAACCCGGGATTGTCGTGCTGCGAGCGCTGGTAGTCACCGAAGATGAACAGCTTGTCCCGCAACAGGGGACCGCCCGCGGTAAAGCCCCAGATGTGCTGCTTCCGCTCCTGCTTCGCCGCGTTCGACGCGTTGTTCTCCCACGTGTTCGCGTCGAAGTCGCTGTTGCGGTAGAACTCGAAGACGTTGCCGCGAATCTGGTTCGTGCCCGACTTGATCACGTTGCTGATGAATGCGCCGCCGACGTTGCCGACGTCGGCCGCGTAGTTGTTTGTCTCGACGCTGATCTCGGCGACCGCATCCGGCGTCGGTTGAAACGCGACGCGGTTGTCGATCGTCTCGTTCACGTCGATACCGTCCACCGTGAAGTTGTTCGTCTGCTCGCGATTGCCGTTCACGAACGGCCGGTTCATGTTCACGCTACCGATGTTGGTGAACCCGCGTGGGTTGTAGGTGACCGTTCCGGGAAGGAGCAGCGCGAGCTGCCCTGTGTTGCGGCCGTTCAGCGGCAGCGACTGCGTCGTGTTGCCCGAGATCACCTCACCGACCGTCGCGGTCTCGGTCTGGAGAATCGGTGACGTGCCGGTCACCTCGACGTTCTCCTTGATCTCGCCGACGGACATCTTGAAATCGAGACGCGCGATTTGTTTCGCTTCGATCTCGACCGCGGCGGTCGACGCCGTGCGGAAGCCGGTCAGTTCAGCTTTGACGATGTAGGTGCCGACCGGAACGGTGGTGATCGTGTAATTGCCCGCCTGATTGGAGACGGCGGTGTAGCCGACGTTGGTGGCCTGATTGGTCGCAGTGATAGTGACCCCGGGGACCGGAACATTGGTCTGGTCGAGGACGAGGCCGGTGATGGATGCGGCGCCGGTCTGCGCGTGAGCGACCGCCGGCGGCAGCGCGAACAAGATCGCGCAGGACGCGGCGAGACAGAACCTGCGGGCAGTGGACATGTTGTCTCCTCCCGATGTGTGAAACGGACGCGTCGGGCGCCTGGCGCGGGTGACCGCTTTCGCAACGCCCGGACACGCGAAGCACTCGAATGACTGTCGACCGGGGCTCACCATCGGCGCGCTGCTGCCGCGTGCCGAATCGAAGCGGAACCCTGGGTCGTTGAGACTGTCCAGCGAGTACCGCCACTTGTTACACCAGGGCAGCACCGATGTCAAAGCGATTTGACGTCGAATCGCGACAGCAGGATGCAGGAACGTGAAACCAGCAGGCGGGGCTGCGCGGTGAGGGGATTCCGCCCAAATGTGGACGCGAACGAGGTCACTTGTGCGCGTAGAGTCGGAGTCTCGGCAGCGATGGGTTCCCAGCAGAGACGACGACGGGCTCAATCACACGGCTCGTTGTAGAGGGCGGTGTGAAGAGCCCGTCAGCCCGTCATTCGTCACTCCCGAGTCATCGCTCGACCGTGACCGTGCCGGATGCCTGACCGGGGATCCCGGCGAGCGTCCACGTTCCCTTGCCCGTGGCCGGATCGAACACAATCTGCAGATTGAGATTGTTAGGCCTCGCGAAGATCCCGATCAGCCCGCTTCCGTCGGCAACTTGCCAGAGCAGCACCGGCGCATTCAGATCGCCAAACGTGACGGTCCCGCGATCCCACTTCACCGTGAACGTGTTCGCGACCACCGGCGTTCCGTCGTACCAGAACGCATCCTGTGTCGTTGCGGAGCCGTGCCACGCGTCAGCGCCGGGGGCCGGATCGGACGGTGTGGGTGTCGGAGCAGGCGCAGGCGTCGGCGATGGCGACGGTGTCGGGGTCGGTGCAGGCGTCGGCGTGGGAGCAGGTTGCGTAGGCCCTGTCTGTTGAGCCGCGGTTACCGACGCTGCCGTTGGCGCAGTCGGCCCACCACCGCATGCGGCGGTGGCAATCGCGCTAACGAGTACTGCTGTAAGCAGTTTCATGATTCGCACCCCTCCTCCACGGCGACAGAGTCGCCGCTTATGGCGGGTTCACGGTGCAAGCACGCGGCCACGCTACGGATGGGTTTTGTGGAAGAGAAAGGCAAATGGTTGGGGTAGCTGGCTCCTACTTGAGTAGGCGGCGCCTCAGCCTACGACGTCTTCCGCTATCGGACGTTCGTCTCCGGCAAAGAAGCCGATCTGTCGCGACGGACGAATATGCGGATGTTCGGACCCGGCGCGTCCACTCGATGGAAGCCACCGAGCGGCACGAAGAACTCGTCCTGCCGATCGTATGTGTTCGCCTCGTCGTTTTCCGCGACGACCTGCCGGACGAACCGCAGATCGTATTCGCGTTCGAGCCACGAGCGAGCGTGCGTCAGATCCGGCGTTCCCGAGATCGGCGATGTGATGATGATGATGAGTGCGGGCCGCGACGACGAGAGCGTGTCGGACAGGACGTACCGTCTCTCGTAGTCGATGTACACGTGACCGCTCATGGCTCCCAGTTGTGCGATCGTCGTACCGGGCTCGAAGCGCTCTTCGATCCACCGGCGCGCCGCGACGCGGGTATCCTCCCGCGCTATCAGTCGATCAAACATGACCACCGACCGCACGGACGGCCATAACACCGCGATCGTCAGCGCTGAGGTCACGGCAACGCGCCAGCGCGGGCGGTCCAGGGCGCTCGTCATCCATTTCGCCGCAGTCGCGACCGCGTATCCGGCCGTGAGGCAGAGAAACGGCACCATCGGCAGGGCATAGCGAGCGAACACGGCCCTGCCGCTGCCCATCACCAGGTAGTAGGCGAGCGGAAACAGCGCCACGAGGACGCCACGCCGTCGTTCCCGCCACAGGATCAACGGGAGACCGACGATGCCGGCCGCGAACAACGGCACGCCCAATCCGTGCCGCAGCGTCGTCGTCAGGTGGTACACCCATCCTCTCCCGAGATCCGCTCCATGACCCTCCGCGAGATGCCGTCGGTTGAACATGACGTCAGCAATGAACCTGTCGTGGCTGATGACGGCGTGGGGAAACACGACGAGGAACGCCGCCGTCATGAGCACTCCGAAAACCACGATTCCGCCGAGACGGGCACGGATGGTGGCGCGATGGGGGTCGGTCAGAATCGCAAAGAACGCCGGGAGGACGATCAGGCCCGCGTTGTATTTCGTGGCGATGGCCAGACCAGTCAGGAGGCCGGCGCTGACCAGGTCGCGGCGTGATCCGGATTCGGAGAGCTTGACGATGGCGAGAAAGGCCACGAGCAGCATGAAGACCATCGGCATGTCGGTCACGCCGAAGTGCGAATCGCGCACGTGCAGGAACGCGAGGGCGAGAAAGGCAGCCGCGGTGAACCCGACGATCTTGCCGAAGAGTCGCGTGGCGATGCGAAAGAGCAGCCAGACACTCGCCACACCCGACGCCGCGCTGAGGAGACGCGCCAGGATGCGCTGGGATGGAATGCTCAGCTCCGGAATTGGCGGATGCACATTGATCCGCGCGAGGATCGCCGGTAGTCGCGTGAAGACCAGCCAGACCGTGGCCGCGACCACCAGCATGAAGAGCGGCGGATAGACGAAACCTGGAGACGCGAAGTCGCCGCCCGAGAAGCTCCCAGCAATGGACGCGACGGCTTCTTCGTCAGGCCTGGCGGCCGGGTGAGGCAGGCCGAACGCGAGACCCCACAGCCGCGCAGTGGCCGCAACGCCGAGAATCGCGGTGAGCAGCAACCCGTCGGTAGTTCGCCACCGCCGGAACGCTGCCGCAGCGATATCGCGGAGGCGCCGGATCGGCATGCCCAGCGTCCGTCGTTGCATACGAGCGAAGATCCAGAGCGACGCGACAGCGAGGAATGCAGGACGGGACAAATCGTGCGACCGCACGCGGACCCCGAAAATGGATGTCTCGATGCCGCCGAAGATCAGCAGCCACAGGGTCCAGAATGCGCTCAGCAGGCCAATAGCGAGCGCGAGCCGTTGTCGCGCAGGAAGCCGGCGGAATGAAGACCGCTGGTCGTCGCTCACGGAGCTGGCGGGGGGTGAGCATACCCGGTTTCAGTATGTGATGCCAGATCGCCGGAAACCAGATCAGGCAGTAGCTGCCATCTCGCTACGGAGTTCGCGCTCAGGATGTGAGCATCGCTGTGAGCCGGGCGATTCCGAGACGGTCTCTCTTCGTGCGACAATGCGCCATGTCTACGCGCGGTCTGGCCATCGACGTTCGACACACGGACAGCGGCGCGCTGATCGGTGTCGCGCTGGTCGTCCCCTCACAACGATATCTGGCGGTTCTCGCTGATGGTGCACAGAGCGTGCGCGAGCCGAGGCTGGCGGAGCATGCGTGGCTCGAAGTCGACGCCTGGGCGACCGCTGGCGACGCGGGACTTCCGGCGAGGCCGTCGCCGCTGAATCCAGACGTTGCAGCGGTGTTATTCGTCAGCGACCAGCCGGTCATCGCCCGGCGATTCGCGTCGGTGCCGATCGGCGTGACCTCTCACCTCGATCTCGCGCCGCTGGCGGAGCGGGTCCTTCCACAACTGCTGAACGCTCGCAGGTCGGCAGCCTAGCCCGCTTCCCGGTCGAACCTCGCCAACTCTCGGCCTTGGACTACGGGAATATTCATGAGCGCAGAGTAGTCCGGACCGACAACGTTGACCTCAGGCGATACCGAAACTTCGGATCAGAATGAAGCGGTTCCCCGAGATCGGGAGTTGGTCGTTTGAAGACGCCGAGCGTGGTGTGCCGCAGAGACACGCAACCGATTCGTTATACTGCCCGCGATGCCAAGGGCGTTGACACTGGCGGTGCTTGCCATCTGCGTCTCTGTCCGGTCCGGCGCCACGGGACGGTCGAATAACGACGCGACTCTCGAACAACTTTACGACCAGCACCGTTGGTTCGAGCTGCGGGACACGATTGCCGGTGGCACGGTCGCGCCGTTCTATGTCGGCGCGGTCGCGTCGGCGTTCAATCAGGTCGCGTCCGCCGAGGCGTTCCTCAATCGTGCCGTTCGCGAGGCGCGCACCCCGGACGACGCCAACAAGGCTCGTGAAGCGCTCGCGATTCTCTACATGCAGCATTCGCGATCGCGCGACATGCTGCGGATCCTCGACGACATGCTGACCGCGGCGCCCACACGAGCCGACGTCCGCAACATGCGAGACGGTTTCGAGCGTTTTCGCAGGATTCCTAATCAGGTCGTGCACCTCGGGCGTCGCACGCCCTTCGTGTGCGCCGTGACCGCGAGCGGCGTCACGCTGCCCGCCCGGGTCAACGGCAAGCCGGTGGAGTGGCTCTTCGACAGTGGATTCAGTCATGCGTCAGTCTCGGAAGGTGAGGCGCGAACGCTCGGGATCCCTGTCCACGGGGTGAGCATGACTGCCGGTGATTTCAGCGCGACGACGCAGACGCAAACGGGAGTCGCCGAGCGCATCGTCATCGGCGACAGTGAACTGCGGAATGTCCCGGTGATGATCTTTCCCGATTCGCATCCGATGTGGAGCGATCGACCGCCCGGCAGACGGGGCATACTGGGATTGCCGGTCGCCGTTGCGCTCGGCGGCATCGGGTGGACGAAGAGCGGCACCTGCCAGCTCGGCGCGGACCCGACGGGACGCGTCGCGATCGCAGATGCGAACATGGCGTTCGATGGAGAATCGCCGCCGGTGACACGCGTGCGGTTCGAAGGCCGGATGCTGGATTTCACGCTCGATACCGGCGCCCAGGACGGCACCCAGCTGTGGCAGCGATTCGCGGCCGATTTCCCGCAGGTCATCGCGCGCGGTTCGAAGAGCACGACCGAGGTGCAACAGATCGGCGGCCGGCGCGAGGAGGAGATCGTCGCGATTCCCGACTTGCGCCTGCGCGTGGGCGGGTTCGACGCGCTGCTTCCGCGGGCCCGCGTTTTCCTGAATCGAGAGGGCACTGGAATGCAGTATGGCAATCTCGGGATGGACGTCTTCAGCCAGGCGCCGGAAGTGACTTTCGACTTTCGCCGCATGTCGATTGCCTTCCGATAGGGTCGCAGGGCTCGTCTACCTGTCGGCGGCATGCGGAACATGCACGCGTCAATCCGGCAGGTTCACCATCGACGCGCTGACATCCCACAAGCGTTTCGCGAGCGCCTCGTCGGTGGCGAGCGAAGCCGGAGTGCTCAACTCGTCTTTCTCGAAATACTGCCCCGTGACCGCGCTCAGGTCCGGACGTGTGACCAATCTGACGATGTACCTGCCACCCTCTGCAGCGCTGATAAAGAAGGGCCGCAGCGCGATCTGGATGAAGGGCTTCGCCCACAGGGGAGCACCCGACCAGATTCGGGTATCTACCGAGCCGGGATGCAGGCTGTTCGAGGTGACGCCGGTCCCGGCCAGTCGGCGCGCCAGCTCATTTGAAAAGAGGATGTTGGCGAGCTTCGATCGCGAGTACGCCCGCATGAGGGAGTACCCGCGCTCAAATTGCAGATCGGTGAAGTCGAGCGTGCCTTGTCGGTGGCCTATCGATGCCACCGTAACGATCCGTGCGGGCGCGCTTCCCACGAGAAGATCCAGGAGCAAGTTCGTCAGCAGGAAGCTTCCGAGGTGATTCACGGCGAATGTCGTTTCGATGCCGTCAACCGTCGTGCTGCGCGTCTTGTTCACGCCTCCCGCATTGTTGACGAGCACATCGAGGCGATCGTGGCGCGCGCGGAACGTCGTGACCAACTGACGGATCGCCGCCTGGGATGAAAAGTCGCAGATGAAAAGCGAGACGTCCTTCGATTCGCTGCGCGCCGTCACGTCACGTGCGGCCGTCTCGCTGCGGCCCGGATCGCGGCCAACCATCGCGACGCGCGCGCCGCGCCCGGCCAGGTCGATCGCCGCCTGAAGGCCGATGCCGCTCGACGCTCCGGTGATCAGAATGGTCTTGCCGCGCACATCCCAAGCCATGTAGCGAGCCTCGCGCGGGACCGCTAACAACTATTCACTTCTCAACGCGACGCTGGGATCGACGCGCAAGGCTCGACGGGCGGGCAGATAGCTGGCGATTGCTGCGACCAGCACCAGGAGCACTGCGGCTGCGCCGAAGCTCAGGGGATCGGCTGCGCCGACGCCAATGAGCAGGCTGCCGAGTACGGGCCCAGCACCAAGAGCGGCGGCCACGCCCAACCCGATACCAAAGCCTGCGAGCGTGAGGCCGTCGCGCATGATCAGGCGCGCAACGGATCCAGACGACGCGCCAAGCGCTATCCGCAGACCGATTTCGCGCGTACGCAGCGCCGTGGCGAAAGCAATCACCCCGTAGAGCGCCATGACCGCCAGCGCCAGCTCCACCACGCCGGTGAGGGCGGCCGCGAGACCGCCCAGACGCTGCGGCATCGTCACGATGTCCATGTGCTCGGCCATCGTTCGCGGCGGCCGGACGCCTGCAGCCGGATGAATCTCGTGGAGTCGTCGCTGCACTGCCGTGCCCAGCGGCCCGGGAGCAACTTTCGTCCGCATGTGCAGCGTCATTCGAGCGGTATACCGCTGATCGGCGCAGAAGAAGACCATCGGCCCGGCTTCTTCACCGAACGATCGATGCCGCACATCGCGCACGATGCCGACGATCTGCACGCTGGCATTTCGATGCTCGTCTCTGAAGGTGCGGCCGACGGCGTCTCCCTCCCAGAACTGCCGCGCCATCGTTTCGTTCACCACTGCGACCCGCGGCGCGCCTTCCCGATCGAACGTCGCGAACTCCCGGCCCTGGACCACCGGAATACCCATGAGCGCAAAGTAGTCCGGACCGACAACGTTGATGTCGGGCGATACCGCAACTTCGGATCCAGCGTGATCGACCACGATCTTTGTTGAACGGTTCGACCCGTCGAGCGGAATTAGAGCGGCGAGGGCGACCTGGTCGATTCCCGGAACACTCGCGACGGATCGCACGGCCTCGCGATAGAAACGCGCCTGTGCGGCGGGGCCGCCCGGGATCGGCGAGAGATCGATCTCGATGTTCAACACTCCCTCGCGCCGGAAGCCGGGATCCTGTGTGCGTCCGGAGAGAAAACTGCGAAACAACAACGCCGCACCGATGATGAGCGTCAACGACACCGCTACCTGGACGATGACGAGCGCATCTCTGAGCCCGACTCGGAACCGTCGCACTCTCATCGTCTGAGCGGTGTCCTTGAGCTCGGCGTTGATGTCCGGACGCGTCGACTGGAGCGCCGGAGCGAGACCACACAGCACGATCGTCAATAGCGACGCACCGATCCCGAAGATCAGAATGCGATAGTCGAGGGTCAGATCGAACGGGGGCGCTCCGTCGGGCGAGAAGCGCGGGACGAGCGCTGCCACCCACTGCGCGAGGAGCAGACCCAGGACGCCTCCGGCCGCGGCGAACAGCGCGCACTCGGTCAGGAGTTGCCGCACGACCCGCGCTCGAGACGCGCCCATGGCCAGCCGGACGGCGATCTCTTTGCGGCGCGTTGTCGCGCGCGCCAGCAGGACCGTTGCGACGTTCACACAGGCGACGCCCAGGAGTACGACGACGCCCGCCATCACACTCGAAAGGATCCACAGGACCGTGCCGGCGGGCGCTCCCGCGAAGCGCGCCTCGAGCTCCGGCAGGACGGTGACGATGCGACCGCGGCCGGCGCCGTCGCGCCACGCGCCTGGGTCCTCGAGCAGCAGCTGTGCGGCGACGACCCGCAATGCCGCATCAGCTTCTCGAAGGGTCACCCCCGCTCTCAATCGGCCGAAGACGGTGAATGCTCGTGCTCGCCGGTTATGGAGATTGTCGGCTCCCGGCGACACGATCGACTCCATCATCACGGGCACGAAGAACTCGGCGGCCTCTTCGATGCTCGTGCCGGAGAATTGCGGTGGTCCCACGCCAATCACGGTAAAGGCGTGGCCGTTCAGACCGATGACTCGGCCGACGATCTCCGGATCCGATCCAAATCGTCGCTGCCAGGCGGCATGACTGAGGACCACGACCGGATGCGTACCGGGCGTACGGTTTTCGTCCGGCAGGAAGAAACGGCCGCGCGACGGCTGCAGGCCGAGGACGTCGAAATAATTGGCCGAGACGAGCACGCCGGCAATGAGATCCGGCCGCTCGGAGTCGCTCAGCGTCGCTCGTGCGCGCGTGGACGCGAGCAGGCCGCTGAATGCCGCACCGCGGTCTCGAAAGTCTTCATAGTCGGCATACGACGATGCGCCGTACGCTGGTCCGTCGAAGTCGCTCGTGAAGAGCTGCACCAGCTCCGATGGGTTGGCGGCATGAAGTGGACGGAGCAGAAACGAGTTGGCAAAACTGAAGAGGACCGTCGAAACGCCGATGCCGACCGCGAGCGATACGATCGCGACGGAGCTGAACCCTCGGCTCTTGCGGATGATCCGCAGTCCGTATCGCACATCGTGCGTCAACGCGTCGATCGGGCTGGCTGTCCGCATCGCAAACCCAGAACGCGATTCGTCGTTCCGAGGATCGCGCCGGAAGGACGAAACCAGAAGGCGGATTCGGTTCACCATGTCCCCTCGATTCGTGTGTCACGCAAGCGGCGTTCATTATTGTCGAAATTGCCGAGCGGGCGGATTCGGAGCGGCTGGTCACTTCTTCGGTTGCGCGAGCGCCAGGTCGCGAATGCGATTGAGCTGATTGACGTAGATGGGAATCGGGATGTCCGGTGAATCGCCATCATCCAGGAAATGATCGAGCCGGCGCCCGACGGTACTTCGGATGACTTCGCCGAATCGCGGTATCTGCAGGTATTTGACTTTCCAGATCTCGAACATCAGATCCTGGAAGGTCGAGCTCAGAAACGGGAATCGGCCGCCAGCGTAGCCATCGAGCGTAATCGTCCCGAATCCCTGGGCCACCATCGCGTCACGGACGGCTGCCATGTCGGGCGCCAACGCGCCGCCCAGGCGTGAGGAAAACGAGACGATCAGATGAAAGACGTCGGCGAGGTCACCCCACAGCACCTTCTCCTGCATGGCCGTAAACCGCACGCCTTCACCCGGACCGCGCCCGACGCGCTGCTGCGCGTGCCTCGCCGGTTCGGCCGGCTGCCCCGCGGATTGGAGGTCGTGGTCGAAGGACGCCAGCCGGTCCGGCTGCAGGTTGAAGCGCAGGAAGGTGAGCGCGTAGGCGTTCGCCTTCGCGAACGCCTCATCACGCTCGAGCGCGGCGAGCCACATCGTCGAGTCTGCGCGGCCGAGCCCGGCGAGCAAGTCCCGCAGCTGACGGATCGTGACGTCGGGACGGTACTTCACCGCCTGCCAGAAATGCTCCGTGGAATCGTACGTCGCCCCGTACAACGCTATCCCTTCGTCGATCAGATACCAGTTGGAGAGGACACGCCCGGCGATGGAAGACGAGGCGCTCCAGCAGTTCAGACTGGTGCTCCAGCGATCACGGACGCGCAGGAAGGCCTCACGGTACGTCTGCACCGACGCCTGCCAATGGCGTCCCCGGAAGACGAGGGCCGGGTCCGCGGAGTGCAGTGCGTCGACAGCGGCTCCGACTTCGCTGCGCGTGTGCGTCAGGACGATTTCGAGCGGCAGCTCCGTCTGCATCGAGACGACGCGGCTCTCGACGCCGCGCTGAAGCAGGTTGTCCCCGAATGCCTGGCGCTCCTGCGCGGTCGCAAATGTCCAACGGCCGGATTGCTCATCGATGTAGGTGAAGAGATCGGCCAGCGTATCGAAGCGGATCAAGCCGTGCAGCGCGAGCTGCACCAAACGGCCGTTCACTTCCACCCGGGTCGTTGGATCGACGAGGCGCGCCAGCGTGAGCGGACGGTCAGGACGGTCTTGCGCCGCCGGTTCCTCCGCTGTCGAAACACTCCCGAAGGCCAGCAGCGCCATGCAAACCGTGACGGCGAGTGGCGTCAGCGCGCGCGGTCGACCGGCGGCGACCACGCGCGGCGTTACACGTATCGCCTGTCCCGGAGTTGTTGTCTGCACTGATCCTCCACGGTCCTCCGTTCAGTGGCCGTCGATTATGGCAGTTTTCGCGGCACGTACTCCGCTGACGAAACGAGGGTCATTTTGTCTTGACAGGACACAACGCTCAGGGGCTTAATGCTCCCGAATCGTCTCAAACATTCAGGTTTGGTGGTCCGATCGAACGAATATCCCGGTTGCTGCGGTGCGAGCAAGGGATGTCTGGTGCGGAGGCTGCAACCGAATCCTGTCCGTCTCCCACGCGAATGCTGCGGCGCGGTGGGAGGGCGTCGAATACGTCATTCTCTCGCCCACGTACCGACTTGCCGGGCTCGACACCTCTTGAAATCGCAAACGCAGCCGCCGATGGATCGTTTCAGGGGACGAGCACGCATCGCGGTGCATTCGGGGATCCGCCATGGGGGCGGCAAAAACGGACTGGTAGCGCGGGAAGGTGCTCGGCGCACAACCTGCGCGTCGCACAACCGATAGGGGGAGACATGAGACGACCGTGGCTTGCCGTCACCGCTTTGGTTGTGGTCCTGGCCTCCCAGGCGACTGCGACGGCGTTTGCACAATCCGTGGGGACGATCTCCGGCAGAGTGTTGGACGAGACGGGGGGCGCGGTGCCAGGGGCCGTCGTGACCGCGCACAACCAGGGGACCGGTGCAGAGCGCGAAGCGGTGACCGACGCAGTGGGCCGCTACGTGCTCGCGCTGTTGCCGATCGGCACCTACACGGTCAGCACGTCGATGGGCGGCTTCCGCAAGGCAGAAAAAGCCGACGTGATCTTGACCGTGCAGCAGAGCCTCACCCTTGATTTCGCGTTGCAGATTTCCTCGGTCAGCACCGAAGTCACGGTCGCAAGCCAAGCCTCGGAAGTGGCACTGCAACGCAGCGATGCCTCACTGGGCCAATTGATCAACGAGCAACAAGTCGCCGAGTTGCCGCTGAATGGACGCAACTTCGTGCAACTCGCCTTTCTGGGAACGGGGACCGTGTCGGGCCGCGCGGGAAGCTTCCTGGCCGGGGGTCCTACCAGCGAAGTCTCGTACCGCGGACACATGTCAGTCTCGGCGCAAGGCATGCGGGAAAATGCAAACGACTGGCTCTACGATGGGGTCGACAACAACGAGCTGACGGCTGGCGGGGTCGGGATCCTGCCTTCGGTCGACTCCATCCGCGAGTTCAAAGTCCTGACCTACAACTACAACGCGCAGTACGGCAGTCGCGGCGGTACGACGGTGCTGGTGAGCAGCAAGTCGGGCGAGAACCAGTTTCACGGGACAGCGTTCGAGTTCTTCCGCGATGATGCGCTGGATGCGCGCAATTTCTTTGACGGCCCCCAGAAGCGCCCATGGCGGCAAAACACCTATGGAGGCTCAGGGGGCGGCCCGATTGTCAGGAACAAGACATTTTTCTTCAGCAGCTTTCAGGGTAATAACATCGACGAAGGGCTGACCACTCTGCTCACCGTGCCGACAGCGTTGATGCATCAGGGGATCTTTACCGAAAGTTTTCCCGGTGCCCCCGCGGCGACGATCTTCAACCCGGCGACCACCCGCACCGACCCGGCGACGGGCCAACTCGTGCGCGATCCGTTTCCCAATAACGCCATCCTGCAAAACCAGATGGATCCAATCGGTAAGAAGATCCTGGATCTGTTGCCGCTTCCTACTTTTACCGACAGGCTCGCCGGCAACTATCTCTCGAACCCGATTAAGACGCTCGACGACTACCAGGCGGACATCCGCATCGATCACAACATCAGCAACAACGATCGGCTGTTCGGACGCTTCAGCCTCGAGAACGCGCATCAGTACCTCCCGACCGGACTGCCGGACTTCGGCGCGCCCGGGGCGTTCGCCAGCAACCAGACGTTCAAGACCCACGCGCGCAACCTGGCGGTGTCACAGACGCATCTTTTCAAGAACAACGCCATCAACCAATTCACCGCCGGCTACAATCGAATCTTCAACTACATCACCTCGTTCGGATACCTCTCCAACAAATCGCAGGACCTGGGCATCCCGGGTGCGAATCTGGGTACGGCCGAAACGTCGTCGTTGACCCGGATGACGATCCAGAACTTCGTGGGGATCGGGGATCGCGGGTTCTCGCCATTCCAGGGAGGCACCAACGTTTTCCATTACTCCGACACGGTGACCATGGTGAAGGGGTCCCACACGCTGAACGTGGGAGGGACCGCGCGGTTCATGCAGTTGAATCTCCTCGGGGACACGGCGCTCGCCGGCCAGTTCTCGTTCACCCGGTTCTTTACAGCGGGCTTCACGAACAACGTCTTGAACGCCAATACCGGCAGCGCCGTCGCCAGCCTGCTGCTGGGACTTCCTGCCTCGGGCGGGCGCAACGATCAGCTCAACGGATCCGTCAAGGGAAGGCGCTGGCAGGAGTACCGGGGGTTCTTCGACGACACCTGGAGGGTGAACAACAGCCTCACCATGACGTTGGGGCTCGCCTACCTGGTCACCACGCCCCAGACTGAAGAGGCCGACCGCTTCAGCAATTTCGATTTTTACACTGGACAGATCTACCTGGGTGGCACGATCGGGGTCAAGACTGATTGGAGCAATGTCCAGCCCCGTGTCGGATTCGCGTGGAGTCCCGGCGTCAACTCCACCACGGTTCTCCGCGGCGGCTACGGCATCTACCACGACGTGTCGGCGATGGGCGGGGCCACAGGGCCTTATCAGAACCCGCCGTACGCCAACGCGTACTCGTTCACCAGCGACAACATCACGCCGGTTCGCACGCTGGCGACAGGCTTTCCCGACAACAGCCAGCCCGTTGATCCGGCGGCCTACCGCGGTGACTGGACCACGATCGACCCGAACTTCAGGCAAGGCCGCGTTCAGCAGTGGAGTATCAATGTCGAGCGGGAAGTGCTTGCCCGGACCATCGTGAGCGCCGCCTATACTGGCAGCTACGCCGACCGTTTGTTCGACAAGAGCCGTAATCTGAACACGGCGCCGCCTGGCCCAGGATTCAACGCGGCGGCGCGGCGCCCCTATCCGCAGCTACAGGCGGTCATCGCCGCGCTCAGCCGCGGCTGGATGAAGTACAACTCGTTGCAGTTCAAGGCCGAGCGGCGTGCGGTCAACGGGTTCTTCCTGCTCGCGGGCTACACCTATTCGAAGGCGCTTACAAACGGCGTGTCCGGTTTCGGTGGCGACCCCGGCATCGTGTATTTCCCGGTCGCGGAAGATGCTGATACAGGTTCGGCGAACACCGATCTGCGGCACCATGTCACCCTCAGCGTCCTGTACCCGTTGCCCTTTGGCAGCGGACAAGCGTACCTGTCGAACCTGAAAGGCTTGCCGGAGATCATCCTCGGAGGGTGGCAGGTGAACGGCATCTTCTTTGCGGAGAGTGGATATCCCCTGGGCATGAGCATGTCGAGCAGCCAGTCGGGTACGGCGTTCGGCAATCGGCCCGACAGAATCTGCGACGGAAAGCTGGACGACCCGACCGTCGCACGCTGGTTCGATATCAACTGCTTCGTCGCGCCGGGCATCGGTGTGCTGGGGAATGCCGCGCGGACGACGCTGTTCGGGCCTGGCCGATGGAACCTCGACATGGCGCTGTCCAAGAGGATCGACAGATTTCAGTTTCGGGCCGAGATCTTCAATCTCTTCAACCACGCGCAATTCGCGCCACCGGGCACTGCGGTCGGCTCGCCCACATTCGGCGTGATCCAGTCCACGGTGAAATCCTCCCGGCAAATCCAGTTTGCGCTGAAGTACGTGTTCTGATGAGCGCGAGGGGCACTCCCTCGCGCTCACCAGCTGCCACCTGGCCGGAACGAGTGACGGTTCCGAACTGAGTGCCGCTGCTTCGTGCGCGTGAGCGGTCGATGTCGAGCCCGGTCGGAGCGTATGGACAGCATCCACGTCCCTTTCGAGGATTCAGACCATGACCATGCGTGGTTACAAGATCTGGGCGCTGACGCTTCTCGTGAGCCTCATCGTCGTTGCGTCGCCTCGGCTCGAAGCGCAAGGCACCGCGCCGAAAAAGGTGTTCATCGACCAGGACGTCGGCGGGGCGACGGGGACGGACAACCAATCCATGCTGATGCTGTTGCAGGCGCCGAACATTGACGTGGTCGGCATTGGTGTCGTCGCGGGAGACGGCCAGGTGAAGGCCAGTACTCAGTGGACGCTGCGGATGCTGGAGCTGACGGGATACGGACACGTCCCGGTGGCTCAGGGCGCCAAGTTTCCGCTGATCAATTCTCGTGACGAGACCGAGTTGTGGGAGGCGCAGTACGGAGTGTTCGGCTACAAGGGCGCCTGGAACCCCGCCAGATACCACAGTCCCGACGAGGTGCCAGTACTCGCGCCCGGCAGTCCCACAATTCAGGCGGTCAAGCAACACGCCGCGCTCCTCCTGATCGAGACGATCCACAAGTACCCGGGAGAAGTCACCATCTGGTGCGGCGGGCCGCTGACGAACGTGGCGCTGGCACTGGCCCTGGATCCCGAGCTCCCTCAGCTGGCCAAGGAACTCGTGCTGATGGGAGGGGGATTCAACGTGGACAAGGGCGGCAATCACCGTATCAACGGCCGGCGGGAGTTCAACTGGTGGTGGGATCCCGAGGCCGTTCGCATGGTGATGAGCGCACCCTGGAAGAGAATCACCATCACCCCCGTAGACATCTCCGTCAAGACCAGTCTCTCGGAGGACATCAAGGCTCAGATCGCCAAGTCCAATTCCCCGACCGCGCAGTACCTGACGAAGTATTCGCGCGCCGGTGCGGGCGGGGCAGGATACATGTGGGACGAGATTGCGGCGGCCGCGGTGATCGACCCTTCGATCATCACCGCGCAACAGGAGCTCCAGGTCAACATCGACATCAACCACGGCGCCAGTTACGGACAGACCATTTTCATGGAGAAGGACGTCAAGGCGCCCTCATGGTTGTGGAAGCTCTCGACGGTGCAGGTCGATCTCGACAAGGACAAGTTCTACAAGCTGTATGTCGATCTGATGACCCGGCCGCCCAAGAAGCCGTGAGCCCCGGCGTTTCGCCGACGCGCGAAGTCTCGATCACGACCATCGACCCCTGGGGTTGAGAGGTGCGAACCGATGAACCGAATCTGTGCCTGTCTGCTGCTCTTGATGATGGGTGCCGCCGCGCCAGCCGCGGCGCAGCAGCCGCAAAAAATCATCTTCGATACCGACTTTGCGTATCCTCCCCAGGACGATGCGATGGCGCTGTTCTTCGTGCTCAACAGTCCTGAGCTTCAGGTGCTGGGCATCACGACCGTCGCCGGCAACAGGAGCCTCAACGTCGCCACCGCCGATGCCCTGAAGCTGCTGGAAGTCACGCAGCGCGGGGAAGTCCCCGTCTTCCGGGGCGCAGCCAGTCCGCTGATGCATCAGGGAACCGAGTGGGACACGAAGCGGCATGGTGGCTGGTATGCGAACGGACCCGCGCCGGAACCCCCCGGGGGATTCGCGAAAAAGAAGGCGGAATCGAGGAGTGCCGTCGAGTTCCTGGTCGGCACGGTCATGCAGAACCCAGGTCAGGTCACCATTCTGGCGATCGGTCCGCTCACGAACATTGCGATGGCGATGCGCATGGAGCCCCAGTTCGCGGCCAACGTCAAGCAACTGGTGATCATGGGCGGCGCGATCGCCTCGTTGCCGGATGGCGGCGGCAACCACACGCCGAACGCAGAGTTCAACTTCTACGTGGATCCGGAAGCCGCGCAGATTGTTCTCCGGTCAGGCATCCCGATCGTGCTGTCGCCGCTGAATGTGTCCCGCAAGGCCAAGTTCAGCAAAGAGGTGTACGACAGGATCGTGGCCGTCGACACGCCGATTACGCGCCTCGTCAAGGAACGGCTCGGGCCAGGCTTCGAGAAAACGCCCGACAGAATAGGTTTGATGTACGACCAGATCGCGGCGGTGACCCTGGTCGATCCGAGCCTGATGAAGACCGTCGAGCTGTACGTCGACGTCGACATCAATCACGACGCCAATTATGGTGTGTCCGTTGGTGCACGCGAGCCCTGGCCGGGTGCCGAAGGCGCTCGCAAAATGACGGTGCAGACGGATCTCGACTGGGACAAGTTCATCCGGTTGTACGTGGAGCGCGTCACGAAGGCCTCGGCGTCGGCTCCGAGCCGATAGCGGCGACGCGAACCTTACCGGCCAAGTCACTCACGGAGGCGCTTGAATGAATCCGAAACCGCGCATTGCCGTCGTGGGCAGTGCCAACATCGACCTCGTCACATTCGCCGATAGTGTTCCGCTTCCGGGCGAGACGATTTTCGGCCAGCAGTTCGATATGGGCTTCGGCGGGAAAGGGGCCAACCAGGCTGTTGCCGCGCGTCTCTGCGGAGCAGAGGTGTCGATGGTGGCCAGGGTCGGCTCGGATCTCTTCGGCCCGGCGACCATCAAGAATTTCGAGTCGTTCCAAATCGACACCTCACACGTTCGCATCGTGGAGGGGGTGTCGAGCGGCGTCGCGCCGATCTTCGTGGACCCCACCGGTCAGAATCGAATCTACGTCGTGAAGGGGGCGAATGACCGTTTGATGCCCGCCGACGTCGACCTGGCCGCGCCCGTTTTGAAACAGGCCGACTGCATCATCCTGCAGTTCGAGATACCGCTCGAGACGGTCTACTACACCATACGCTTCGCGCGGGCGAACGGAATCAAATGCATCCTGAACCCGGCACCGGGTCAGCCCGTGGATCTCGAGGAGGTGTCCAAGGTCGATTACTTCATTCCGAATGAAAGCGAAGCCGAGACGATTGCCGGCAGGCCCGTCCGAACAGTCGACGAGGCGAGAGAGTGCGGGCGGTATTTTCTGGAGCGTGGCATTCCGAGGGTGATCATCACGCTCGGAGCCAAGGGCGCGTTACTCGCCAAGAACGGCGCATCCGAATTGATACCGGCGTTCACCGTGCAAACGAAAGACACCACCGGCGCAGGGGACGCCTTCATCGGCAGTTTCGCCACGTTCCTCGCCGAAGGCGTTCCCGAAAAGGATGCCATTTCACAGGCCTGCCTCTACGCCAGCCTGTCCACCACCAAGGTGGGGACCCAGAAGTCCTTTCTCAAACGAGCGGAGTTCGAGGCGCACAAACGAGAACAGAAGACATAAACAGGTGAAGATACGCTCCCATTAATGTTCGTCTAGTTGTGCACGCTGCCTGCGGCAGGTGGCAGCACAAGGTGGTACACGATGACCGTTGTCGAGTCATACGCCCTCGCCGTCGCGATGTGCGTCGTCACCATGTTCTGCTGGGGCTCCTGGGCGAATACGCAAAAACTCGCTACCAAGGAGTGGCGGTTCGAGCTGTTCTACTGGGACTACGCCCTGGGAGTCCTGCTGCTGGCCCTCGTCCTGGCGTTCACACTGGGCAGCACTGGGACGGCCGGCCGGCCCTTCCTCGCTGACTTGTCGCAGGCGCAGACTGGAGCGCTCGTGTCCGCCTTCGTCGGAGGCGTCATCTTCAACTTGTCCAATATTCTGCTGGTTGCCGCGATCGACATCGCCGGCATGGCCGTCGCGTTCCCCATCGGAGTGGGTCTCGCTCTGGTGCTCGGCGTCATCACCAACTACGTTGCGACTCCGGTGGGCAACCCCGTTCTTCTCTTCCTCGGCGTTGCCTGCGTCGTCCTCGCCATCGTGCTTTCGGCCATTGCCTACAGCCGGCTGCCGTCGCAGGGACAGAGGACGATCGGAAAGGGCATCATGGTCTCGGTTGTGGCAGGGCTGCTCATGGGCTTCTTTTACCGTTTCGTCGCGGCCTCGATGTCCACCGATTTCATCAACCTCGAACCCGGCAAGCTGAGTCCCTACACCGCGATCGTCATGTTCTCGGTCGGTCTCCTGGCGTCCAACTTCCTGTGGAACACGATCTTCATGAAGCGGCCTTTCGTGGGGCCACCTGTATCGTTTGGAGATTACTTCTCCAAAGGCACGCCGCGGCTTCACCTCATTGGCATTCTCGGCGGGATCATCTGGAATCTCGGGATGTCGCTCAGCATCATCGCCGCGGGGGCTGCGGGCTTTGCGATTTCCTACGGGTTGGGGCAGGGAGCCACCCTGGTGGCAGCCTTGTGGGGTGTCTTCATTTGGAAAGAGTTCAAGAGTGCCCCTCCGGGTACTTCTCCTCTGCTCGCGCTCATGTTCGCAGCGTTCGTGGTCGGCCTTTCGTTGATCGTCGTCGCGCGCCTGGCCTGATCCGTCGCCGCGCGAAAGATGGACAGAACACCGGTCGAAGTCCGGGCCGGTGTTTCAGAACACCACCGGCATCCGCTCCTGCGTCTGGAGGTTGAACAGTCCCAGATCGGTCAGCGAATACTTCCACGGATCGCAGGTCAGGTTCATGAACGTGATCTGATCGGTTGGGTGCTGCGCAAGCGACGACGCCGGGTGAAGCTCGGTCGCCACTTTGTCCAGCCTTCGAATTTTCTCCGCGACCGCGACGGGATCGTCGTCGCTCATCAGGCCTGCGATGGGCAGGGCCAGCTCGGCGAGCACCTTTCCATCCTTGACGATGACGTAGCCACCCTCGATGGCCGCGCAGCGGTTGGCAGCGACCGCCATGTCCTCGTCGGTCGCACCCAGGACGCCAAGATTGTGGTGATCGTGATTGACCGTCCAGGCGATGGCGCCCTGATCGAAACCCAACTCCCAGAACGACACGCCGATGCTCATGCCCTTGCCGTACCGCTCGACGACCGCGAACTTGGTGATCCCCCTCGCCAGGTCGCGCTGCACGCGGCTTCCGCTGACCCGCAGGGTCTTCGTGATTGGCCCCAGCTCGAGTGAGAAATACCGCGGCGGCAGCACGTAAGCCTGCACGTCGCCACGGTTCGGCGGCGCCAGGATCTCGAAGTCCGAGGCGCGCAGCTCGCGCGACAGTCGCACCGTGTTCCGCAATGACGGATCGAGCGGGCCGGCGTCCAGCGGGCCCGTCAGCCGACCTTTCTCGGCGACGAGTCGACCGCTCGCGAAGACGCGATCGATGACGACCTTCTCGAGATCCGACACGAGCAAGACGTCTGCATAACGCCCCGGCGCAATCAGGCCGTGGAGATGCGACACCTGCCAGTGCGCTGCGTTGTTGACGGTGGCCATCTGGTACGCGGTGATGGCCGGTACACCCATTGCGATTGCCGTCCGCACCTCGTGGTCCATCCCGCCGCGGTCCAGGAGATCGGCGACGGTGCGATCGTCGACGGCAAGACCGACGTTCCGCCAGTCGCGCAATGGCAGGTCGAGCAACTGCTTGATGATCTCGGCCGTCCGCTCCGTTTTCAGCTGCAGGTGCACGCCTTTGCGAAGCATGGTCAGCGCCTCGGCCACGCGCGGCGAGTGGCTCGACATGATGCCGGCCGCGATCCAGCCGTCGAGCGCGTCGAGCGGCGGGCTCCCATGGCCAGCGACCACGCGATGACCATCGAGCGCGGCCTGGATGACGGCATGGAGGCGGGCCGATCCGTCGAGCACTCGTGGCAGATCCATGACCTCGTCGATGCCGCGGGCCTCCTCGGGCCACCGTTCGAAGGCGAGTGCCGCTTCGGCGTAGCCGATGTATCCGCTCGTCGTCTCGACGGGGCTCGGCGGCGTCGCCGAGGACACGCAGGGGTAGATCTTCTGCGGAAGCCGCCGCCCAGCCTCGACGAAGTACTCGACGCCGGGCAGCCCTCTGCCCGCGTTCGCGATCTCGTGGGTGCCCTCGAAGTAAGCGGTGAGTCCCTGCGGGAGGGTGACCTCCGCGTGCCGGCGTGCGCTCACGCGGCTGCTCTCGCAGTGGTAGTGCGCATCGACGAAGCCGGGAACGAGCGTCAGGCCCTTCGCGCTGATCCTGACCGTGCTGGCGCCGACGCACCGTTCGACGTTGCCGACGGCGGCGATCCGATCGCCAGCGATGGCTACGCCCCAGCCGGGGAGCAGCTCGCCGGTGAGGGTATCGAGCAGCGTGCCGTCGGTAATCACCAAGTCGGAGGGTTCCTGCCCCAGCGCTACACGCATCAGCCGCAGCCGGGCACTGATCCGATCCTGTGCGCCGGCGGGCAAAGCCTGCGCCTGGGCCGTCCCGCCGGAGGGCGGCGCGGCCTGCGCGGCGCTCACGTCCCGAGATAGCGCCGCGAACGCAGACGTCCCGACCGTTCCCGCGAGAAACCGGCGTCGACTCCAGCCGTGCGATTCATCTTTGGTCATGCGCTCGACTCCACACGCGCAGTCACGAGGAAACGCCGATTCTCTCACGCGCGACGCCGGCGCGCTCGCGACTTTGGAGTCACGCAGCCGTTCGGATAGACTGCCCGGTCAATTGCCACTCGTACATTTCGACATCCAGGGGCGTCGTACCACGTTGCCGCGCGAGGTCCGCGGTGGCATCACGACGTTCCTGACCATGGCCTACATCCTGTTCGCGAACCCGGCGATCCTCGCGGCGGCCGGAATCCCGTTCGAGGCGGCTGCTGCGGCAACCGCGGCCGCCGCCGCCATCTGCACGCTGCTCATGGGCCTGGGCGCGAACTTTCCGATCGCGCTCGCACCCGGCATGGGGCTGAACGCCGTCGTCGCATTTCAGGTCGTAGGACAGACAGGCTCGTGGCAGGCGGCCATGGGGTTGGTCGTGCTGGACGGTCTCGTCGTGCTCGCGCTCGTACTGGCCGGCGTTCGCGAGGCGGTGATGCAGGCGATCCCGCTCGACCTGCGCCGCGCCATCAGCGTGGGCATCGGCCTCTTCATCGCCTTCATCGGCGCGGTGAACGCGCGGCTCGTCGTTCTTCCGCGCAGTTCGCTGGCGGCCCTCGCTACGGATCCACTCGCGACCGTTCCCCCCGTCACTCACGGGTCGTTGCAGGTCGCCGAGCCACTGCTCGCGCTGGCCGGTCTCCTGATCATCGCGTTCCTGCTCTCGAAAAAAGTGCCCGGCGCGATCGTCATCGGTATTGCCGGCGCGACGTTCGCGGGACTGCTGTTCGGCGTCTCGCACTGGCCAGCCGGCGCCTGGCTTCGGTTGCCGCGGTTCGACACCGTCTTCCAGGCGGACCTGCGGACGGCGCTCGACATCCGATTGGTGCCGCTGCTGCTCTCGATCGTCATGGTCGATTTCTTCGACACGATCGGCACCGTCACCGCGATCGCTGAAACCGGAGATCTACACGATCGAGAGGGACGGATTCCGCGG
>DATAEK010000277.1:0-42765 GCA_036258055.1 Vicinamibacterales bacterium
TCTGACCGACGTACCGCCGCACGGCCTGCGATCGTTTCCGTTCACGACCTGGATGCGCCTCTCGCGCGTGATCGAAGGAAGCCAGACGGTGGCGATTCTTCTCGCGTCCGAACATCTGGCACGCAGTCCGGGCGGCGTCACTATTGCGCTCGAAGGCACGATTGGATCGCCGGCCTGCTGGACCGGCCTGTCCGCGCGATCGCGTCTCCTCCGCGCGCTCGAAATACGGCCACGGGTAATTGGACAGTCGGCAGTCGGCAGTCGGGAGTCGACAATCGCAGTCGTCAGTTAGTCGAGAGTCGACCGTCGATGACCCACTCGCGATTGCCGACTGACTGCCGACTGCGACTGACTGCCGACTGAGACTGACTGCCGACTGAGACTGTCGACTCCCGACTGCCGACTAGCGACTGACACATGTCCTCTCTCTTCGCCTGTCTCCGTTCCACCCGCGACGCGATCGGTGCGTTCGAGATCGCACGAGACTTCTCGCCGCGAGTTCAGCGGCATGCGCCGGGGTGCGTGGTCCTCGACGTGTCCGGCCTCGGGTCGCTGCTCGGCGACGCGGATGCAATCGGCATGGAGCTTCACCGTGCCGTCGCAGAAGGCAACCGCGCCATCACCGTTGCGGTGGCGCCGACGCAGTCGGGCGCGATGCTGCTGTCGGTGGCGGGCGATGCCCTCACGGTAGTGACCGCCGATATCGCGGCGGCGCTGTCTGATCTGCCGCTGACCCATTTGCAGCAGCTGCTCGCGGAGATCCACGGCGTCGCGATTCTGCGTCCACGTCCGGCGCGGCTCAAAAAAGAACCACCCGCGACGCCGTCTTCGGCCTGGCCGGCCTGGGATTCGTGCGAGCGGGCGTTCGATGTCCTGCGCCGGTGGGGGCTCGAGACCATGGGAGAGCTGGCATCCCTCGGAGCCGCGGATCTTTCCGCGCGCCTCAGCCTGACCGGCGTCGTCCTTCAACAGCTCTCGCGCGGGATCGATCTGCGGCCGCTGGTGCCGGACCCCGAAGTCCAGCGGTTCGTGGAGCGAATGGCGCTCGAGTGGCCGATCGACAGGCTCGAGCCGCTGTCGTTCGTGCTCGCACGTCTGCTCGATCCGCTCTCGACCGCGCTCGAGCGTGCCGATCGCGGCGCGGTGGCGGTGCGGCTGGATCTGCGGCTCGTCGATCGGACGACGTTCACTCGGACGCTCCCGCTGCCGGCGCCGATGCGCGACGCGCGGGTGCTGCGCACGCTGCTCCTGCTCGATCTCGAGTCGCATCCGCCGCCGGCCGCGATCGATACCGTCACCATCGAAATCGACCCGGCGCCCGGCCGCGTCGTCCAGTATTCGCTGCTCGAGCGGGCGCTGCCGACGGTCGAAACGCTCACGACGCTGACCGCCCGGCTGGGCGCGCTGGTCGGCGAGTCCCGCTGCGGGACTCCAGCGTTGATGGACACCCATCGGCCGGACGGGTTCGAGATGCAGCGTTTCGATCCGGTCCCGTCACGGGGACTGCCGGTGCAACTGATCGTTGCCGCGACATCACGTGAGCCGTCGCGCGTCGTCCCGGTCCTCCGGCGGTTCCGTCCGCCGGTTCCAGTGCGCGTGGCGGTCGAGCGCGGCCGTCCGATCCGCGTCGCCATCGATCGCCGCGGCATGCCCGGGGGGCAGGTGATTCAAGCCGCCGGCCCGTGGCGGACCTCCGGCGCCTGGTGGGATCGTCCCACGCACTGGGCGCGCGACGAATGGGACGTGGCGATGAGCGATGGGACGGTCTGCCGATTACTCGACGAAGGGGGGCAGTGGGCGATGGAAGCCATCATCGATTGAGGATTGAGGATTGAGGATTGCTGATCGCTGATTGTGGATTGGGGGATTGAGGATTGACGATCGCTGGATTGCGGATTGTGGATTGTGGATTGGGATTGGGAGATGCGATTGTGAATTGATGATTGGGGGCGATTGTGAATTGATGATTGGGGGCGCGGAGATTCGGTTGGTGAGGCAGTCAGATACGCGATGGCGATGCCCGCACCCGCCATCGTGTATCTGCTTCTGCGTATCGCCGGCGGGCGCTGTCCGCGGGTTGCCGGTTGCAATCGACACTGTCCAATCGATACTCGCAATCAACAATCCGCCAATCACCAATCCCGCCAATCACCAATCCACCAATCCACCAATCACCAATCGACCAATCACCAATCGACAATCCGCAATCCAGCGATCGTCAATCCTCAATCCCCCAATCCACAATCAGCGATCAGCAATCCTCAATCCTCAATCTGCATTGTATTTATTGTGGAATATTACGAACTCCACGCCTCTTCAGCATTTTCCTTCCTGGACGGTGCATCGCTGCCTGAAATGCTGGTGGACCGCGCCGCGGAGCTCGGGTATCCGGCGCTGGCGCTGCTCGATCGCGACGGCGTCTACGGGATTCCGCGGTTTCATCTAGCCGCGAAGCGGGTCGGGCTGAAAGCCATCGTCGGTGCCGAACTGACGGTGTCGCTCGCGGCACGTGCTCCCGACTCCGGAGACGGGCGGGCCGCGGCGGCTGCCGGGCAGGGATCGCTCTCGGGGGAGCCGCGCCTCGTCACGCTGCCGGTGCTCGTCGCGTCACGGGAGGGCTATCGGAATCTATGCCGGCTCGTGACGCGTATGAAGCTGCGCGCGCCGAAAGGCGAGGGGGCGCTCACGTTCGAGGATCTCGACGGCTGCGTCGGCGGCCTCGTGGCGCTGGCGGGGCGGACGGCGATCAATGGATCACGGTACGGTGTCGGCGGGCTGGTGGATCGGCTCGTCGGGATCTTCGGGGCCGGCAATGTCTGCATCGAGCTGCAGCGGCATCTGCTGCGCGACGAGGAGGCCGACAATCATGCGCTTCGTGATCTCGCCTCCGCGTTTCATCTGCCGATTGTCGCGACCAACGGCGTCCGGTTCGCGGAGCCGGTCGATCGGCCGCTCTACGACGTCCTCACCTGCATCCGCCACAAGACGACGCTCGCGCGCGCGGGCCGGCGTTTGAGCTCTAACGCCGAGCGGTATCTCAAATCGCCGGACGCGATGGCGCGCCTCTTCAGCGATCTGCCGGAGGCGCTCGCGGGCGTCCGCGACCTCGCCGAGCGCCTCGAGTACACGATGGCCGATCTCGGATACCGCTTTCCCGACTACCCGGTACCGCCGGGAGAGACGATGTCGTCGTTCCTGCGGAAGATCGCGCAGGCTGGCGCGCGCGAGCGCTACCGGCCGTATCACGACCGCGCGCGGCGTCAGGTCGAGCGCGAGCTCGATCTGATCGAGAAACTCGATCTGGCCGGCTACTTCCTGATCGTCTGGGACATCGTGAACTACTGCCGGCAGCAGGACATCCTGGTGCAGGGCCGCGGGTCGGCGGCCAACAGCGCCGTGTGCTACAGCCTCGGGATCACCGCCGTCGATCCGGTGGGCATGGATCTGCTGTTCGAGCGATTCCTGTCCGAGGAGCGCGGCGAGTGGCCGGACATCGACATCGATCTGCCCAGCGGCGATCGCCGCGAGCGCGTCATCCAGCACGTCTACGAGAAGTACGGGAAGCTCGGCGCTGCGATGACCGCGAACGTGATCACTTACCGCGGCCGGAGCGCCGCGCGCGAAGTGGGGAAGGCGCTCTCGCTCGATCCGGCCGAGGTCGATCGACTCGCGAAGATCATGAACCACTTCGAGTGGGTCGATCCGAAAGAGACCCTGGCGCGCAACCTGCGCGACGTGGAGATCGACGTCGAGCATCCGAGCATTCAACTCTTCGGCGATCTCTGGCAGCGCATCCAGGATCTGCCCCGGCATCTCGGTCAGCACTCGGGAGGGATGGTCCTCTGCAAAGGGCGGCTCGATGAAATCGTGCCGCTCGAAAACGCCAGCATGCCCGATCGGGTCGTCATCCAGTGGGACAAGGACGACTGCGCCGACATGGGCCTTATTAAGGTGGATTTACTCGGATTGGGAATGATGGCAGTCCTGCAAGATGCACTGCATCTGGTGAACACGAGCACCGTGGGAGCGCCCGCGGCCGGCGCCGAGGGCGAGTCCGCGAGCCCCGAGGCGCCAGCGAGTGGGGGTGGGGCCCCACGAGCACCAAGAATGATGGCTGTTTTGCAGGACGCGCTGCACTTGGTGAATACGAGCACAGCGGATTTCATTTCACCGACAGCCCAGCACGACTCGAACTGCGAGTTCCGAACGCCGAGCGCCGAGCCCCGAGTCCCGAACGCCGATCCACCCGGTCCCATCGTCGACCTCGCGCACCTTCCGCCGGGCGACCCGGCCGTTTATAAGATGCTCCAGGAAGCGGACACGGTCGGGATCTTCCAGGTCGAATCGCGCGCGCAGATGGCGACGCTGCCTCGCCTCCGTCCTACCTGCTTCTACGACATCGTCGTCGAGGTCGCGATCATCAGGCCCGGACCGATCGTCGGACAGATGGTGCACCCCTACCTGAAGCGGCGTCAGGGCGCCGAGCCGGTGGCGTATCCCCATCCCTCGCTCGAGCCAATCCTGGCGCGGACGCTGGGGGTGCCGCTCTTTCAGGAGCAGCTGCTGCGGATGGCGATGGTGGCGGCGGGGTTCAGCGGCGGTGAGGCCGAAGAGCTGCGGCGCGCGTTCGGGTTCAAGCGATCCGAGAAGCGGATGCAGCAGATCGAATCGAAGCTGCGCGCAGGGATGACGCGGCAGGGCATCACGGGGGATGCGGCCCAAGAAATCATCCGGTCGATCACATCGTTTGCGCTCTATGGATTCCCCGAGTCGCACGCCGCCAGCTTCGCGCTCCTCGTCTACGCGAGCGCGTACTTGAAAGCGCATTACCCCGCGGCGTTCTACACGGCGATGCTCAACAACCAGCCGATGGGCTTTTATCATCCGGCGACGCTCGTGAAGGATGCGCAGCGGCACGGCGTCAGCTTCACGCCGATCGACGTGCAGACGTCGGACTGGGAGTGCCGCGTCGACCCCGACGGTCGCGTGCGTCTGGGGTTGATGTATGTGAATGGCTTGCGCGAAGAAATTGGCAAAGCCATTGCGAACCCCACGAGCGAAGGGCTCTGTAAGCATTCTTCAGCGCTCGCGGGGCCCCACCCCCGCTCGCTCACGCCTCGCGCTCAGCACCCCAGCGCGCACAAAACGCGCGCCGGGGACCCCGCGTTCGCGCTCGGCGTGGGCTGCAGGCGCTGCCCCAAATGCGGCTGCGACGATCCGTCGATGCTCGAGGAGACGCCGCAGCACACCCGCTTCTGCAACATCTGCGCGCACGAGTGGGGTGAGAGCGCCGTGCCCGCGAAGCAGAGCTCGGGGCCGCGTTATCAGTCCATCGACGATCTGATCGCGAGGACCGGCCTTCGCCGCGACGAGCTCGCCACGCTCGCCGAGATTGGCGCGCTCAACGCGTTCGGACACGATCGACGCACCGCGCTCTGGCAGATCGAGCGGGCCGCGCGGCCGGCGGGTGAGCTGTTCGAAGAAGCGGACGCGTTGCCCGAGGTCATGCCTCCGGGAGGCTCGGGATCGCCGCTGCGTTCGATGACGCCGACCGAGCGGGTCACGGCAGACTACGCAGGGATGAGCCTGACGATCGGTCCGCATCCCATGGCCCTGCGGCGCGCCGAGCTGGCGCTGCGCGGGGTGCTCAGAGCATGCGACCTTTCCGGAGGACATCACGGCCGGCGCGTCCGGGTCGCCGGCGCCGTAATTACCCGTCAGCGTCCTGGCACCGCCAAAGGCTTCGTCTTTCTCACGCTCGAGGACGAGACGGGGATCGCGAATATCATCGTCCGGCCAGATCTCTTCACCGAGCAACGCACGGCCATCATCGGCGCGCCATACCTGCTGGTGGAAGGCATACTCCAGATTCAGGAGGGAGTGACGTCCATCAAGGCTGAGCGGGTCATCCCGCTCGCGGGCGGAAGCCCGGAGCCCCAATCCCACGATTTCCGCTGATTTGACGGTTCCACTCGCTGTCGAGTATGTACCTCATCAGAGAACCTGATGAGCTCTGGCTCGGGGCTTGCAATTCTGAGGTTCCAGGAAGGCCGAGACGGATATAGATGGGTCTCGAACCCATGACTTTGGACCGATAGAACTCTGGAACCCCAGAATCTTGAAACCGGAAGTTCGTGCCAGGAGAACCCGTGACCGACGCCGTCCCTGCAACACGCGCCCCGCGATTCACAGCGATTCTGGCGCTCGTCCTGTCGAGCCTGGTTGCGGCTGCGGCTTGCCATCCCCCAATCAAGAGCACGCTGCCGAACCCGCCCGACGCGTCGACGGTGGCACAGCTGTGGGTCAAACCGGATCCCGGCCGCGACCTCTTCTGGGGTGTTGGTGGCAAAGCCCTCAAGCCCGAAGCGACCGCGACCTACACGGTGATCGAGGTCAAGAGCTCAGGGTTCAGCAAGGGCTACACGATCACCGGGCCCGACGGAAAGGAATGGAGCGCGAAATTCCTTCCGGAGGCCTCGACTGAAGTGATCGCGTCGCGAATTCACTGGGGAATCGGCTATCACCAGCCACCGATCTACTACGTGCCGGAATGGCGCGCCGAGAAGGCCACCACTCCGAATCCCCAGAAGCCCGCCCGATTCCGCGAGAAGAAACCGAACCTTCACGGCTTGGACGCGAAGGGGGAGTGGTCCTACTACCAGAATCCCTTCGTCGGTACGCCTCAGCTCTCCGGTCTCCTCGTGCTGGAGGCCATGCTCGGCAATTCTGACATCAAGGATGCGCAAAACGCGCTCTACCACCTCTCGGAACCGTTCGAAGGCGCACAGGTCTGGTATGTCGCGCGCGATCTCGGTCAGACGTTCGGCCGCACGGGCGTCATCAACGCACCACGCGGCGATATCAAGGCCTTCGAGGAAACGCCCTTCATCAAAGGGGTCACCAATGGGCGCGTGAAGCTGGACTGGCGAGGACGTCACGGCGCGCTCCTGGACAACATCAAGCCCTCGGACGTTCGTTGGATCTGCGAGCAGCTGCAGACGCTCACCGACGATCAGTTGGCGGACGCATTCCGGGCGGGCGGCTACGCGCCGGACCTTTCGCAGCGGTTCATCCGTCGCCTCAAACAGAAGATCGCCGAAGGTCTGGCGCTCAAGGACTAGACCCGAGTGATGATTCGACTTCGCCGCTTCGCCGTCCCGGCCTCCGTCGTGTGGCTCACACTGCTGTTATTGGTGGCCTGGCCCCGTTCCGTCGCCGCACGTCAGGGGCCGCCGTCGCCGGCGGAGTTGCAGCGTCAGCTCCAGGGGACCGGCGACGCTGAATCCTCGTCGCTCCATCCGCTGCAGGAGATCCAGAATGCGCTGATTCGGCTGCCGCTGGCAGCGGCGCTCGGTGCGGCGCTGGCGCTCAGACCCAAGCGGCGCGGTACGCCGGCGCGGACGCCGGCCGTCATCCAGACGCAGATCATGCTCGCGGTCGTCGGCGCCGTGATCATGCTCGTCGTCGGCGCCAGCCTCGCCCGCGCCTTCGGCATCGTCGGTGCCGCGAACCTGATTCGATATCGATCGAAGATCGACGATCCCAAGGACGCCGTCGTGATGCTCTGCGCCCTGGCCGTAGGCCTTGCGTCCGGTGTCGGGCTGTACGCGCTGACGGTGTTCTCCACGGCTTTCATGGTTGCCGCGCTCTGGGTCATCGAGTCGTTCGAGCCGCACTCCCGTGAACACTTCATCGTAAAGATAAAGGCCGGCGATGACACGGACAGCCTGCGGCCCAGAATCGAAGGGATCCTGAGGTCCTTCGATCTCGGGTTTTCTCTCCGCTCGTCGTCGGACGAGGAAGTCTGCTACGACGTGCAGGTGCCGATCGAGGTCCAGACCGACGATGTGTCGAACGCGATTCTGAAGCTGGATCCGAAGGGCCATGCCGCGGTCGAGTGGGAAGAAAAAAAAGTGAAGAAGTAGCCCAGACAAGAGACTGTGAAACTCATCATCCAACCCAACGACGGTTTGAGCCCGCTGATGCGAGCGGTCCGAAAGGCCCGCAAGACCATCGACCTCGTCATCTTCCGTTTCGATCGCGCGGAGCTCGAAAAAGCGATCGCCGCGGCCGTCGCGCGCGGCGTGGTGGTGCGCGCGCTCATCGCCCACACGAATCGCGGCGGCGAAAAGAACCTGCGCAAGCTGGAGCTCAAATTGCTCGCGGCGGGCGTCACCGTGGCCCGCACCGCGGACGACCTGCCGCGCTACCACGGCAAGATGATGATCGTGGACGACACCCTGAACGTGTTCGGCTTCAATTACACGAAGCTCGACATGGAGAAGAGTCGCAGCTTCGGGATCGTGACGCGCGACAAGCGGCTCGTGAAGGAGGCCAACGCGCTCTTCGAGGCGGACCGTTGCCGCCAATCCTATTCACCAGGTCACGACCGGCTGGTGGTAAGCCCGGAAACATCGCGCGAGATCCTCACCGCATTCGTCCGCAAGGCGAAGAAGCAGCTGCTGATCTACGACGCGCAAATCAGCGACAATCTCATTCTGCGGGTGATTCAGGATCGCGCGCGGGCCGGCGTCGAGATCCGGGTGATTGGGAAGATCGAGAAGAGCGTGCAGGGTGTCGAATCGCGCAAGCTGTCCGACATGCGGCTGCACGTGCGCGCCATGATCCGTGACGGCGGCACGGCGTTCGTCGGCAGTCAGAGCATGCGGAAGCTCGAGCTCGACGGCCGCCGCGAAATCGGCCTGATCGTCAACGACTCGCGAATCGCGAAGAAGATGGCGGCGGTTTTCGAAGCCGACTGGGCTCTCGCCCTCGCGAATGGAAAGGCCGCCGACAAGGAGAAAGAGAAGGAGAAAGAAAAAGAAGGGGAGGAGGCTACTCCCGCTTCCGCCGTTGGATGATGCCGGAGTCCACGACGGCCCCTGTCCGCGAGATGGCGTTGAAGTACATCTCGTCGCCGTCGATTTCCGCCACCAGGAACGCGCGGTCCGTGTCGAACCCGTCAGCCGTCATCTGCGATCGCTCGTTGATGTTCCCCTTGCGCAGCTGACCGCCCGATCCCACCACGAAGTAGACGATCCCTTTCTGCGGGCTGATCCGCTCGTAGAAATGATCGTGGCCGGCGAAGACCACGCTGACGCCGTTGTCGACGAACAGCGGCTCGAGCGCATCACGCTGCGGGAGCGAGGAGCCGTGCCGCTGGCCAGACGAGTACAGCGGGTGGTGGAAGTACGGGATCTTCCAGTCCTCCCCTGACGCCTGCAGTTCCTTTTCGACCCACGCGATTTGCGGCTTGTCGAGGTAGCTGCTTTCGAGCGCGAAGAACCGCACGTTCTGCTTGGGCGCCTTGAAGGAGTAATACCGCTTGCCCTCCATGTTGAACAGCTTGTAGAGCGTCTGCTCGCGCACGTCGTCGTGATTGCCCAGCGAGGCGTAGAACTTGACCTTCGCATCGAGGAGCGCTTTGTAGGGATCCTCGAACTTCAACTTGAAGTCCTGCGGCCGCTGGCTGCCGTACAGGTTGTCTCCGACGGTAATCACCATCTCGTACGGGAACCGCTCGTGAACCTTGGCCATCTGGTCCGCTGTTTCGTACTGCGGTTTGTCCCCGGTGCCGAAGTCGCCGAGCACGGCGAACTTGAGCGAGCCCTCCCGGTTCGGCAACGCGACCGCGTCCGCCTTCTGCGCCGCCTGCGCGGCGGCAAGGTGCGGCTCGATCGCCGGCCGCGCGCTGAACAGTCCGGCGTGCCAGCTCAGCGCCATCAGCGCAGCGGCAAGTCCGTGGAGGAAGCGATGTCGAGTTCGCATGCTCGTGAGGCGCAAGGGCGGCTACTTGCGGAAGGCCTTGTCGATGGCGTCGATCACGATGTGCGCGTGCACGTCGAGCAGAATCAGTCGATCGCCGATGAACCGGTATTCGAGCTCCTCGGGAAGCGGGGGAAGGAGATTCAGCGCTTTCGGGGGCACGGTCGAGAGCGGAATCGTATCCGGATATCGTCCGTTGATGACGATCCTGACCGGCCCCGGATATTCGTCCATGATCTCGGCCTTGGCGTCGGCGCCGTCGGGTCCGGAAAAGGCGACGTCGAGATGCCGCCGGAATAGCGCGCGCGTGTCCTTGTCGAAGAAATCGCCTTCCTTGCCCTTCAGCCGCTCGGTCTGAATCAGCTTCTCGAGCGCACGCTGATGCGCGTCGATCTGCTGCGGCGTCGATTCCTTCGAGATCCCGGGCAGCGTGCCTTCGAGCCGACGGTGCACTTCGACGTACTTCTGCACCCGTTCGGTGAAGTCCGCCATGATCTTCGCGTCCTTGTTCACGGCCTTGGGCTGCTGGCTCGAAGGCGCGGCGGGGAGCGTGTCGACGCCCGCTACCGAAGTCGCTGTGTGCGCGCCGGTCGCGATCGTCAGCGCCAGGGCGACGCGGATCAACGTCCCGATCCGTCCTCTAGCCGCCAAGGCACGGTTCTGCATCATCACCCTCGGTAGTTGCCGAACTGGAGCGCCACGCCGAAGTCCTGTTCCCGCAAAAGGCGGATGGCCTCCTGCAGGTCGTCCTTCGAGGCGGATGAGACGCGGACCTGGTCCGCCTGGATGGCGACTTGAACCTTCTTGAGCTTCTTGTCCTTGATGAACTTCACGATCTCGCGGGCCGCCTCGGTCGGAATGCCCTGCTGCAGCGTGACGATGCGGCGGACGGTGTCGTTGGCGGCGCGCTCGATCTCGCCGGGCGTGAGGTTCTTCGTCGGCACGCCACGCCGGACGAGACGGCCCTGCAGAATCTCCCAGAGCGCGTTCATCTTGAAATCGTCGTCAGCCGTCAGCGTGATGGTGTTGTCCTGCCGATTGAAATCGATGGCGGCTCGGGATCCCTTGAAGTCGTACCGCTGCGCGACCTCCTTGCGCGCCTGATTGACGGCGTTGTCCACTTCCTGCAGGTCGACGCCGGAGGTCACATCGAAGGACGCGAGGTTCGCCATGCAGGATCAGACAAATCGTCCGGATGCCAGGGATCGGCCAGGCCACTGGTCGCCCGCACGCGCCGCGCGCGCGGAGGTAGACACACGATCACCTCTAATGTCGAACCGCATCAAAGCGCGGATTATATCAGGACGCTGCAGCGGACCGCATCCGCCGGACGCCTCGACCGATCTGCAGCGATCGCTCGAAGATGGCGCCGACGCGCAGGCCGCCAGGCAGCCGGTGGCGTGACACCGCGCTCAGCGCCGCCGATGCGATGCAGCCGCAGTTCTCGCAGTCGGGCGTGCCGCCGAACTGGCAGGGCGCGATCAGATGGGTGAAGTCCGCCGAGACGCAGGTCGTCGTCTGGGCGAACGTACACTCGTCCGGGTTGCGCGGCGGCTCGGCGTAGACCTTGATGAGCCCCTCGGGCATGCGCATCTTGGGGTACCCATGTCGAAGCGTCATGAGCGCGGCCACGACGCGCTGACGGTCTTCAGCCGTCAGACGCTCGTCAGAGGCTTCGCCGACCTGCGGCGTGTAGAGGCTCACCCAGATCTCACGCGTATCCTCGTTGTCGGACCAGAAGCGCACGAACTCCTCCAGGTACCCGTCGCGGCGAACCTGCTGGCGCGTGACCGTGCAGTGCACCGTGACCTGGTGCCCTTTGATGTGCTTCAGGATGCGATCGTATGTGGCGGGCGCGCGACGGACGTCGTGCTCCGGCGCCAGGCCGTCGATCGAGACGACCATCTGCAGCCGAGGAAGCTTGGCCCACTCGCCCGGGATCGGCCGCACCGCACTAGTGACCAGCTGCGTGTAGACCCCGGTGGCCTGAAGCCGGGGCAGAATCTGGTTCAGCTCCCGAAATCGCACCAGCGGTTCGCCGCCCACGATCGAGACGTGAATGGGCTTGTGTTCGTCGACCAGCGCGAAAAACCGATCGATGAGCTCCTGGCCCTTGAAATCGCTGATCTGTCGAAGCGTGACCTCGCCGCCGAGATGCTCGTCATTGTAGGCGTAGCATCCCGGGCACCGCAGCGGGCACTCGCGAGTGATTTCAATTGAGAGCGCCGGCCGGTAGCCGGCGAGGATTCGGCCCCAAGCCGAGACAATCCCTTTCATCCAGCGACTATATCATTAGCGACGGGGGCGAACCCGCGTGAGGTTTTTATCGCTTTCGCAGGCGCACGCTGCCGTTCACCGTTTCCAGATCGAGCGTGCGGCCGCCAGCGCCGATGGTGCCGTCCAGCCGACGCGGTGTGAAGCGGCCGCTGACGGTGATCGGAAAGTCGGTGGAGATGTCACCGTTGACCGTCCTGGCGCGAACCGCCGCACTCGTGTCGCCGGGCAGATCTAGCGTGATGCTGCCGTTGACCGTGTGGAACGTCAGTGCGTCGTTCCACATGCCGCTGCCCAGCGAGCCGCGGATCGACCCGTTGACCGTCGAGGCCTCGCCGTACGCCGTCGTCCCGAAGGTCGCCGAGCCGTTGACCGTCTTGAGCGAGACGGGACCGCCCATCGAGTCCGCCTCGACGTCGCCGTTCACCGTGTGCCCGATGAACCGGACCCCGGCCGGCACGCGGACCATGAACTTGACGGTCACGTCGTTGTTCTGCACGTTCATCCGTCCTTCGTTTCCCGGCTTGCACTCGTTCGGACGGCTCGCGTCCGTGCTCGGATAGACGGCGCAGATCGTGACACCCTCCCCATGCTGCACGACCTCGATCTTGACGTCCTCTGGATCGTTCCGGCGCGATTTGCGTTCCGCCGTCACTTCGACGTCGTTGCCGGAAGCGGGGCCCGCCGTGACGTCTCCGTTGACCCCTTTGATTTCGATCGTGTTTCCCTGGAGGACCGCGCCCCGCCACGTGAAGGGAGTCGCGCTGCGCTGGACCAGCCGCGGCAGCGAGATGAGGCCGCGCGTCGCGCGGGAGACAGCGCCAGCGTCGAGCGTCCAGACCAACGCCAGAACCATGAACAGGACGAATGCGGGTGAGCGTCGTGCCATCGGTCTCAACTCCAGGCTGACGCCTTAGACGGGGCGGAGCCTCAGAGGGTTGCGCCAGCCGGGCTGAACTTGTAACCGACAGATAATCTTCGAGTTACTGCAACGTTCAGCTTGAACAGCCCGCGGGCCGTATGTTTCAATGGAAGTATCCCACATGCGCGGACGTCGAACAGGGGCGACCAGTCCGGGATTCCGGCCGGGGCTCGCGAGGAGAATCAGGGCATGGCAGACCAGCGTAGGATTCCTCAGGGAGTAAACCGCCGGGCGTTTCTCGGCTTCGGGGCCGTTGCCGCGGCGACGGCGCTGGTGCCGAGCCGGGCATTTGCCTCGACGGTTCCGAGCACCGCCGCCGGCAAAGCTCCTGAACGGATGCTCTCGTTCTTCAACACCCACACGGGGGAGCGGCTGACGACCGCGTATTGCTGCGGCGGGGAATACCAGCCGCAGGCGCTCGAGCAGATCAACTTCATCCTCCGGGATTTCCGCGCCAACGAAATCAAGCCCATCGACCCGAAGCTGCTCGATCTGCTGCACGAGCTTCACGGAACAATCGAGGTCGATCAGCCATTCCACATCATCTCAGGGTATCGATCGCCGGCCACCAACGCGATGCTTCGCGCGCGCGGCGGTGAGCACACCGGCGTCGCGAATTCGAGCCTCCACATGGTCGGACAGGCCATCGACATTCGTGTTCCGGGCGTCGCTCTGGACAACCTGCGGGCGGCGGCACGGTCACTGAAACTGGGAGGCGTGGGGTACTACCCGTCATCGAATTTCGTGCACGTCGATACCGGACGGGTCCGGTACTGGTAGAGTGCGGGCGGTTCGGCCGGGACTCGATGATCGAAAAGCGGCGTTCGAAAATCCAGGGCTGGGGCGTCTTTGCTACCGATCCCATCTCCAAGAACACCCGGATCGTTCACTACGCGGGTGAGAAGATCACCAACCGCGAAAGTCTGAGGCGAGAGGCGCGCTACCTGAAGCAGGGCCACATCTGGTGCTTCAAGCTGAATCGGCTGTACGTGCGTGACGCCGCCGTCGGCGGGAACGTGGCGCGCTACATCAACCACTCCTGCACGCCCAACTGCTACACCCAGGTCATCGGTGACACGATCTGGATTCGTGCAGCGCGCAACATCCGTCGCGGCGAAGAGCTCACCTACGACTACTCGACGGACGGTGAAGGCTCGATCAGATGCCGCTGCAGTCCTGGCTGCAGCGTGTTGCTCTGATTCGCTCGATGCACGCCGTCTACCTTCACGGCTTCGCGTCGTCTGCGCGCTCGTCCAAAGCTGTGTATTTCAGGGATCACCTGGCCGTGCGCGGCGTGGCTCTGCACACGCCGGACTTCAACGAGCCTGATTTTGCTGGCCTGACGATCAGCCGGATGCTGGCGCAGGTCTCGGAGATGATCGGCCGGCTCCCCGACGGACCGGTGGCGCTGATCGGGTCGAGCCTCGGCGCCTTCGTGGCGGTCCAGGCGTGGCGGCAAATTCCGCAGCGGGTCGACCGTCTCGTGCTGCTGGCTCCAGCGCTCGATTTCTCAGCCAACCGGTTGCGCGATTTGGGGGACCGCAGCGTCGACGAGTGGCGCCGGACGGGAGAGCTGAACGTCTTCCACTACGGCTTCGGAAGAGTGATGCCGGTCGGGTACGCCCTCTACACCGACGCCGCGCAGTACGATTCCTACAATGCGCGCGTCGACGTTCCAGTCCAGATCTTCCAGGGAGAGCGTGACGTCGCCGTCAGCCCCGAGAGCGTCCGCCGCTGGTCAGCCACGCGCCCGAACGTCGAGCTCCACATGCTCGACGACGACCATCAGCTTCTCGCCAGCCTCGAGTACATCTGGAAGGAAATGGTGAGGTTCTTGGGCGTTTGAAACAATGCCTTTCCATCGCCCATCTCCCATGGCCCATTTCCCATCCGGGCCGCGGTCTGAGACTGACGACCGACCTCAGGCGAGCGCGACGCGTTCGCCGTGTGCCTCCGGCCGTGGCGTGCCCAGCCTGAACACGTTCGGCGCCGGCTTGCGAATGGCGTTCCGGGTGTCGACGATCAGGTCCGCCTCGGCCACCATCGCGTCGTAGTCGAACGCCTTGTGATCGGTCGCGATCACGATACAGTCGTAACGACCGAACGAGCCCCGTCCGGCCTCCACGCTCCTGATGTCCTTCCGGGCGGACCATTCGCGGCCGTGCACTTCCGGCACGTAGGGGTCCACATACGAGACGTTGGCGCCCTTGGCGTGCAACAGCCCCATGACGTCGAGCGCGGGCGACTCGCGCATGTCGTCGATATCGCGCTTGTAGGCCACACCGGCGATCAGAATGTTCGACCCGTTGATCGACTTCCGCTTCGAATTCAGCGCGTCGGCCACCTTCTCGACGACGTAGTGCGGCATCGAGCCGTTGATGTGTCCCGCCAACTCGATGAACCGCGGGTCGAAGCCGCTCTGCTTTGCCTTCCACGAGAGGTAGAACGGATCGATCGGAATGCAGTGGCCGCCCAGGCCCGGCCCGGGGTAGAACGCCATGAAGCCGAAGGGCTTGGTCTTCGCAGCCTCGACGACTTCCCAGACATCGATGTTCATCCGGTCGCACATGAGCGCGAGCTCGTTGACCAGGCCGATGTTGACGGCCCGGAACGTGTTCTCGAGCAGCTTCACCATCTCGGCGACGCGCGTCGAGCTGACCGGGATGATCGTGTCGACTGCCGAGCCGTAGAGCGCGCTCGCGAGCGCGAGACAGTCAGGCGTCAGCCCGCCCACGACTTTCGGCACGTTGCGCGTGTGGAATGTCGGATTGCCGGGATCGACACGTTCGGGCGAGAACGCCAGGAAGAAATCGGTGCCGGCCTTGAGCCCCTTGGCCTCGAGCAGGGGCTGGACGACTTCGTCGGTCGTGCCCGGGTAGGTCGTCGACTCGAGGCTGACCAGGATTCCGGGATGAAGATGCTCCGCGATCGCCTCCACAGCCGAAACGATGTAGGACATGTCCGGATCCTTGGTCTTCCGGAGCGGCGTCGGGACGCAGATGTTGATCGTGTCGAGATTCTTGACGACCGAGAAGTCCGAGGTCGCCTCGAGCTTGCCGCTCTGTCGGAGGGCACGAACGTCCGCGGTTGGCACATCGGGAATGTACGACTGCCCGTCGTTGATTGCCTGGATCTTGCCGGCATCGAGGTCGATGCCAGTCGTGTGGAAGCCGGCCTTCGCCAGTTCCACGGCGAGCGGCAATCCGACGTATCCGAGGCCGACCACGCCGGCTCTCGCACGGCGACTCTCGATCTTTTCTCTGAGCGACGCGACTAGTGCTGACATCAAGTGCTCCTCGTAACTAGACCGGGGGGCTTCGCCCCGCCGGACCCCCCAGCGCCGTCGCTCGCGGGGGCCCCATCGCCCCGCTCCGCTCCGGCGGGCGCGCCCTTGGCGCGCTACACATGTTCGTCCCATTCAGGCCGTGCAAACACGGCTAGCAGCCCTCCGCCGGCCGACGGGACGCGCCCGAGAGTACGCGCTGGAGCCATCCGCGCCCACCATCGTGCCGCGCGGACGGGAACCGCTCCGCGTGTGACTCGCGTTGCGGGTTCAGCCGTACACCGGCGGAGCCGGATCCTGGGGCCGCGTGCGCGCGCTGTGTGCGCAGCACGTGGTACTCTTCCACGAGGACCTGTCGTTGCTCCGCCAGTTCCCGCTCCCGCTGCGCGAGCGCCAGCTCGCGTGGATCGAGGAGCGTCGACCGCACCGCCTCGTCGTCGGCGGCACGGACAACCAACTGTTCCTGTACGGCAGCCGTGAGTACAGCCACCGGCTCGGCCGCCCTTGCGGGCGCCGCGTGTACGGGAACAGCGTGGGTGGTCGCGTCGGGCATCAGAGCCGGGGACGCTTGCGTCCCGGAGGCGGCCGGCAGTATGCCGGTGGTCTCCAGCTCCCCCAGAACCTCCTGGAAGAAGCGGAAATCGATCCGATGCCTCTCTTCAGCGTAGCCGAAGACGAGCGCCGCGTCACATATCACGTTGATGGTTCGTGGGATTCCTCCGCTGACCAGATGTATCAAAGCGGCGACATCCGCCGGGAACTGGAGGGGCGGTCCAAAGGCCGCAAGTTTCAGACGGTAATTGATATAGGCGCCGTATTGCCGCGGTCGAGGGGGGTCAGATGGCAGCTCACCGCGATCCGCTGACGAAATTGTTCGAGCCGCGGCGACGCGATCGTGTCTCGCAGGTTCGGCTGCCCGACCAAGAGAATCTGCAGGAGCTTGGCTTTCTCGGTCTCGAGGTTGGACAGCAGCCGCACTTCCTCGAGCGCGGCGGCGCTCAGGTTCTGCGCCTCGTCCACCACGAGGAGCGGCCGTCGGCCGAGCGTGCGCTGCTCGACCAGGAACTGCCCGAGGTCTCGAATCGCGACCGGCTTCGACTTGCCGGGTCGGCTCGAGTTCGAAGTCGATCATCACCGCGTCGATGAGCTCGCGGGACGTCGAGCCGGCAGCCGGCACATCCCAGCCCGACTGAGTTCATGACAACATCCTCATTGTGCATTTGGCGCGTTCCCGAGAGGCTCGCGCAGCGTACTGGAAAACTCGCGCAGCTCCGCGGCCTGGCGCAGCGTTTCCGCATCCGCGCCGTGCATGGGGCAGTTCGCGATGCCGACGGAGATCGCCGTCGGGTTGGCGAACTGGTAGTGCTCGAATCGCGCGCGCAGCCGATCCACGACGCGCATCGAATTCGCGAGATCGGCGTCGAGGAGCACGACGGACAGCTGGTTCTGGTCCGTTGGGGAGAGCAGATCGGTTTCCCGCACCTCACGCCCGATGATCCGGCCGATCTCGCGCACCGTCTGCCGACACTCCGCCGGACCGCGGCTCGCCGGCTCGATGACCAGGAGCGTGAGGAAGTTCTGCGATCGCATGGCGCGCTTCAGCTCGTTGCTGAAGACGAAGGCGAAGGCCTCAGGTGTGAGCACGCGTTTGTCCTGATCAAGAAAAGGGTCTGCGGACATCACTAGGCTCTGTCGAAGTTCGCTTCCTTGATTTTGTAGAGCAACGCCTTGTAGCTGATACCCAGCAATTCGGCAGCCTCGCGCCGGTTCCACCGCGTCCGCTGAAGCGTGCGGAAGATCATTTCCCGTTCCGCTTCGCGCGCGGCGTGACGCGCGATGTCTTTCAGCGACCCGATTGTAGTGGCACCGTTGTCGCCCGGAGCCGGAGCCGGCCATGCTCCGGCCGGTACGGCCGGCGCGGCCATCGGCGACTTCGCGGCGGCGGGCGCCGGAGCGGTCACTGGAGCCGGCGTCTGGAGCGCCGGAATCGGGCTCGGTGCAGCCATGCGCCCGGCGATCGCTTCCGCAAGTTCGCGTCGGACCGACTCGTCGGTGCCCAGGATGACCATGCGCTTGACCATGTTCTCGAGCTCGCGCACGTTGCCAGGCCAGTCGTGCTCCGACAGCAGCCGCATGGTATCGGCGGCGAATGACAGACGGGGCTTGTTGTAGTGCTCGGAGTACTGATCGAGGAAGAGATCGGTCAGCGCGGGGATCTCGTCGCGCCGCTGACGCAGCGGCGGGAGCGTGATGCAGACCACGTTGAGCCGGAAGAAAAGATCCTCGCGGAACTCGCCATTGGCCACCGCCCGATCCAGATCGCGATTCGTGGCGGCCACGACCCGGACATCCACGCGCACGTCCTCGAGGCCGCCGAGCCGTGAGAATTCGCCGTCCTGCAAGACCTGCAGCAGCTTGGACTGTAGCGGCAAGTGCATCTCGCTGATCTCGTCGAGGAACATCGTGCCCTGGTTAGCGAACTCGAATTTTCCGGGCTTGTGCTGCAGCGCGCCGGTGAACGCCCCACGCTCGAAACCAAAGAGCTCGGACTCCAGCAACTCAGAGGGCAGCGCCGCACAGTTGACTTTCACGAACATCCGATCGCGGCGTGGGGACGCGGCATGAATGGCCCGTGCGACCAGTTCCTTGCCGGTGCCGCTCTCACCACGCACCAGGACGGTGACATCGGTATCCGCCACGCGCTCGATGAGCTCGTGGACTTCTTTCATTTTCTCGTTGCGGCCGAGAAGCGAAGGCGTCGGTCGTGCCCGCCGCGTTCGCACTTCCGCACCATCCGACCGCACCTCGACTGGCACCAAATGACGATCGCCCATCGCACTGATTACCCGGCGAACCGAGGAAAAACGAGCACGTGTTCGCTGATGAGCAATGCCAATGCCACCAGGAAAACATTTCGTTTGGTTGAGAAAAGTTTACGTGAGTGCGGCGAATGCGGGCTGGAAACAGACGAGGTGGCGCATTGAGCACGGCAAAGAAGTGCGCAAGTTGGGAAGAAACGGCGTGCGCGACGGGTTCACGCACGCCAGCGGGTCACGCTCGGGTGATTTGGCACTCCTTGATCTTGTTCAGCAGAGTCTTATAGCTCACGCCAAGAATCTGTGCCGCTTTGCGTCGGTTCCAATGCACTTGGCGAAGCGTCTGCTCGATCGCCGCACGCTCCGCCTTGATAGACGCGGCCTTGGCGACCGACGCGAGTGATCCGCTGCCTTCATAAGCTGGGGTGCCCGGTTCCTCAGCTTCAGTCGGTTCAGGCTCGGGCATCGAAACAGGCGGTGCAATGGCTATGGGAGCGGTGGACACCGGGCCGCCGACGCCGGCCACCGCGTATTGAACGGGTGCCGCAACGACGGCGTTAGCCGCGGCCCGCTGCATGTTCCGCTGAATCTCGCGGACCACGAGCTGCTCGTCCTGAAGGATAATAATCCGCTTCGTCATATTCTCGAGCTCGCGGATATTGCCGGGCCATTCGTATTCCTGGAAGAGCCGGCGAAGCTCTTCGGAGATCGCCCGCAGCGGCCGGTTGTATTTCCTGGCATAGCGCGCCAGGAAGAAATCCGTGAGCGTCGGAACCTCGTCGCACCGCTCGCGCAGGGCAGGTACGGTGATTTCGATGACCTTGATCCGGTAGTACAGATCCTCGCGGAATTCTCCGCTCAGCATCATCTTCTCGAGGTCGCGATTGGTCGCGGTCACCACTCGCACGTCCACATTGATCCGCTTGTTGCTGCCGAGCTTCGTGAACTCGGCATCCTGGAGCACGTGCAGAAGCTTGGCCTGGAGCGCCGGCTTCATCTCTCCAATTTCATCGAGCAGCAAGGTTCCAGTGTCTGCCTGCTCGAACTTTCCGATTCGCGTCGTCGCCGCTCCCGTGAACGCGCCGCGCTCGTGGCCGAAGAGCTCGCTTTCCAGAAGTTCCGCTGGGAGGGCGGCACAGTTGACCTTCACGAACGGCCGCTGCCGGCGCGGCGAGCGCTGGTGGATCGCCCGCGAAACCAGCTCCTTGCCGACGCCGCTCTCGCCGCGGATGAGCACGGTGACGTCGCTGTCCGCGACCTGCTCGATCACGGTCGCGACGCCGCGCATTTTTTCACTGTTCCCCCAGACCGTCAGGTCCTCGTCGTCACTCAGCTGCTGCCGGAGCTCGCTCAGCTCGATCACGAGACGGTTCTTCTCGATCGCGTTCTTGATCGCGACGTCGAGCGCAATCTCGCCGAGACCCTCGGGGTCGTCTGGCTTGACGACGTAGTCGGCAGCGCCGAGACGGACCGCCTCGACGATCGTCGAGGCCTGGTTGCGCCCCGAGAGCATGATCACCTGGGTCTCGGGCCGCGACGTCTTCAGGGCCCGAAGCGTGGCCAGGCCATCGAGCCCGGGCATCATGACATCGAGCAGGACGACATCCGGGGCCTCGTTCTGCTTCATGGAGGCCAGCACTTCATCCCCTCGTGTGTAACAGCGGACTTCGTAGCCGCGGAGCGAAAGGAACGTGCGCAGATACTGGGCAAACGAGGAGTCGTCATCAACGATCGCCACGTACGGCTTGGTCATCTATATTCCTCGCGGCGATGTCCGATCATGAAGAATCGCGCCGCCGTTCAACAGCTCGGGACGGAGTACGTAAGGATTGCTACACATCCGATAGCACGGTGCCGACTCTTATTCAATAGTTGTACCTCAACAGACCAGCGAGACGCGACGCCGGCCCAGACTTGGAAGTTTTTTCTCGATTTCTGGCGTCAAATGTACCAGTCAGAGCAGCAAGTTCGTAACGCGCACCACGCTTTCTCGCCGCCTATCAGTCGAACTGGCCGTCACGGATGGTCGTGAGTCGGGTCGAGGACGAACATCGAGGGCGTGCACCGCGCGAATGTTCCTGATACACGCTCAGTGACCGCTGGAGGCGATGAGTCCCTGGGTTCGGCCGGACCGGCAGCCGGAACTACGGGCCTGAATGGCTTCGTGGAGCTGTGAGCACTCGATTCGCAGCGTGAAGGGTCGGACCGGTCGCATCACGTGCCAGCAGCGGATGTCCGTCTCTCGCGTTCGCCGCACGGTCCTACAGACGGCGACGGGCGTGCCCGCCGCCGTGAGTCCGTTTTCTGAGCTACGCGCTCGGCAGCGCGATTACCGCGGCAGCCCGGACGTCGTCGCCCGGCGACCAGATCTGACCGCCGTGCGCATTGATGATCCGGCGCGCGACGGCCAGGCTCAGGCCGCTTCCACCTCTCCACTCGTCGAACGTGGTCAACGCCCCTGGATTGGCGGCTGCGACCTGATCGAGCCGCTCGTCATCCGCAATCGCGATCCAGGCGTGGGCGCGGCCGTCGATGTTCCGGGTTTCCTCGCGCACGAGGAGGCGAGAGCTCGTCACGAGCTCCCGACGCAGCGCATTGAATATTGATGCGAACGCCGTCCGCAACCGCGTGGGGTCACCCACGATCGCCGAACCGCCCCCGCCCTCGGCGAGCTCCACGCTGAGGTCGCGATCGGGCGTCGGTGGGAGCGCGCCGATCGCCTCAGTCATGAGCGGTCTGAGGTCCACCGTGCTTTTGTTGAATGTGCCCGTTCCAGCCTCGAGATTGGCGAGATCGCTGACCTCGGCCAGAAGCGCTGACAGCCGCGCACAGGACTTTTCCGCTTCTTCGAGCAGCCGCCGCTGCTGATCGGTGATCGGCCCGGCGCGATCCTTCAACAGCATCCGCAGGTACCCGGCCACGACTGTCATCGGCGTCCGGAACTCGTGGACGGTCAGGGACAACAGGCGAGGCCAGCGCGGATCCACGGTCCCGTTCGGCATGGCCGCATTCTAATACGGGCGAATCGCACGGTCGGGAAGCTCGGCCGCCCTCCGAGGGTTCTATGAAAAGGTGACTAGCCAGCCGTTCCCCGGGCAGGCAGGTAGCCAGTGCTAGAGTGAATCAGGGGAAACCTTTGGCGGAATCCGGCATCTGAACATCGAGGGACTTCATGCTCATCAGGCGAGCTCCGGACATTCAATCCTCGGAGATTACCGACGAAAAGGTCTACCTGGGCCGGCGCGAGTTCATTCGCCTGGCTGGCGCGTCGGCGGCTTTCGCGGCGGCGAGCCCGCTTCTCCTGGCCTGCGGCAGCCAGCCTGCGTCCGCAGCGGGATCCCCGCCGGAGTTCGCGGGCGGACAGACACCGCTGCCCAACATCAAGGCGAAGGTCGTCACGACCGACGAGAAGTGGAACTCGTTCGAAGAGATCACGGGCTACAACAACTTCTACGAGTTCGGGAGCGGCAAGGAAGATCCGCAGCGGTACGGCGGCCGCCTGAAGACGAGCCCCTGGAAAGTGAAAGTCGACGGCCTGTGCGACAAACCTGCCGAGTATCTGCTCGAGGACTTGATCAAGCCGTTCCAGCTCGAGGAACGTGTGTACCGCCTGCGCTGCGTCGAAGCGTGGTCGATGGTCATTCCATGGGTGGGCATTCCCCTGAGCAGCATCCTGAAACGCGCCGAACCGCAGGACAAGGCGACCTTCGTCGAGTTCACGACGCTGCTGCGCCCGCAGGAGATGCCCGGTCAGACCACGAGTTCGCTCGAGTGGCCGTACGTGGAGGGGCTCCGGATGGACGAGGCCATGCACCCGCTCACGATCATGGCCGTCGGACTCTACGGCAAGACGCTGATGAACCAGAATGGCGCGCCGTTCCGTCTCGTTGTTCCGTGGAAGTACGGGTTCAAGAGCATCAAGTCGGTCGTGCGCATCCGCTTCGTCGGCAAGCAGCCGAGGACGGCGTGGAACATCGCGAACCCGCAGGAGTACGGCTTCTACTCAAACGTCAACCCGGAAGTCGATCATCCGCGCTGGACGCAGGCGCGCGAGCGCCGCATCGGTGAGTACTCTCGTCGTCCGACGTTGATGTTCAACGGCTACGGCGATCAGGTTGCGTCGATGTACGCGGGAATGGATTTGAAGAAGTACTACTAATCGCTGTCCGCTGTCCGCTGTCCGGCTGCCCGCTGTCCGGCTGTCGGCTTCACGCTGCCGGCTGCCGGCTTCGGGCTGATCTTCAATGCGTTTCTCCAAACTCATCGTCTTCGTCCTCGCGCTCTGCCCTGCGCTGTGGCTCCTGTTTCGTGCGCTGACGGGACGGCTTGGCGTCAACCCGATCGAAGACCTCACGCTGACGACGGGTATCTGGGCGCTGCGGCTGTTGCTGCTGACGCTGGCGATCACGCCCATCCGACGCGTCACGGGCTGGAACGAAGTCATCCGCTACCGCCGGATGCTCGGCCTCTTCGCCTTTTTCTACGCGTGCATTCACCTGTCGATTTACCTGGTCCTGGATCAGGGGCTTGCGTTCGGCTTCATCCTCGGCGACATCGCCAAGCGGCGGTACATCACCGCCGGCATGGTCGCCTTCACCTGCATGGTGCCGCTCGCGATCACGTCAACCAAGGGCTGGATCCGGAGGCTCGGGCGCCGCTGGCAGCTGCTCCATCGCCTCATCTACGTCAGTGGCCTCGCGGCCTGCCTGCATTTCGTGTGGAAGGTGAAGGTGGCGATTGGCGAGCCGGTCTATTACGCCGCCATTCTGCTGGTCCTTCTCGGATTCCGGGTGCTGTGGCGCCTCCGGACCAGCCGGATGGCCCATGGCAAATGGAAAACAGTAAATGTCAGATCCTAAAGCCGTTTAGAGACCTACCCGTTCGCCTCCCATTTGCCATTTACCCTCTGCCATTTATCATCCCGTTAGGTGCCATTTGCCATCCCGTTAGCGCCCATTCACCCCCATTCCGGCCCCTTGGGCTGAAATCGACTGCCTTCCACTGACAGAACCGTTACTCTCAGCCGTATGCACAAGCCTATTAAGTATGTGGAGAAGGGGCTGACCGTTGCCGCGAAGGGCGCCTGGGTGGCATTCGACGCGCTGAACAGCATCAACCGCAACGAGACGTTCACCCCGAAGTGGTCTGATCTGCCGCTGCAGAAGTCCTGGCAGAAGGTGAAGCCCCCGCTCGGATGGCCGCGCGAGACCGACTCGCTCTGCCCGATCTGTGTGCGCGAGGCGCGCCAGGAGATCCTGGACGGGAAGCGCGACTACCGCATCCTGCAGTCGGAGAAGGTCGGCGAGATCAAGGCCACGATTCTCGAGCGCGACGGGAAGATCCTGATGGTCAAGGATTGCCCGGTCCACGGGCACTTCGAGGACGTGATGGCCATCGACCCGGCGTTCTTCAAGCACCTCGAAGAGGCGTTCCCGGGCAGCGACATCCGCGCCCACAACGACGAGAAGCTCCACAACCACGGCAGCAGCACGATCAAGTACGGCCGCGGCTCGGTCCTGACGATCGACCTGACGAACCGCTGCAACATGATGTGCGATCCGTGCTTCATGGACGCCAACCAGGTCGGCTTCGTGCACGAGCTCTCCTGGGAAGACATCAAGACGATGCTCGACAACGCCATCTCGATCAAGCCGCGCCGGCAGATGTCGGTGCAGTTCTCGGGTGGCGAGCCGACGATGTCCCCGTACTTCCTGGATGCGGTGCGCTACGCCAAGAAAGTCGGCTACAACAGCGTGCAGGCCGCGACCAACGGCATCGAGTTCGCCAAGAGCGTCGAGTTCGCGAAAGCGGCGGCCGAAGCGGGTCTCCGTTACGCCTACCTCCAGTTCGATGGGATCGGCAACGCCGCGAACTCACACCGCCTGGTCGGCAACCTGTTCGATGTGAAGCTCCGCGCGATCGAGAACCTCTGGTCTGCCGGCGTCGACATCGTCCCGGTCGTGACCATCGTCAACGGCGTCAACAACGAGCAGGTCGGCCGGATCATCCAGTTCGCGCTCGACAATCCGCGCAAGATCAACTTCCTCTCGTTCCAGCCGGTGTCGTTCACCGGCCGCGACGAGGAGGTCACGCCGGAGCGCCGCGCGGCGCAGCGCTACACGCTGTCGCACCTCGCGCACGACGTGAAGGATCAGATGAATCTCGGTGAGCCGGTGCGGGACTGGTTCCCGATCTCGTTCATGGGCACCTTCACCGACTGGGCGGACATCGTGCACGGCCCGCAGTCGGAGTGGGGCAACCTGACGTGCGGGTGCCACCCGAACTGCGGCGTCGGCATGGCGGTGATGATCGACAAGGAGACCAAGGAGGCCGTGCCGGTCACGGCGTTCCTCCACGCCGATCAGCTCGCGAAAGACCTGCAGCGGGTCAACGACGCCGCGCGAGGGCGGCGGTTGTCGGTCCTCGGGATGGCGCTGGCGCTGATGAAGAACTACGACCCGTTCAAGGCGCCGACGCACTTCAAGCTCGTCGACCTGATGAAGAAGTTCGACAAGACGTTCGGGGCGACGAAGAAGGCGGCGTCAGGCGGCTACGGCCGCGTCGACGGCGCGCGCACCGACGCGGACATCGCGAAGCGGCGCGGCGATCGCTGGAACTTCCTCTTCATCGCGGGCATGTGGTTCCAGGATCTGTTCAATTACGACTTCCGCCGCACCGAGCGCTGCATCATCCCGTATGCGACGCAGGAGGGTGAGATTTCCTTCTGCGCCTACAACACGGGCATCGGCTGGCGGAACATCATCGAGAAGATGCACATGACCGCCACGCTCACGAAGTGGTACGAGGAGCACGGCCGTCACGAGATCTTCGCCGGTGGCAAGCACGTGCAGCTCGGGTCGAAGGAGCACAGCCTGGTGCTGGATCCGGAGGCCGTGGCGGCGGGCAAGCAGACCGATCTCGACGACAAGGGCATCGCCAAGACTGCCCGCGAGGAGAAGCTCCGCGCGCGCGCCGAAGCGAAGAACGCCGAAGCGAAGAAGAAGCTGAGCGAGTCCGAGAACGCCCAGATGGCCGCGCTCTACCGTCAGCACGTGCTGAAGGAGGAGGCGACCATCCAGATCAAGGGGCTGGGTGGAAAGAAGAAGGACACGGTTCAGGAAGTGCTGCACAAGCCGCAGCAGTAGCGAACGGTCAGGTTCGAGGGTTCTCGGGTTCTCTAGTTCTCGGTTCACGCAAACAGGAACGGCCGCGTCCTCTCCGGGGCGCGGCCGTTTTCTTGTTTGGTCAACAGACCCGAACCTGATTCTTTGAGTGTGCAGTCTTGCACAGCTTCAAGATAGCTGATCGGTTACCGTCGGGGCGTTCGCAGTCATGCGATTCCAAACGGAAATCCCGGACCATGCCCGCTGCCCTTGTCGAATGGACGGTTTTCGTTCGTTTCCCGCGTTTCTTCCCGTAAGGCTCGCCTGTGGCTGAGAACGGAAACGCGACCGCCGAGAGCCGCCCGCAATCGCATCAAAGGATGGACTACATGCACACAAAGACGTTACTGATCGTCAGTACGGTGCTGCTCGCCGGGTGCAGCGGCTCGCCGACTGCGCCTACGACTGAGCGGGCGGGGAGCTCAGGATCGGCTCTGACCGGACCAGCGGCGTCCGCTCAGGCAAACGAGGCGGCGCAAGCGTCGGCTGCAAACGTGAATATCACCGACCTGAGGGAACACGGATGGACCTGCGTCCCAACGCCGATCCCGGGTAAGACCATTTGTAGCCATCCGCACCAAGGCCTGCCGGTCTTCGGGAACCCACCACCCGATGATCGGCCCGCCACGTACTCATTCCTCGTATTCGACGGAAGCGGAACCTTCATCGGCACGGAGATCTTGATCCGGACCAACCTTTACCATGGTCAGCTGTGCGAGTCGAGCGGTCAGCCGTACGTCTTTCGGCCGCCGATTGGCTACTACGAGTGCGTTCACACGGTCGGCAACTGACTCGGCAACTACCGTTGCGGAAACGCGGCTCGTACCGGTAAAAGGCCACCGGCCCTCCAGGGAAGGGCCGGTGGCACCCCTGGCATCCTACTTCCCCTGCTCCATCTTCTTCCACTGCTCGCGGTACTGATCGAGGTTGTCTTTGGTCACGATGTCGACGCCGGAGTCGATGATCGAGGCAGGGGGCATCTTGCCGGCCTTGATGTTCACCAGCAGCTTGACCGGCTCGCTGCCCCAGCCGAAGTATTTCTGACCGAGAAGCACCTGGACTTTGCCCTCGCGAAGCAGATCCAGCGCGGGGTCGATCGTGTCGAACGAGATCACCTTGGTCTTGGCAGGATCGACCGCGTCGAGCGCGTTACGCGTGAAGACGGGCCAGCCGCCGACGGAGATCCAGGCCGCGAGATCCGGATAGCGTCGCGTGCCGGTGGAGATGATTTCGGCCGCCCGCACCGAGTCTTCCTTGATGTCGTAGGTTTCGACGATCTCGATGGCTGGCGTTCCAGCCAGCGCGTCACGGACGCCCTGCAGCCGGTTTTGCAGATTCGCCGCGCCGAGGCTCGTGATCAGGGCGACCTTGCCTTTGCCGTTGAGCATCTTGATCGCCTGCTCGCCCATGATCTTGCCCGACGCGTAGTCGTCCACGCCGTAGAAGGCGATGCGCTTGGACTTCGGCGCATCGGAGTCCCACGTCACCACGGGAATGCCCGAGTCGATCGCGCGGTTGATGGTGTCAGTCAGGAAATCACCGTTCAGGCAGGAGATGGCGATGCCGTCCACTTTCTGGGTGATGAACGACTCGAGGATCTCTTTCTGCTTCAGCTGATCACCTGACGCCGGCGCGTTCCACAAAACCTCGACGTTGCCCAGCTCCTTTGCGGTCCGCTCCGCGCCTATCTTGGCGTAGTTGAAAACCGGAATGTCCAGCGACTTCGGAATCACCGCGAACCGCAGCTTCGGTGTCCCGCCGGTCGTCGCGCCGCTCTCCTGCTTGTTGCTGCACGCTACGGCGCAGAACATGACCGCTGCAATGAATAGTGCTCCCAGCTGTCTCAATTTGGCCTCTTCCTTTGGTTTGCCATGGGGCCCCACCCCCATGGCCTGCCAGCGCTCGCGCTGCTCGCGCCGCTGGTTAGCACTCACCGAGTGCTTGGATCGGCGTTCAGTCTGCTCCGGGCGATCGGGTTCGTAGTGTCCGGCTTAGGCCGGACCAGCACCAGCGGTCTGCAGATGATGCAGATTCAACGACTATGTCTGCATTACTCAAGGCGCGTGGGGCCCCTCCCCACGCGCTTCGCGCGACGGCCTTTGGCCTGTCCGCCCGTCTTCGACGGGCGGCCGACCGTCGCAGCGGGCTCTCCTGCTCGCTCTCGCTCGGCGACTGCGCGCCTCGCTCGGGCCGCAGGCGCTGCTGATTCAGTGACTGCGTCTGCATTTCTTAGTGCTCGCGGGGCCCCACCCCCGCTCGCGACAGCCTCGCGCTCCGCGCTCGGCTGTGGCCGCAGGCGCTGCTGATTGACCGACAGCCCGTCGTTCATCAGCATCCCAGCACGGCCGACTGTGCTTACTTGCCTCTCTTCAACAGGAGCTGGTCCATCACCACGATGATGATCACGACGAGGCCGACAATCAAACGATCGTAGAACGTGGCGCCGGGGATCTGCGGGAGCGCGTTGCGCAGCACGCCGAAGATCAGCGTGCCGAGGACGGCCCCGATGACGGATCCGCGGCCGCCCGACAGGCTGGCGCCGCCGACGACGGCCGACGCAATGATATCCAGTTCGTAGCCGGTCGCCAGATCCGCCTTCCCCTGACCCTGGACGACGACCAGGACGATGCCGGCGACGGCGGCGAGGACACCGCTGAGAAGATAAACGGATGTCTTGAGCTGACCGACCGCGATTCCTGAGAAGAGTGCGGCGGTCTCGTTCCCGCCGACCGCGAAGACGGCTCGACCCCATTGAAATCGCGTCATCAGGATCTGGAACACGATCGCGAGCGCGATCATGATGAGCGGGGCGACCCAGTCAGCCGGAAGGCCGAGCGGGCGCCAGCCGCCGACGAGATGGCTCGACACGTCGAAGTAGCGTCCTTCGGTGATGATGAACGCGGCTCCGCGGGTAATACCCATCACGCCGAGCGTCGCAATGAACGGCGGGAGACGGACCAGCACGATTAGCGCGGAGCTGAGCAGCCCGCTTGCGACGCCGACGAGCAGCCCCGCGAACATGCTCGAGCCGAGCGACCAGCCGCCCTGTACGTAGAGGTCCGCGCACACGACTCCCGCCAGCGCGATGACGGCACCGGGCGCGAGGTCGATGCCGCCCGAGATGATCACGACGGCGGCACCCACGGCGGCGATGCCGTAGATCGACGAGTACTTGAGGATGAGCAGCGCGTTTCCGGCGTTGATGAACGGATGCGGGCGGTTGCCCTCGGGCCACAGGTACCAGGCGAAGAAGAGCAATTCGAGGACGAGGATCGCGACCGTGCTGAGCTCGCGGACTTCCCAGAGTTTTTTCACGATGCGTCCTCGAGCTCGGACGTCGCGAGGTGCATCACCGCTTCCTCGGTTGCGGCGTTGCCCGCAAGCTCGCCCTGGAGCCGTCCGTCTCGCATGACGAGCACGCGGTCGGCAATGGCCAGGACCTCCGGCAAATCGCTGGAGACGACGAGGCAGGCGAGTCCGCGCGCAGCCTGACGCCGGATCACCTCGTGAATCTCGAACTTGGCGCCAACGTCGACACCCTTGGTGGGTTCGTCGAGCAGCAGCACGCGAGGTCCGGTTTCGAGCCACTTGGCGAGGACGACCTTCTGCTGATTGCCACCGCTGAGGCTGTCAGGCGGAACGGTCTGGCTCGCGGCTTTGATCCGCCAGTCCTTCAGCAGTCGATCCGCCGCGCGCCGTTCCTCGGTGGCATTGATCGCGACGCGGCCGTCGATCGTCTGAGACGGCAGCATCAGGTTGTCGCGAAGCGTCAGATTGAAACAAAGACCCTGACGTTGACGCTCCTCCGGTACGAGCGCGATACCGGCCCGCGCTGCCGCGCGGGCCGAGGTGAAGCGCGCGACAGCCCCGCGTACCGCGATCTCACCGCGATCGGCAGAGTAGAGGCCGAAGATGGTCTCGAGGAGCTCCGACCGTCCGGAGCCCACGAGCCCGAAGAGGCCGACGATCTCCCCTTCGTGGACCGACAGGGATATGTCCTGGAAGCAGCCGTGACGGGTGAGCCCACGGACGTCGATCGCGACCGGCCGGCTCTCCGCCGGACGGCCGTGGTCTTCGCGCTCCGGCAGATCGCGTCCGACCATCGCGCGGACGATCCGCTCGGGCGTGACCTCGCCGCGCGCGAACGTGCCGGCGTGCGACCCGTCGCGAAGGACTGTGATTCGATCGCAGAGCCTGAACACTTCGGGCAGCCGGTGCGAGACGTACACGAGCGTCGTGCCCTTGCGTTTGAGCTTCTCGAGGACCTCGAAGAGGTGATCCGCTTCGGCGTCGGTCAGCGACGTAGTCGGCTCGTCGAGTACCAGGATGCGGCAGTCGAATGCGAGCGCGCGCGCGACCTGCAGGAGCTGACGGTAGGCTGCGGGGAGCGATTCGGCGAGGACGTCGGGATCGACCGTCAGGTGCAGCTCGGCGAGGAGCGCCCGGGTGCGGTTGCGCATCTCCGACGTTCTGAGGCGGCCGAAACTGGTGAGCTCACGTCCGGCGAAGATGTTGGCGGAGACGCTCAGATTCGGAAATGCCAGCATTTCCTGGTCGACCATCCCGATGCCGCGCTCGAGCGCCTCCCGCGGACTCGCACAGGCCAGCCGTTCGCCACGCCAGGCGATCTCTCCGGCATCGGAGTGCAGAATCCCCGCGAGAATCTTGAGCAGCGTCGACTTGCCGGCGCCGTTTTCGCCGACGAGGGCGTGGGCTTCACCTTCGGCGACCGAGAAGCTCACGCCGCGCAGCGCCTGCACGGCGCCGAAGGACTTTCGAACGTCGCGGAAGTCGAGACCGTCGCTCATCGGGCGAGACATCTTACTACGCGCCTCCAGGGGAACCCCGCGCAGTAAGCGCTTACAGTCTAGGAAATCCGTCAATCGGCATGGTAGGCTACGCAGTCTGAAACAAGGTTCTCGGGTTCTCAGGTTCTAAGGTTCTAGGGTTCTTGGATGGCCTGAACGTCCGGAATGCTCGAACGCTCAAACCTGATCGCACCCTGGAACCTGAGAACCGTAGAACCCGAGAACCCGAGGACCCGAGAACCCTGGAACCTATGATGCTGCGCACCAGCCTGCTGATCTTGATCGTCACCGCTCTGACCCCCTTCCTGTCGATCGTGCAGACGGGACAGCCGACGCCATCCGGCCCGCGCAAACCTGTCTCGCGCGAACCATTTGGCAAGCTGGCCGACGGCCGCGCGGTCGAGCGGTTCACGCTCACGAACGCCCACGGGATGGAAGTCCAGGCCATCACCTACGGCGGCATCATCACGTCCCTCAAAGTTCCTGACCGCGCCGGCAAGATGGCCGATGTCGTCCTCGGCTTCGACAGCCTCGATGGCTACCTCACCAACGCTCCGTTCTTTGGCGCCATCATCGGCCGTTACGGCAACCGGATCGCCAAAGGTCAGTTCACGCTCGATGGGCACACGGCGACTCTGGTCAAGAACAATGGGCCGAATCATCTGCACGGGGGCACGAAGGGGTTCGACAAGCAGCTCTGGACCGCCGAGCCCGTTGCCGGGAAGAACGCCGTGGTGTTCACACGGACGAGTCCCGACGGCGAGGAAGGGTATCCAGGAACGTTGAAGGTGCGCGTCACCTACACGCTCACGGACGCGAACGCGCTGGTCGTGGACTACGAGGCCACGGCCGACAAGGCCACGCCGGTCAACCTGACGCAGCACAGCTACTTCAATCTGGCCGGTGACGGCGCCGGGGACATCCTCGCCCACGAACTGCTTATCAACGCAGACCGCTACACGCCGGTAGACGACACGTTGATTCCGACCGGGGAACTCGCGCCGGTGCAGGGCACGCCGTTCGACTTCCGGACCGCGACCGCGATTGGCGCTCGCATCAACCAGGACAACCCGCAGTTAAAGAACGGCAAGGGCTACGATCACAACTTCGTGCTGAATCGGAAGGGCGCCGGTCCATCACTCGCGGCGCGTGCGGTTGAACCAAAATCCGGCCGCACGCTCGAGGTCACGACGACCGAGCCTGGAATGCAGTTCTACTCGGGCAATTTCCTCGACGGCGTCAAAGGCAAGAGTGGCCACGTCTACGCGCTGCGCACCGGGTTCTGTCTCGAGACGCAGCACTTTCCGGACTCGCCGAACCAGCCGAAATTCCCGTCGACGATCCTGCGACCAGGCCAGAAGTACTCGTCGCAGACGGTGTTCACGTTCGGAACGGTGAAGTAGCCTTCTTCGGCGTTCGGCGTTCGGCGTTCGGCGTTCGGCGTTCGGCGTTCGGCGTTCGGCGTTCGGCGTTCGGCGTTCGGCGTTCGCCTGTGTTCTGCTTAGGCGCACGAACCGCGAACTGAGAACCGAGAACCCGAGAACCCGAGAATCTGGACTTACCACCGCCCGTGGACAACGTTCCGCAGGAGCTCGTCATAGGCGGCTGCGGCTCCGGACATGACTTCTGGGGAGAGCGGGGCGAGCGCCGCTGCCGCAGCGTTGTCGTGGGCCTGCTGTTCGGTACGGGCACCTGGAATCGCGCAGGTGACGGCGTCGAACATCAGAATCCAGCGCAGGGCCATTTGCGCCATCGTCGCACCTGCCGGCGTGAGCGGGCGCAGCCGCTCGACCGCCTCCAGTCCGAGTTCGTACGGCACGCCTGACAGCGTCTCGCCCTGATCGAACATCTCGCCGTGTCGATTGAAGTTGCGATGATCATCTGGAGCGAACGCGGTGTCCCGCCGCAGTTTTCCGGTGAGCAGCCCGCTCGCGAGCGGGACCCGTGCCAGGATCCCGATGCGTTTCTCTTTGGCCGCTGGAAACACTCGCTCGGCCGGCTTGGGCCGGAACAGGTTGAAGATGATCTGAATGCTCTGGACGTTCGGATAGCGCATCGCCGCGAGCGCTTCGTCGACGGTCTCGACGCTCACGCCGTAGTACCGGAGCTTGCCCGCGGACACGAGGTCGTCGAGGGCTCCGAACACCTCCGCATGGTGATAGAGATCAGATGGCGGGCAGTGGAGCTGCAGGAGGTCGAGCGCCTCCACTTGCAGATTACGCAGGCTGTCCTCGACCCACAGTCGCAGGTTCTCGCGCGAGTAGCCCTCGGTGACCTGCTGCGGCAGACGCCGGCCGGCCTTCGTGGCCACCCAGATCGTGTCGCGCGGCCGCTCGCGCCGCAGTCGGGCGATGAGCCGCTCGCTGCGGCCGTCGCCGTAGACGTCGGCCGTATCGATGAAGTTGACGCCATCGTCGACGGCCGCGTGCAGCGTCCGCATCGACTCTTCATCGTCAACAGGCCCCCAGAAACCTCCGATCGCCCAGGCACCGAAGCTGATCGTGGAGACCGACATGTCCGTTCGTCCAAGCCGTCTGTATTCCATGGTCGATACGGTAACATGCGTGCCGTAGCCGTGACGTTACGACACGCGAGCGTGCAGATGCGCGGGAGAGGGCGATGCGAGTCCGTGATTTGACGATGATTGCACCGCTGCTGCTGATGATTGCTGGCCAGGGAGAGACCACGATCGGTGGGCAGCCCCGCCAGACAACCGGCGCGCTGAGCGTCAGCTCGCCGGATGGCGCCCTCGAGATCGCGGTCGGGGTCCAGGAGCGGCTGACGTATGCAGTCTCGCTCCGCGGTCAACAGATCGTTCTGCCGTCGCCGATCTCGATGACCCTTCAATCCGGCGAGATCCTCGGCGTCAAACCGGTGGTCGCGAAGACAACGACCCGGAACGCGGACGATGTGCTCAGGCCGGTCGTCCGGCAGAAGCGGGCGGAAGTGCGCGATCGTTTCGTGGAGCGTCGCATCGACTTCGCCGGCAACTACTCGCTCGTCGTGCGGGCGTACGACGATGGAGTCGCGTGGCGATTCGAGACGCGGTTTCCAGGCGAGATCACCGTGACGAAAGAAGCGGCAACGTTCCGCTTCGACGGCGATCCGATGACCTATTTTCCCGAGGATCCAAGCCTCATTTCGCATCAGGAGCGGCCGTACAGGAAGCTCCGGCTCGGAGACGTCAAACCCGGACAGCACGCCTACGTCCCGGCGCTGGTCATGCCGGAAGGCGCACCCAAGATCGCCATCACCGAAGCCGATCTGCTCGACTACCCGGGCATGAGCCTGGAACCCGGCGAGCGCGGCAGCCTCCAAGGCCTGTTCTCGTACTACCCAGCCAGGACCGAGATGGATCGGGATCGCACCGAAAAGGTCCTGGAGCGTGCGAACTACATGGCAAAAACGCGCGGTACGCGCGCGTTCCCGTGGCGCGTGCTCGTCGTCGCCCGGAAGGACGCTGACCTCCTCGAGACGGAAATGGTCTATCGCCTTGCCTCGGACGCGAAGATCGGAGACACGAGCTGGATCAAGCCGGGGAAGGTCGCCTGGGACTGGTGGAATGCGAACAACCTCTACGGCGTGCCGTTCCGCGCGGGCGTGAATACCGACACCTACAAGCACTACATCGACTTCGCCGCCGAATACGGGGTCGAGTACGTGATCCTCGACGAAGGCTGGTACCCGCTCGGCGATCTGACGAAGGTCGTGCCGGCGATGGATATGGATGCGATCGCCTCGCATGCGAAGCAGCGCGGCGTGGGCCTGATCATGTGGGTCGTGTGGAAGACGCTGGACAACCAGATGTCAGCAGCGCTCGATCGCTTCGAAAAATGGGGCGTCAAGGGCATCAAGGTTGATTTCATGCAGCGCGAGGATCAGTGGATGGTCCAGTTCTACGAGCGCGTCGCGCAGGAGGCCGCGAAGCGGCATCTGCTCGTGGACTTCCACGGCGCCTACAAGCCGACCGGTCTCTACCGGACCTATCCCAATGTGCTCACGAGCGAAGGAATCATGGGGCTGGAGCAGGACAAGTGGAGCACCGACGTCTCGCCGGACCACGACGTCACGTTTCCGTTCATGCGGATGATGGCCGGGCCGGTGGACTACACCCCGGGCGCGATGCTGAACGCCACCAAGGCCGACTTCAAGCCGATGTTCAACCGTCCGATGAGCCAGGGGACACGTTGCCACCAGCTCGCGATGTACGTGATCTACGAGAGCCCGCTGCAGATGCTCGCCGACTCGCCGTCCAACTACCGGCGCGAGCCGGACAGTCTCGCGTTTCTGTCCGCGGTTCCAACCGTGTGGGACGAAACGCGCGTGCTCGACGCCAGAATCGGTGAGTACATCGTCACCGCGCGCCGCCATGGACGTGAGTGGTACGTCGGCGCGATGACCAACTGGTCTCCACGCGACATCGAGATCCCACTCTCGTTTCTGGGTAGCGGCGGCTTCAGCGCTGATACGCACAGAGATGGGCCCAACGCCGATCGGGCGGCCGTGGACTACGTCCGCGAGCAGCGGGATGTCAGCGGCGCCGATGCGCTGCGTGTGCATCTGGCGCCGGGAGGGGGCTGGGCGGCGAGGATTACACCGAAGTCATGAAGACGGGAATCATCGCTCTCGCATTCGCGGGCTGTTTCACGGCCGTAGTCGGCCTCGCACGTCCTGCGCAGCCCGAGCGCGTGACGATTCGCGTGGATGGCAACGCCGTCAAGGGGCCGATGACGCGGATGTGGGCGTTCTTCGGCTACGACGAACCGAACTACACCTACACGAAGAACGGGCAGCAGCTGCTCGAGGAACTGTCGGTGCTCAGCCCGGTGCCCGTGTTCGTGCGGACGCACAACCTGCTGACCTCAGGCGATGGCACGTCCGCGTTGAAATGGGGATCGACCAACGCGTACACGGAAGACGCGTCAGGCAGGCCGAAGTACGACTGGACGATCGTCGATCGCATCGTCGATACCTACCTCCAGCGGAAGATGAAGCCGTTGATGGAGATTGGCTTCATGCCGGAGGCGCTCTCCACGAAGCCGCAGCCCTACAAACACGATTGGGCGCCGGGCCTCGACTACGGCCGCATCTACACCGGCTGGACCTATCCGCCCAAGGACTACGCGAAGTGGGGTCAGCTCGTGTACGAGTGGGTGCGCCACAGCGTCGAGCGCTACGGAAGAGCGGAAGTCGAAAGCTGGTGGTGGGAAGTCTGGAACGAGCCCGACATCGGTTACTGGCACGGCATGCCGGAGGAGTACCGGAAGCTGTACGACTTCGCAGCCGACGGCCTCAAGCGCGCGCTGCCGACGGCGCGCATCGGCGGACCGCATGTCACGGGTCCGAACGGCGCGCGGACGCAGCAATTGCTGCGGGATTTCATCGAGCATTGCCTCCGCGGGACGAACTACGCAACCGGCAAAACCGGATCGCCGCTCGATTACGTCGGATTCCACGCCAAGGGCGCGCCGCGCGTCGCGGACGGCCACGTCCGCATGGGGATTTCGAGCCAGCTGCGCGCGATCTCGAACGGTTTTCAGATCGTCGCCTCGTTCCCCGAACTGCACAACACGCCGATCATCATCGGCGAATCCGATCCGGAAGGTTGCGCGGCCTGCTCGGTCAAGACGAACCCGGAGAATGGCTACCGAAACGGCACGATGTACTCGAGCTACACCGCGGCGCAGATCGCGCGAACGTACGAGCTGGCAGACCTGCACCAGGTCAACCTCCTCGGATCGGTGACGTGGGCGTTCGAGTTCGAGGGGCAGCCGTACTTCGCGGGGTTCCGCGATCTGGCGACGAACGGCATCGACAAGCCGGTGCTCAACGTGTTCCGCATGCTCGGCCGGATGGCGGGCGATCGTCTGGCGGTTCAAAGCACCAGCGCGGCGCCGCTCGAATCGATCCGCGATTCGGGCGTCCGCGATAAGGCCGACGTCAACGCGCTAGCGTCACGGAAAGGCCGGGACGTCGCCGTGCTGGTCTGGAACTACCATGACGATGACGTCGAGGCGTCGCCGGCGGAGGTGACGCTCACGATCGAGGGCATTGAGAGCGGACGGCCCACGCTGACGCACTCCCGTGTCGATCGCGATCACAGCAACGCCTATGAGGCGTGGAAGAAAATGGGGTCGCCGCAACCGCCATCGTCTGAGCAACGAACCGCGCTCGAGTTCATGGGGAAGCTGCAGGTGCTGAAGGCGCCGGAGCAGGTGCACGTCGAGGAGGAACGCCTGACGCTCACGTTCGCGCTGCCGCGGCAGGGCGTGTCGTTGGTCGAGCTCAAGTACTGACAATCGGTGGCGTTTTGAGTTCGCCGGGAGGCTCAGCGGGAGCGGCCAGCGGCAAGCGGACAGCCGACCGCTGGCAGCGTTAGCGCATCGCGGGCAGCGGGTAGCGGACAGCGACAAGGATCACTGCCCGTAAGGAATCCACACCTCCATCTCGCCCTTGCCGCGGTTGTTCCAGGCAAAATAGGGAATCGCGGTGATGCCGTTGCCGCGGATGACGGTCACGCCGCCGAGCAGGTTGGGATCGAAGGAAGGCGTCAACTCCGCATTCTGAGGCAGGGTGATGTTCGAGGCCTTGCCGCCATTGTCGATCGCTTCGACACAGTAGACGATCGGACCGCGCTGGATCGCGGCCTTGTACCTGTTCTCTGCGACAGAGTAGTTGGCAAACACCCGCGAGATTGGCATCGACATCTCGACGGTCACGACGTCGCCTTTCTGCCAGCGCCGGGTTATGCGGACGTAACCGTTCTCCCCTCGGAATCTAGCGACTTTCGCGCCGTTGACGCCGTAGCCGAAGCTCGACGGACGATTCAGGGCGTACAAGCCGCTTGCGCCGCGTTGTTGGGCGGCCCATTCCGGTACGCGAATCGACACCGTGCCGGTGACGGGCGTAGAGGGATCTACCCGAATCTTTACCGTTCCATCCCACGGATACTTCGTCTCCTGCGAAATCTGCGCCGGTGTACTTCCGATCTTCGCCTTCGCCTCGCTGGCGATGAACAGATTGACGAACAGCTCATTGCCCCGCTGCGCGTAGATCAGTCCCGGCAGCTGCTCCATGAACCGCGCGAGGTTGGCGGGGCAGCAGGCGACGTCGAAGTACTCGGCGCGCTCGGGCTTGCCATCGGAGATGAGCGGATTCTGATAGAAGAACTTGTCCCCTGTCAGCGAGACGCCCGACAGATAGCCGTTGTAGAGCGTCCGCTCGAACGTGCTCATGAAGACGGCGTCACCGCTGCGAAGAAACATGCGGTGATACCAGAGCATGCCGCCGATGGACGCGCAGGTTTCAGCATACGCTTTGTTCGGCAGCACGTAGTCGTCGCCGAACGCCTCGGTGCGGCCCTCCGAGCCGAGACCGCCGGTCACATACATGCGCTTCGTGGTGATGTCGACGAACGCCGCTTCAGCCGTGCTCGCGTACGCCGGCACGCCGAGCATCGTCGCCACGTCGGTCATCGCGTTATAGAGGTAGGTCGCGCGCACGGCATGCCCCACCGCACGCGTCTGCTCGACGACGGGGATGTGATCCTGGCGATAGGCCAGATCGTTGTACATCGCGAAGCGGCTGCCGGGCTCGAATTGCGCGGGAGGATTCGAATGCGGCCGCCCGCGTTCTTGGAGGAAGAATCGGGCGAGCTCGAGATATTTCATCTCGCCCGTGGCGCGTGAGAGCTTGACCAGCGCGAGCTCGACTTCCTCATGGCCCGGCACGTCGCGGCGTTTGTCGGGTCCGAAGACACTGACCATGAGATCGGCGGCCTTGATCGCGACGTTCAGCAACGTTCGCTTGCCCGTCGCCTGGAAGTGCGCGACGGCGGCCTCGATCATGTGGCCCATGTCGTAGAGCTCGTGGCTCGTGTGGAGATACGACCACCGTTCGGGTCCCGCGCCGGGCGCGGGGTTCTTGGGATCGACCGAACGTGGCGTGTAGAGGTAGCCGTCAGGTTCCTGGGCGGCCGCGACGATGGCGATCAGGTCGTCGAGCTTCTTGTCGAGCGCAGGATCGGGGTGTGAAACGAGCGAGTACGATGCCGCCTCGATGATCTTGTAGACGTCCGTGTCGTTGTAGCGCTGTCCCTTGTACTCGCCGGTGATCGTGTGTGCGGCCTTGAGGAAGTTGTCGATGCGGCCCGTCAGCTCGTTCTGCCGCATGATGTGCGGGATCGTGACGGTCCGATTCGTCTCGAGCCTCGTTTTCCAGAAGCCGCCGGTGATCCGGACGTCCGCGAGCGGGACGGGTGTGATCGGGTAGTTCGATGGCTTGGGCGCGGGCTGGAAGGCGAGCGCGAGGGTGAGGAAAAGTAGTGGAATCCGCATGATTGAGTCCGGCTGAAGCCGGACGCTACAGGGTCCGCCTGAAGGCGGACTCTACTTCACTTTCCATTCTTGAATCCCGGCCGACACATCCGGCTGCATCTTCAATTCCAGACGCAGCGCCGGCGTGGTCACCGATTTGAAGGACACGGTGTTCCACGCATCCTTCGCGACGCCGAACGCGCCGGATGCTTCGACCGGCTTCCACTGATCGCCCTCCTTGTAGAGGAGCCGCCACGACTGCGGCACGCGGACACCGCCACGGCCGGTATCGTCGAACCAGTAGACCTGCGATTGAGAAATCGTCGACGGCTTCGCGAACGTCATCTCGACCCACTCCATCTCACTGCAGCGGCGCTGCTGATCGCCGGTTGCGGCCGGGGCAGGGGACGCGCCGGGTTTGCAGCCGTTGGTGGGCCACCAATCGAAGTACGACGCCGGATCGTTCGACGCGGGAGGCTCTTCACCGTCAATGATGTTGTTGATGTTTTTCCGGCTCGCCGAGTGCGTCAGCGTGCTCGTCGTGGCGACGGTGGGATAGGGCGTCGGGCGCGCCGCGGCATCCGTTCGCGCGAGCCAGACCGCCATCTGACCGCGGCCGCGGTTCGCCCACGTCGCGTAGGGGATCGCCATGAAGGGCTGCGTCGCCTTCTGGACCGTGCCCTTCTCGTCGAACGCGAGACCGACGGCCTGCCCCTTGATGACCTGCACGCCTTTCAACAGATCCGGACGGAATTCCGAGGTCAGTGCGTTCGAATCGGGGACGACGATGTTGCGGACCTTGCCGCTGGGATTGTCTGGCCATTCCGCGACGTAGACGACGGGACCTCGCTGGAGCGCCATCCGATCGCGATCGGTCCCGACGCGATCGTTGGCCACGATGCGACGGACGGACATCGGGAGCGAAAGGTCGACGACGTCGCCGGCCTTCCACGTGCGCGAGATCGTCACGTATCCCTTGTCCAGCGTCACGGCTACCGGCTGACCGTTGACCTTGATCGTCGCGGCGTCAGACGACTTGTCCATGAAGCGGTAGAGATCGCTAGGGACCGGCTCGTTGCGTGCCCAGCCCGGCACGCGGACGTTGATCGCGAACTGTCGCGCACGATCCGGCGCGATCGTCATCTTCACCGCGCCGTCCCACGGATACCGGGTCTCCTGCACGACCTTGAGCTTGCCGCCTGGCGTTTCGATGTCCGCCGTGCCGCCGGCGAACAGGTTGACGTAGAGGTCGTCGCCACGCTTGGCATAGATGTAGCCCGGCACCGACGCCATGAACCGCGTGATGTTGCCCGGGCAGCAGGCGACGCCGAACCACTCGCGCCGCGCGTGCTGGCCGTTCGATTCGAGCGGATTGTCGTAGAAGAACGTCGTCCCATCGAGCGACACGCCGGAGATCAGGCCGTTGTAGAGCGTGCGTTCCATCACGTCGATGTACTTCGAGTCCCCCTCGAGCAGGAACAGCCGGTGGTTCCAGTAGTCCATGCCCACCGATGCGCACGTCTCGTTGTACGCCGTCATGTTCGGGAGCTCGTAGGGCTGGCCGAACCCCTCGTAGCCGCCGGCCGCGCCGATGCCGCCGGTGAGATACAGCTTGCTCGCAACGAGGTTGTTCCAGATCCGATCGCCCGCCGCGCGCAGTTTGCCGTCGGCTTCGAGTGCGGCCACGTCCGCCATCCCCGCGTACATGTACATCGCGCGCACCGCATGCCCGACTGGCTCGCTCTGATCGATGACCGGCTCCTGCGCCTGGTTGTACGAGAGGCCGCGCGGGTTCACCGTCTCGCCCGCGGGCACGGCCTTCGGCCCACGTTCGTCGAGCATGAAATTCGCGAGGGTCAGGTACTGCTCGTTGCCGGTGACCCGATACATCTTCACCAGGCCCATCTCGGTGATCTGATGCCCGGGCCAGATGCTGCGCTTACCGGGCCCGAACGTTTTCACGAGCAGATCGGCGGCGCGGATGGCGACGTCGAGCAACGTGCGCTTACCAGTGGCCAGGTAGTGCGCGACGGCGGCCTCGAAGAGATGCCCGAGGTTATAGAGCTCGTGGCTGTCGTTCCGTTCGTTGACCCAACGCTCGGTGCCGGCCCATCGGTGCGGACTCTGCGGGTTGATGGTGCGCGTCGTGTAGAGGTACCCGTCTGGTTCCTGCGCCGCCTTGATCTTGGCGATCAGATCGTCGACGTAGGCATCGAGCTTGGGATCGGGGTTGACGCTGAGCGAGTACGACGCGCCTTCGATCACCTTGTAGACGTCGGTGTCGTCGAACGGGTAGCCGGGAGGGTTGCGGTTCTCGAGCGGCTCGCCCTTGAGGGCTTTGGCTGCCCGCACGAAGAGATCGACGCGCCCTGTGAGCTCACACTGCTTGAACGCCGCCGGAATCGTAGCGGTCCGATTGGTCTCGATCCGCGGCGCCCAGAACACGTCGTTCAGGTGCACCGACGTGAACGGCACGGGTTGAACCGGATAATCGTGTTTCGGCGTGACCGTGCTCTGTGTGCGGCCGCTCACCGAGAGCAGTGCGATGAGAGCGATCGTGCACAGGCCGAAGGCGTGTCGTCGCATGAACTCCCTCAAAAGAATGGCGGGCCGCCTCGGGCGGCCCGCCAGCGAGAATATCGGAACGGACGAAATCAGAACAGGTACTTGACCGCGAGCTGGATCACCCGGAATCCGCCCGCCGAGAGCGCGCCGGTGCCGCCCCGCACGCTCGTGACCCTGCCGAAGGCGTTGTTGTTCGTCGCCGTCTGCGGATTGTTCAAGTTCACCCAGTTGAAGAGGTTGAAGGCCTCGATACGAAGCTGCACGGTCGACGTCCGCGTACCGCTGATGCCGGGAACCGCGAAGTTCTTGAACACCGACAGGTCGAGATCCTTGAATCCCGGTCCGCGGAACGCGTTGCGCGGCTCGTTACCGAACGTGCCGGGCGCCGGGTTCGTGAAGTCCGCCGCATTCATGACACCGTTGAACCAGTCGTCCTGCGACGGGTTTCCGAGGTCGGTGCCGTTGGGCGGCAGGTTCGTGCGGTCGTTGTTGACACCGTCGGCGTTGAAGTCGCACCGTGGCCAGGCGAGGCCGCATGTGACTGTAAATGGAGCTCCTGACTGGAAGATCGCAAGCCCATTGACCTGCCAGCCGCCGAGAACCGCTTTCATCACCGCATTCGACGGGGAATACGGAATCTCCGCGACGAAGTTGATCGCGACCTTGTGACGGATGTCGTTGCTCGCGTAGCTGTAGTCCAGCTCGGGGTGGGTGACGTCCATCGAGCTCGCAGGCGTGTCTTTCAAGACGCCGTAGGTGTAGGCGAACTGGAAGGCCCAGCCCCTCGAGTACCGCCGCAACAGCTGCATGTTCACACCCTGGTAGTTGGTGTGGACGCGGCTCTCGTTGAAGTC
>DATAEK010000285.1:0-27304 GCA_036258055.1 Vicinamibacterales bacterium
GATCTTCGCGCGTCGCTTCGATGGGTCGAGATCGACCTTCCAGCGATCCTCGCGTACAAAGAAGAAGTGCTCGCCGGAGAGCACGCGAAGTGTCAGCTCGAACGGCTTCCGCTCGATTTGTCAGACGAGCCCGCGAGACGGGCCCTCTTCGAGCGCCTCGGCGCGGGCGCGAGCAAGACACTGGTGATCTCTGAAGGGCTGCTGGTCTACCTGACCGAATGCCAGGTGACGACGCTCGGGCGCGACCTCGCGGCGATCCCCTCGTTTGCGCGCTGGCTGGTGGATCTCTCCTCGCCGGCGCTGCTCACCTTGATGATGCAGCAGATGAGCGAGCTGATCGCGCAGGCCAACCTCTCGTACCAATTCGGTCCGGCGGATGGTCCGACGTTCTTTCTACGATGCGGGTGGAAGGCTGTCGAGGTGCGCTCGATGTTTCGTACGGCAGCGGAGCTGAACCGGCTTCCCGAAGCCATGCGACCGTACGCAGCGATGCCGGATCCGCCGGAGCCGTGGAAGCTGCCGATGCCCTGGTCGGCGGTGTGCCTCCTCCACAAGGCCTGAAGCGATGAATCCGATCACATCAGGGCAGCAGTTTGGTCGCTACGTGATTCGCGAAAAGCTGGGAGCTGGCGGAATGGGCGAAGTGTATCTCGCCGATGACACGCAGCTCGGCCGACGCATCGCCCTGAAGTTCCTTCCTCCGGCGACCGAGACCGATCCCCTCGCGCAACGGCGCCTGCTGAGGGAGGCGCGAGCGGCCGCCACCCTCGATCATCCGCACATCTGCTCGGTGTACGAAGTGGGCGAAGCCGACGGCCGGCAGTACATCGCGCTGCAATACGTCGAGGGCGAACCGCTCGACGTGCGGCTGCGCCGGTCACCGCTCGATCTTCAGGAGACGCTGCGGAGCGCGGTACAGATCGTCGATGCGTTGAGTGAGGCCCACGCGCACGGCATCCTCCATCGCGATATCAAGCCCGCCAACATCATGGTCACCACGCGGGGCGAAGCGAAGGTCATGGACTTCGGCCTCGCCAAGTATGCGGCGGCCGAGACCGAGGTCGAAGGCGGAGCGCAGACGATTTCCGCCTTGAGCGGTCGAGGAGACATCATCGGCACGATCGCGTACATGTCGCCTGAACAAGCCCGCGGCGAGCTGCTCGATCCACGCAGCGATCTCTTCAGCGTGGGCGTGTTGTTGTACGAGATGGTGAGCGGTCAGCGGCCGTTCAAGGGCGCGAGCTCCGCGGCGGTTGCCGCGGCGATTCTGACGCACGAGCCATTTCCTCTCGCGCGATTCGACCCGAACACGCCGCCAGAGCTCGAACGGATCGTGACCAAGTTGCTGAAGAAGCAGCCGGACAACCGCTACCAGACCGCGAAGGACCTGTTGATTGACCTGCGGACGCTGAAGGAGGAGCAGGAATTTCAACTCAGGCTCGGACGGACTCCGTCGCAAGCAGGACAACTGGCCAGCGGATCCACGCCTCTGACACCAGCGCCCGTGGTGGATCGCGTTCCTTCCTCGCCCAGTGCGAGCGCCCCGCGCACGCAGGGTCGGTTTCCACGGGCGGTCGGCCTGGGTGTCGCAGCGCTGCTCGTTGTCGCCGTGGGCGTGTGGTTCGCGTGGCGGACGGCCAACGTGCGGTCGGCCAGGGCCAAAGTGGCCCAAGTCGCGGCATTGGCGGAAGCGGGGCATAACACGGAAGCGTACGACCTCGCCGTGACGATTGAACCGTACCTACGGGGCGACCCGGCCATCACGAGCCTGATGGCGGCGATCTCAGACACCGTCTCCGTGACGACCGAACCGGCGGGGGCACAGGTCTACCTGAAGGAATACGCTCCCGGAAAGGCGGCCACGGCCTCACCGCGTCGTCTGCTGGGGACATCGCCGTTGTCCGCTGTTCGCATCGCGCGTGGCGAGTACGTGCTCTCCATCGAGAAAGAAGGATACGCCCCGATCGAGCGGACAGTCTCTGGTGTGGCGATACGGGCCGGCGCACTCACCATCACGCCACCACCCATTCGGATCGACCAGCGCCTCCTGTCCGCCAACACGGTGCCCGCGCGCATGGTGTTCGTCCCAGGCGGAGACTATCGCTTGATCTCGTGGTCGCGGCCGACGGACCAGCGCGTGCGCCTGGATGACTACTTCATCGACAAGTACGAAGTCAGTAACCAGGAGTACAAGGAGTTCATCAACGCGGGCGGCTATCTCAAACGAGAGCTCTGGACCCATCCCTTCGTGAAAGACGGCCGCACCGTTCCGTGGGACGAGGCGGTTCGCACGCTTGTCGATCGGACGGGATTGCCGGGTCCGCGCACGTGGTCGAACCAGAGTTTTCCTGAGGGCAAGGCAGATCATCCCGTCGCGGATGTGACGTGGTACGAGGCCGAAGCGTACGCCGCATTTCGCGGGAAGCGGCTGCCGACCATCTTCCAGTGGGAAAAGGCGGCTCGCAACGGGTTCATGCCAGCAGCTGGCGTCGCCGGCATGCCATGGGGAGCCTTCTATCCGGGCGATCCGCTCGAGGGTCGTGCGAACTTCGGAACCGGCCCCCTGCCCACGACCGGCGCGGAGTTCGGCATGAGTGCCTTTGGCGCCTACAACATGGCCGGCAACGTGGCGGAGTGGACGTCGAACGACAGCTCGGACGGCTTTCTCGCGACCGGGGGCGCGTGGGGCGATCCCACGTACTCTTTCGCGCAGTTCGGCGGCCGACCAGGCTTCTTCAGTTCCGACAAACTGGGCTTTCGCTGCGCGCGCACCGCCGCCGAAAACGCCGGCGATCAGGGTGGTCTGCGCATCGAGCTCGATCGTGAAGTGCCGGTGTACACGGCACCCTCCCCGCAAGTGTTCGCGACGCTGGCACGCGCCTACCGGTACGAGAAGACGCCTCTTGACGCGCGGATCGAGCAGACGACCACCACGCCCGAGTGGAAGCGAGAGAAGATCACATTTGCCGGCGCCAACGGGGCGCGCGCCATTGCCTACCTCTACCTGCCCAACAACGCCACCCGACCGCTTCAGGTGATCCACTATCTGCCGGCAGGCGACGTCGATGGCGGGTTTCGATCGCTACCCGACTCGATGGAAGACCGGATGGCGCCGTTTGTCAGGGCCGGGCGTGCTGCCTTTGGTGTCGTGCTGGAGGGGTACATCGAGCGGCTCAGGCCCGCCAACTTCGTCCGGCCTGCGGTGACGACGGTAGAGTTCACGGACATCGTGGTGAGCCGCGTGACCGACCTGCGTCGCGGCCTCGACTATCTCGAGACGCGGCCAGACATCGACATGACCCGCGTCGCGGCGCTTGCGCCGAGCGCGGGCTCGGTGCTCGGAATCGTCATCGGAGGCCTCGAAACCCGGTACCGTGCGTTCGTGTTCGTCGGCGCTGGACTCCCAGGTACTTACCGAGCCATCAGCGCAGCCGCCAATCCGATCAATTTCGCGTCATACAACCAGGCACCCAAATTGATTCTCCAGGGACGGTACGACGAGGACACGCCGCTGCGAACCGCGACGGAGCCGTTCTTCAAACTCTTGTCGGAACCGAAGCAACTCACGCTCTACGACGGCGGGCACGTGCCCTCAATCGAAGTGACGATGAGCACGACCAGCGGCTGGCTGGATGAGCACCTCGGGCGGGTCGTTCGCTGAGACCAAACTGAGACCCGTCCCCGCGTCAGCGGCGCGTCATCAAGAAGCCGTCGTGACGTCGAACACGTGATAGCCCCAGGGCTGAAGGTCGAGGTAGAGTCCTCGCGCGGCGACCTCGTCTCCGTTGCGATCGTAGGTGGCAGGCCCCGTCAGATCCGTGAAGCGCACAGTTCGTCCAGCCAGATCCGGGAACGGCAACCGGACGTAGCATTGCCCCTGGTGAGCGCCGTAGTTCACCGCCACGATCAGTTGCTCCGCACCGGAGCCCGTCCAGGCACAGGCGTAGAAATTGTCCGACGTCCAATTGCCGTCCCAGGCGGGCACGCATTCGAGCAGTTGCCAGTGACCCTCATGAAAAGCTGGTCGGCCGAGCACGGATAGCAGTTGATCGTAGAAGTGTTGCAGCGCGGCGTCTGGTGACTCGAGCGGCGCACGAACGAGATGCGGTGAGATGCGCTTCTTGCGTCCGACCAATTGCCCCTGATGGAAGAAACGCAACCCCGGAGAAAAAAAGGTGATGACCGCCGCGGCTTGATGCGTGTCGGGCGCGAACGTCGCGGCCGCTCGTGGTTCGTCGTGATTCTCCAGGAACCGCGCCAGCTTGTCCTGGTAGTCGAGCCCGGCGTGGAAGTGCTCACGTACTGACCGGGCGTGCCCGTCGCGGAGGCGGTCGTAGAGTCGCTTGTCGTAGGTGTAGTCGAAGCCCTGTTGCTGCAGCGTCCATTCGAGATCCCAATAGACCTCCGCCATGAAACAGAACTCCGGTTCTTGCTGTCGCACGCGCGCGGTCACGCGCGGCCAGAACGGATCAGGGCGACGCCCCCAGGTTCTTTCGAACACCTCCGGGAGGACGAGCATCGCCATGTCGCAGCGGACGCCGTCGCACTGGCGTGCGATCTTGAGCAGCTCTCCGGCCATCGCCTCCTGCGTGAGCGGGTTGCTGTAGTCGAGTTGCAGCGTATCCGGCCACCCCGGAAAGTACGGATCGCGGCCGTGAGCCAGGATGAGATCCTGTCCCTGGCTCCTGACCCGGGTGTAGTTCTGCGGTGCTCGTTCCAGATCGGATGCGGTGCCTGGGACGTAGTACTCCGGATGACTGTCGACCCAGGGGTGATCGAGGCCGGTGTGATTCGGGACGAAGTCGAGCATCATGTTCAGGCCGCGTGTGCGCAGGCGGTTGCGGAGCCGGGCCAGCGCCTCGTCACCGCCCAGGCCCGGGTGCACCGCGTATCCGGTGATCGCGAACCCCGATCCGGCGATGTCCGCCTCCTGGAGATCCGGCAACGTCTCCTCGAACTCGCGGCGCCACTCCGGATGGTTGCGTGACGTCTGCTGACCGGCCGCACCGGTCTGCCACACGCTCAACATCCAGATCCAATCGAATCCGAGCGAGGCCATGCGATCGATCTCGGCGTCGGGAATGTCGTCCAGCGTGGCGGGTCGTCCGAGGCGACCGGAGAGTTCTGTCAGCCATACCCGGGTGTTGACTTGAAACAGTGAAGGGTAACGAGAGCGTGGCATTCGAAGGCCGACTCCTTTCCGCTTAACGGGCCTGTCTCACGACGTTTCGGCGATCCCTACGGCTCCGACACTTCAGATGAACTCCGGGATATCCTAGGACGGCACGTCCTGGCACCGCCGGCTGGAGAGAGGCCTGGCGACGAGAGCAGGACCACGGTGAGCACACCGGTGTTAGTCATCTCACGACGGTCCCTGGAATCAACCACGTCAGACGAGGAGGTCTGATATGAGAGCCACGAGCCTGGTAACCCTCGCCCTCGCTGCGCTGATCGCGATGCCGCCGCTGTCGGCCTCGGGCGACAAGACGGCGCAGCAGAAGCCAACCGTGAAGATACCCGAACCCGGCGTGCCGCAGATCATGACGCTGGAGGGAACCTACATACGCGCCGCCTACAACAACGAGGGCTACGTCATCCTCGGCTATAAGGTCGCCAACCAGTCGATCGGTGACGAGTGGATGCTCCTCGACTTCGGAACGACGGTTCGCGATGGCGTGCCGAACTACACCATGACCCGCGACGCGCTCTCGCTCGAGACACCGGACGGCAAGACGATTCCCCTTCCCTCGGACTCGGACGTGCGCGCGGCGAACCTCAGCGCGCTGCAGACCCGCGCGAAGGTCCAGCGGGACTCGATCAACTACTTTCCGCCGGGCGCGAGCCAGGCGTGTCGAGTCGGGTTCTTCGCCGAGTTGGACCAGCGTGCAATGGCCTACGACCAGGTCGAGCTCAGCTCCCAGCGCGCATGTCTCGGTTGGATCTACTTCAAGGTGCCAGGTGGGATCGCGTACGGCCAGCACTGGCTGAACGTGAAGTTCGAGAAGAGTCTCGTCCGCGTGCCATTCAGAATCCTGACCAAGGACGAAGAAAAGCTGTTGTCCAAGAACTACAAGGACATCCGCAAGCAGGTCCAGGACGCGTTCAAAAAGAAAGGCTGATGCACGCGCTAGGGACGCTGCACAGCCATCCGTTCGGGCCGAACCTGGATGGGCACCAGGCTGCCGCCGTCCCGGCCGGTGAGGGGAGGTGTGTTCTTGCCGCCCCAGCAGTACACCTCATCGTCGAGCGTCACAGCACATGTATGAAAATGTCCGGCGGCGATCGACGCGAAACGGTGGTTGCCGGCGACGGGCACGGGTGCGTTGCGTGACTGCGTCGACCCGTCCCCTAGCTGGCCGTCATCGTTCCCGCCCCAGCAGAACGGCTCACCCGCTCGCGTGACCGCGCAGGTGTGGCTGCCGATCGCAACGCTCAACGTCGTGTACTTGCGACCGCCGGCCACCCGCACCGGTTCGCTGCTCGCGACGTTCGTGCCGTTGCCGAGCATGCCGTACTCGTTGTCGCCCCAGCAGTAGGCCTCTGCGTCCAGCGTCAACCCGCACGTGTGCGCGTATCCGGCTGCGACCGTCGCAAAGCGCAACCCGCCCGCGACGGCGACAGGTTCGAAACTCGTACTCCGAGCGTTCCTGTCCCCAAGGCTTGCGATCTCGTTCGACCCCCAGCAGTACGCCTTGTCGTCGGTCGCGACGCCGCATGTGTGCAGATAGCCGGCGCTGATCGATTTGAAGCGCAGATCCGTTTCGACCGGCGTCGGGACGAGACTCAATTTGCCGCTCGAGCCCAGTTGCGCTTCGTTGTTCGGCCCCCAGCAGTAGGCGACGCCGTTGGAATCGAGACCGCACGTGTGCACGCCGGCGCTGATCGATGCGAACCGGATGTTGGCGCCGACGGGATTGGACCGCTGAAAGCTTTCAGATGTCGAACCGCGGCCGAGCTCACCCTGCCTGTTCCAGCCAAAACAGTGGACGTTCCAATCGAAGGCCAGGGCGCATACGTGCCGGACGCCGGCCGACACCGCCTGGAACGACGTGCCCGTCACCGGTAAAAGGCCTGGCGTGTAATTCTCGAGAGTCAGGCCGACGTTGCCCCAGCACGCGAGCGAGCCGTCCGTGCTGATCCGGCACGACACGTCGTCTCCGGCGACGACGAGCGGCGGCGGAGTGCGGAGCAGGACCGGGACACCCCATGTCTTCAAGGTGGCTGTGACGCGCTCAATGCTGAGCGCCTCGCCAACCGGCGGATCGTCCCGGACGATCATGCCGAGTATCTGCCAGCGCTCGTTGAACAGGGCTCCGCCCGACAGGCCCTTGCCGATGAACGACGAATCGAATCGAATCGCTCCCGGCGCGACTTGCGCGAGCGCGTCGGGCGCGACGTTGCGCCGCCACCCGCCGCCTTGCAGATTGCCCAGCGCGAACACCGGATCGCCGCGCCGGGCGGTCGCGAGATCGGCGGCTCGTCGCAGATCGAACGGTGCGGCCTCGAGATTCAGGTCTGCAGTCTGGGTGACCGTCAACGCCGCCAGATCGAGGCCGTCGCCCGCCCGGCGAAAGACGTCGGCCGTGACGGCCGGAGTGGAGCCCGTAAGTTTCACCTCGATGCGCTTGGCGACCTCGCCACTCTGGCGAATGACGTGCTCGGCTGTCGCGATATAGAGGCGGCCGCCGCCGGCGCCGACCACGATCCCGCTGCCGAACTCCGAACCGGACTCGAACTGTGACGTGATGGCCACGACGAGTCGCGTCGCACTCTCAGGTGTCTCGCGCGTGGGCTGCGGGAGCGGCAGAGCAGTGCTCCTGGCGAGCAGCAGACTCAGAAGCAGCACGAAGGTGAGCGCGCGTGCCTGCATGGAACCACCCGATTCGCCGCCGCCGGTCCTACAAGTTGAACTTGAACCAGCGCAGAATCAGTAACACCATCCCGAAGACGTACACCACGCTGCCCCACAGCAGCGACAGACCATGTCGCGCCTGAATCCATTCGAACCAGGTCGGCATCAGGCTGCGAGCGCCGTCCGTGCCGGTCACCAGACCGCGGACACGTCCCACGAACTCCATCTCGAGATGGTCATCCTTCGGCCCGAGACCAATGAGCTCGCCCTTTGCACTGCCAAACGACAGCGCGTCGCCCGATCGCAGCGAGCGCCGTACGCCGTCGAGAGACGGAAATTCGATCGTACCCGAGCGGACGGCGGACACGGTACGCACGGTCGTGCGGTCCGAGCTGGAGTTGAAGGTGTTCTCGGTCCGGACCAGGGCGACGCCGTCAACGGCAATCGGAGCGCTGAAAACCGCAGCGTTCGGCGTCCGCACTTCGATGTCGAGATCGACATCGGCTTGACCGGGACGGAGGAGTACCGGCTGAGGCGATGGCAGGTCCAGCGTCTCGACCGAGCCCGCTGCCGCCAGACGCACCGTCCCGCGCGCATCGGCGCGAATCTCAGACGACGGGCCGGCGAGCGACAAGCGAAGCGCTTTCGACGTGGTGGGGTAGCGGACACACACCCGCCGACCCGCCGCGACCGGCGGCACGGCGAGCGTCACGCTGCCGCCGGCATTTCCGTTATCGACCGTGAGATGAACGGAGCTCGTTTCGAGCGTGCGTTCCGAGAACACCGTGCGGGTGCGCGGCAGCACCACGTCGTGCAAGCCGGCGACGCCCAATGCGGCGACGTTCAAGGGCTGGAGCACCGGTTGTTCACCCGCCGACGTGAAACAAACACCATCGACCGCGGCACGCAGCACCACCGACGTCTCGGGGACGCGCATCACCATCAGCAGGCTCACCAGGACAAGACTAGCGAAAAGCGCAACCGGAAGGGGCCAGCGCCGCGGCGGCTCGCGCAACGCAGCGTCGCGGACGGCGAGCAGACGCGCCAGCAGCTCAACGTCTTCGACGTCCTTCGTTTCGGCACGACCGTCGCGCAGCACCGCCTCGGTCACGTCGCCGATGCGGCGTCTGAGCAGCGCGCGCAGGCGATCGCGCGGCCCGCTCTTGTCAGGCTTCTCTTGGGGAACGCCCAGGTTCTACTCCGTTGAATGATTGAACCAGATCTGAGCCGTCGCGGCGCCGCCATCCTTCAGCTCGGCTCCGAGCTCCACGCGATAGATTCCCGCGGTCCGCGGCGCCGGCAGCGTAATCACGATCCCGCGGTCGGCCGGGTAGTAGTTGAACCCGAGCGGCTTGTCTTTCATGACGAAAGCGGCGGGCGAGGTGCTCCCTTCGAGAACCATGGTTACGAAGAGCTCCTTCAGCTCAGCGCCCGGAACGACGACCAGACGGTACGCGCCGGTCGGCGACGTGGTCGTGCTGCTGTGTACCCGCAGTCCCAGGAGCACGTCGCGCTCGGTGGTTCCTACGGCCGACCGCGTCCAGGCGAGCACGCCGAGCTCGTCGCGCGACAACTTCAGGCGCGACAAGAACGTCGTGGGCCATTGATCGGAGCCGATCGCGGGTGGCCGTACGGCATCCATGCGGTAATAGAGCCGGGGTCGCAGCGCGACCGCGCGCAGCCGGGTGACACCGCTGCGAGGCGCCGGCCAGTCGAGACGGAGACTCTTGATCGCCGCCGGATCGAAGGCATCGAAGGCCGTGGTGAAGGAGACGACGGCGAGCGCCGCTCCCGCGACCTCGCGCGCGTAGAGGCCCTCACATCGGTCGCCGCGTCTCTCGTACTTGTCGGAACCGGCCGCGCGGCCCAGCAAACCTGGATCGCACGGATCGCCGCCTGGCGGTTGCGCCAGGAGCGGCGCGCCGGCGAGGATGGACGACACGACAACGACACGCAGGGGCCTCGCGAGCATGCAGTGCGATGGAGGGCCGGGGCGAGTCTAGCACGGGGTACAGTTAGACCTTGGCCCGCTGTCGGGGCCGAGGACGCGATCGAATCAAGCCACGGATCGGACTGCACGGATGAGGAACGGACAATGTCGTACCCGATCATCGGATTGCATCATGTGACGGCGACCGTAGACGAAGCGCAGGCCGACCTGGACTTCTGCGTGGAGGCGCTCGGGCTGCGGCTGGTGAAGAAGACCGTCAATTTCGACAATCATCACGTCTATCACTTCTATTACGGCACCGAACGCGGCGCGCCTGGGACGATCTGGACGACCTTTCCGTATCACGGGCGCGGTGTCCGCGTCGGAACGAAAGGCGCGGGACAGGTGACGGCGACGTCCTTTTCGGTGCCGTCGAGAACGCTGGATTTCTGGAAAGCGCGCCTCAAGGAAAAAGGCACCGCCGTCGAGGACGCGCCGTCCCGGTTCGGTGAGCCGTCGATCGTGGCGACGGATCCGTCAGGCCTGGTGATGGAGCTCGTTGCAACCGGCCGCGATTCGCGGCAGCCATGGAGCGGAGGCGATGTCGATCCGGGCGCGGCCGTCCGCGGTCTTCACAGTGTCTCGATGACGGTTCGTGATGCGGCCCCGACGATCGAGTTCATGACCGGCGTTCTCGGCTACGCGGTCGTGGATCGCATGAAAGGGCGAATTCGAGTGACCGTCAACGGCGACGCACCGGGCCAGACCATCGACATCGTCGAACACCCGGACGCGGCGCAGGCGGTCAATGGCGTGGGGACGGTGCATCACGTGGCGATGGCCATCGAGGGTGAGGACCAGCAGGCGGCGCTCAGGAACGAATTGATCGCGCGCGGTCTGCAGGTCACGCCGGTGATGGACCGGCAGTACTTTCGATCGATCTACTTCCGCGAGCCCGGAGGTGTGTTGTTCGAGGTCGCCACGGTCGCGCCCGGGTTCACCGCCGACGAAGCGCTCCCGTGCCTCGGCCAGGATTTGAAGCTGCCACCGTGGGAAGAGGCCAACCGGGCGGAGATTGAGGCCGGGTTGCCGCGGATCGCGGTGCCGTAGCTTTTCTTTCGGCGTTCGGCGTTCGGCTTCGGGGTTTTGGCGTGCGCCATTCGCCGTGTGCGGGTTCGCGTTTCGCCGATCACAGTTCGCCGTGCGCCAAAGCGCTGGTTAGCGTTTCGCCGAGCGCCGAGCGCCGAGCGCCGAGCGCCGAGTTCTACTGTGCGTTGTTCGCGAGGAGCGCGTTGACAGCCTCGAGCTCGTCACGATTGACGGTGTGTCCCATCCGCGGGTAGATGCGCTCGTCCACAGTCGCTCCCATGCGCCGGACCACATCCGCGGATTCGTGGACCCGCTCGAGCGGGATGTGCGGGTCGATGTCGCTGCAGCCGAGGAACACTGGCGTGCCGTCGAATGAGCCCGCGTAGTTCCGCGGCGTTCCCGGCGGTCCGATCAGGCCGCCACTGAAGCCGGCGATGGTCGCGTACGGGCGGGCGTGACGTGCGGCGAATTCCAGTGCGAGACACGCCCCCTGCGAGAACCCCATGAGCGCGATTCGCTCGGCTGGGATGCCCTGACGCTCGACCTCGTCGATCAGATCCGCGATCACTCGCAGGCCCGAACTGATGCCGGGCTCGTTCTGAGGGATCGGCGACAGGAACGAATACGGATACCACGTCCGTCCTGCCGCCTGGGGAGCCAGGTAGGTGATCCCGGTTGCGCTGAATTCGCGCGACAGGCCAAGGATGTCGTCTGCCGTGGCCCCGCGGCCGTGGATCATGATCGCGACCAGCCGCGCCTCGTTGATCCGCGGTCCGTGTCGAAGGACCGGCTGCCCGGCGTGCGGATGCTGCGGGTCCAGTGCCATGCGCTACTGCACCTTCAGCAGAAAGATGCCGTAGCCAACGCCCGCGGGATCGCTGCTGCGCGCCGACTGGAAGGCAATCGTCCTGCCGTCGGGACTGACGACGGGATTCGACGCTTTGTAGCCCGGATAATCGCCCCAGCGCGTCATCCGCACGAAGTCCGTGCTGTTTGGCTCGAGCTTCAGCCTCCAGATGTCGATGTAGTTCGAATTCTGCTTCGACTGTTCGCGGCTGGACTCCACCAACGCGTATTCTCCGCTCGGGTAGATCCCTTCCACTTCGTTGTACTCACCAGCGATCTTCCGGTAGGTTGTGACCGTTCCCGTCTTGAGATCGACGCCGAACACGTCGGCAAACGGTGAGCGATAGCACGTGTAAATCAGCTCGGTATCGTTCTTGCGGAAGTCCTGCGCCTCGAGCGTGCACTCGGGCGCCTTCGCGCGCAGCACCTCCTTCTTATTCGCCAGCCTGGCCCCGCCTCCTTCGTACACGATGTCAGCGGTGTAGATGACCGACTCTCCGTCGCCAAGCAGATCGGGGTACTGTCCGTGTGTGTTCGACCAGGCAATCGTGTTGGTCCTCCGGGAGATCGCGACGCCCTCCGAGATCTTGTGGTCGAGCGGCACGGGTCGCTCCTTCCGATCGGCCTTCATCAACCACATCTCCTGATCCCGCGCTCTCGTCGTCTGAACGTCGGAAAACGTGCGCGCGCCAATCAGGAAGAAATCTCCGTTCGGCAGGTACTGGACGCGGAGGTATCCCGGATTCGGATACTGGGTCAGCAACCGGATTGTTTTCGTCTTCACCTCGACGACGAAGGCATCGCCGAAGCTTTTCGACATGAACGCGATGCGCTGACCGTCAGGAGACCACGAGGCGCGCTCGCCGAAAGCGGTGAGCTGCGTGATGTCCGACGGCAGATGATCCTCAGGACCGCCGGTCTTTTGTCCTTGGGTGGTACCAAGTGCCGAGCCTGCCACAGCCAGGATCACCACGACCGAACGCATCGCGCGCACGCCCGCCTCCTTGACGCTTTCCTCTTGGCGAAGATCCCGATCGGCACGCCTGACTGAGTATCTACCGATTCTCAGTTCCTTTTCCATCGGCTCACCGTGTGCCCGCTCCCGCGCCCACTGCTGAAGTACGCTCGGGCTCGGACCGACGTTGCATACACGCGACGGCGTGGAGAACCGGCTGGCGTCTGATTCTCGTATACTCACATCTCTCAACAGCGACGCATTGGCAGGGCGCCTGTTTCGTTGACGCTCAGTCAGGCAAGGAGCCAACCATGGCGAATGTTCGACGTTCGGTCGGCGTGTGGCCCGTGCTGGCTTGCCTCGCGATTGGGGCAGGCACCGCGCACGCACAATGGCCCCAATTCCGCGGACCGAACGGGTCCGGCGTGGATTCCGCGCCGGGATACCCGGTGTCGTTCTCGCCCGCCACGAACGTGGTATGGAAAACCGCCGTTCCCTACGGGCAATCGTCCCCTGTCGTAGCGGGCGGACACGTGTACCTGACCGCCAGCCAAGGCGATCGGTTGCTGACGATCTGTCTCGATGCCAAGACCGGCAGCGAGCTGTGGCGTAGAGAGATTCGACCCGAGCGATCCCACACGATCTTTCGCGCGAATGATCCGGCGTCGCCCACGCCGGCAGCCGACGAAGCCGGCGTGATCGTGTTCTTCGCCGACTTTGGTTTGGCCGCCTACACCCACGATGGCAAAGATCGCTGGACGCTTCCGCTCGGTCCCTTCAAGAGCTTTTACGGAATGGGGGCGTCTCCAATCCTCGCCGGAGATCTGGTGGTCCTCGTCTGCGATCAACAGAGCGGATCGTTCGTGATCGCGGTTGACCGCAAGACGGGGCGCCAGCGGTGGAAGACGGACCGTGCCGGGGTTCCCGAGTCTTGGGCCACGCCGATGGTATTCCGGCCCGGCGGGAAGACAGAGCCGGAGCAGCTGATCGTGCTCGGCTCGACGCGGCTCGACGCCTATTCCCTCGAGAACGGAGCGCTGCGGTGGTGGATGCCTGTCGGATCGGGCGGAGCGATGGGCACCGCCGTGGCCAGCGGCGATCTCCTCCTGGTGTCGACGATGGGTTCCACCGAACCGTGGTTGCCGGCCTTTGCCGCGATCCTGGAGAAATACGACAAGGACAAAGACGGCCGGCTTTCGCACCAGGAGTTCAGCGCCGACAAAGAGATGGGCGAGCATTTCGGCTGGATCGACGCCGACGCCGACGAGGTGGTCAACGCCGAGGAGTGGAACACGATCCGGACGCTGGGCCTTGGCGAGTACGGCGCCATCGCCGTCCGGCCGGGCAAGGCGAACGGGAAACTCGATCCTCAGGCGGCGGTCCTGTGGCGTTTCAAGAAGAACCTTCCGTACATTCCGGCCCCCCTGGCCTACCAGGGTGTGTTCTACATGGTGAAGGACGGAGGGATCATCACGTCACTCGATCCGGCAACAGGCCAGTCGCTGAAGGAGGGCCGGAGCCCGAACGCGTTGGGCGAGTATTACGCGTCGCCCGTGGCTGCCGACAACAAGGTGTTCCTGGCCAGCGCGGAAGGCAAGATCACGGTGCTGAAAGCGGCGGGGCAGTGGGAGGTGCTGGGAGTGAACGATGTGGGTGAGGAAATCCACTCCACACCCGCACTCAGTGCGGGGCGGCTCTTCGTGCGGACGCGGAGCTCCATGTATTGCTTCGGCACCAAGTGAGTGACACCGCCTGGCCGTTCGACGTAGACACCGTGAGTCAGCCTTGAATCATGATTTGAGGCGTGCGAGTGACCCGAGCCACTCGCTGGATCGAGATTCCGCGTGTTCCGGTTTCCATCGGAGCAGCCGGCGTTCCAGTCGGCTGACCAGGTCGCCTACGAGCAGGACTCCTGCAGCCAGAACCGCCATGCCGGCGAACACTCCAGTGGTATCGAAAACGCCTTCGGCCTGAGCAATGAGGTAACCGATTCCTCTCGAGGAGCCGAGATACTCGCCAACCACCACGGCGATGATGGCCATGCCGATGCTGATATGCAGACTGGCAAAAATCCACGTCAACGCACTCGGGATGAGCACATGGCGCACGAGTTGAGCCTGTGAGGCGCCGAGCATTCGCGCGTTGTCGATCACCACTCTATCCACTTCACGAACTCCGCGATACGTATTGAAGAAGACGATAAAGAAGACCACCGTCACGCCAAGGGCCACCTTGGACCAGATCCCGAGACCGAACCACAGGAGAAAAATCGGCGCCAGAACCACGCGGGGTAGCGCATTGGCGATTCGAAGATACGGCTCCAGCAGCGCCGCGAGGATCGGCACACCGGCGAGCGCGAATCCGAGGAGCACACCGAGGGAACCGCCGATCACAAACGACAGGATCGCTTCACTGAACGTCGTTGACAGATGCACCCAGAGCGATCCGGTCCCAATCCACTGCGCCATGCGAAGAACGACGTCACTCGGCCGGCTGAAGAAGAACGGATCGAGAACGTTGGATGCAGCGGCCCACTCCCACACCAGCAGCACCGTTGCCGCAAGTGCCAGTTGCCAGACGATCAGCCTCGATCGCCTCTCAGCGACTCCGCTCATAGCTCTTCAAGACCTCCCGCCGCAAGTCGTTCCAGATGTCCCGGTACACCTCATGAAACCGAGATTCGGCTTTGATGTCGATGAGGGGCCTTGGTCTCGGGAGGTCAATCGAGTACCGGCCCACCAAACGAGCGCCGGGTCCTGCCGACAACAGGAAGACGTGATCGGAGAGAGCGATCGCCTCCTCCAGATCGTGCGTCACGAAGACGACCGTCTGGCCAGATCCCTCCCATAGTCTCAGAATCTCCGATTCCATCCGGAGCCGTGTGTGCACATCCAGCGCGCTGAACGGCTCATCCATCAGAATCAGATCCGGTTGAACGATCCAGCACTGCGCCATGGCCACCCGTCTCCGCATGCCGCCGCTCAACTGATACGGATAGTGGTTCCCGAAGCCCTTCAAGCCAACCCGTTCGACCCAGGTCCGCGCGTTCTCCAGCGCGTCGCGTCCGTTCTGGCCGCGCAACGTCAGGCCGAGTTGAATATTCCCCATCACGGTCTTCCACTGGAGGAGCGCATCCTGCTGGAACATATACGAGGCGCGGCGATTGATGCCGGTGAGCGGTTCACCGAAAACCTCGACGCGACCGCCGCTTGCGGGCAGCAGGCCGGCGATGATGTTCAAGAGCGTGGATTTTCCGCAACCGCTCGGTCCCACAACCGAAACGAACGTCGCCGGCGCGACGTCCATCGTGACCCCTTCGACGGCAGTATTCGCCCCGAATCGTTTGACGACGTCCTGCAGCGCCAACGCGGGATGAGGAAATGCACCCGACATGGACTTCTTCGCATCACCTCATGGAGGCAAATTCGTTCGTGTAGATTTTGGCCGTGTCGATGTGGGCCGCTCGCACCTTCGCGTTGGAAACCGCAACGAATTTCTTCACCAGCTCCGCTGACTCCGGAGGCATCAGCCCATCGGTCGACAACTCCTGCTGCATTCGCTGAATCGTTTCAAGATCGGCCGTCGCCGTCATGCGCGCGGCGTCAGGAATCATCTCGCGAACCTGTTCCGCAGGATGATCGTGCACCCAACGCATGCCTCGCTTCAGGGCTCGGACGAGCCGCTGCGCGGTATCTCGATTGGCTCGTAGCCAGTTATCCTGCGCCAGCAGACCCAGGGACGGGAACATCTCGGAGCCGAAAACCTGCCGGGCACCGTCGAGCGTACGCGCATCCACAATGAACGTGTTGCTCGGGTGTCGTTCCTCGAACGCGGTGATCGCACTGGCAAGCAGGACCGATGCGTCGACTGTCCCATGCTCGAGTGCGGCCACCGAGCTGGCCGACATGCCGACCGAAACAGTGCTGACATCCTCTGGCGAGAGGCCACTTGTGACCAGAAGGAAGTTGAGAAACTGGTGGCTCCACGAGCCGGGAGCGGAGACGCCGACCGTACGGCCTTTCAGATCATGGATCGTCCGAATGGTTCTGCTCAGGGCCGGTGCAACCGCCAGCGCGGCGGCCGGACGCGTGTACATGACGAGGAAGCCGCGTACGTCGCGGCCTTCGGCGGCAAGCGGCAACACATCCGACATGGACGCAGCGGCCACATCCACGCTGCCACCCAGCAACGCTTCGATCGCCTTCGTTCCGCCTGCGACCTCGGACAAATCGACGGCAATCCCTTCGGCTTCGTAGTACCCGAGCGTCTGGGCGACGCGGACGGGAAGAAAGGCAATCGGCTCCCGGTGTATCGCGATTCGGACGTTTCGGATGCCTGCGGCGGGCTGCGAACCACGGCAGCTGAGAAGCGCGATCGCCAAGAGGAGCAGCAGAGCGCGGCGCATGTTCCTTCCTATGCCCGGCGGCCCCACGCCGTCCACATGAGGGGCGAAGGCATCATGAAGTCGGCGTCGTCCATCCGAGCAAGATCACGATCGAATTCTTCATCGGTGATATAGCCGGCATCGATCATGGCACCACGTCGTCGTTCGTAGCTGGCACGTAACAACGTGGCGAGCGGTGATTCAGGCTGCACCATGGACAGGTGTGCTTCTGCGCCGAGGCCGGTAAGTCCCAGAGCCCGGAATCGACCTAAGAGCAACCGTCCATACCGCCGATCGACGCGACGCGCGTCGTTCAAGCGCGCCATCGCGTGGTGCGCTTTCAACACGACCTCGCCGGGACTGACGGCCGGGTCGGGCGCGGCCGAAACGGCATCGAATTCCTCGCACACCAGCCACCCTCCTGGTTTGAGCGCCCGCGCCAGGCGTCGCAGAACATCATCACGCTCCGGCAGATGGATCAGGACCATCCGGCTGTGCACGAGATCGAACGCTCCATCGGGCAAAGGGTCGCGGGTGATGTCGTGGCAAAGGACCTCGAGATTCGGTCGATTGAGAACCTGGAGGAACTGTGTATCGATGTCCGTGACGACGACCCGGCCGCCGTCGCCGACCCGCTCACACAGCCAGCTGGCAATCGATCCGCCTCCACCTCCCACCTCCAGACACTGCCAACCGACCGTCAGCCCGCGATCCACGAGATGGCGTTTCGTGCCCGTATCGAAGATGGCGGATAGGGCGGCGAACCGCGTGGCAGCATTCCGCACAGGATCCATCATGACGCCTCACCTCCCGACCCATTACGATGGTCGCCGATACGGTTGAGGTTGCAAGCTTGCCGCATCAGCTCCCTCTCCCGCGCGGAATCAACGGCAACGCTACGCCCGGAACGACTTGTGGAGAAGTGAAAAGAATCAAATAATTGTTGAGCAAATCTCAATGGTTGATTTCACATCGCGGCAACTGCGCGCGTTCCTGTTGGTGGCGCAGCATCAGAACTTTACACGAGCGGCGGAGGCCCTCTTCATCACGCCGTCCGGGTTGAGTCTGCTGATCCGGGAACTCGAGAATCAGCTTGGATTCAGGCTCTTCGATCGCACCACTCGACACGTGGCGCTCACGACACAGGGCCGGCAGCTGCTTGCGGTCGCACGGCGGAGTCTGGAGGAGCTCGACGGCGCCATGTCGCGGATTGGACAGATCGCCAGGCAAGCCAGCGATGCGCTGTCAGTTGGTGCGGGGCAGCTCGTGGCGGCGAATATTCTGCCGCAGGCGATCAGCGAGTTCCGCAGTCAGAGACCCGAGCTGCGAATTGAGTTGTTCGACGCGGATCCCGCGACGATCCTGCAAAAAGTCAAGGCCGGCTCTCTCGATATGGGGCTGGGGTCGTTCAAGAACGTGCCCGGCATTCGGCGGACGCTGTTCTTCCGCTTTTCGTTGATGGTCATTCGTCGGGATAGCCAGACGGCGCCACGCCGCACCTCGACGACGTGGTCGGCCTTGAAGGGGGAGCGGCTGATCCTTCCGTCGCCGGCATCGATGCGATCGCTGATCGATCAGCATCTTGCGCAAGCCGGCGTGACGGCTCGACCGGCGATGGTGCTGAACCGCCTCGACACGGTCATCGCCATGGTCGAAGCGGGCGAAGGGACGGGCATTGTTCCGTCTTCGGCGCTGCCTGTGTGTCAGCGCCGACACGTCGTCATGAGCCGGTTGATCAATCCGACCGTGCCCGTGGACTTCTTCCAGATTCGAAATCGCGGCCGGAAGCTCTCTCCGGCGGCGGAGGAATTCGCGACCTTCCTGCAGGGCTATATCGCGCGATGGGCCGGTCGCGCGGGCGTGCCGTAGACACACGGTTGCACGAGCGGCAGGCCGATCTTCAAGACGACTTCACACGCGCCGAAGGTTGAAATTTGGCCTCGCCCGACTCTGCGATGGAGCGCTCGGACTCGCCGTTCACTGTGGGGCTGTGAATTTCCGCCCGAAGGTCAGCTGCCCGCGGGCTATCCCGCCGCGGGCACCGCGCGCACGATGAACCGCTGCGGGGCCGGGCCCACGTGGTAGAACGGGTAGCAGCCGACGAGGGTCACCGCCGGACCTGGCGTCGGACCGATCACGCTGACGTCGTCGGGGGTGGTGAGCCGGATCCACTCGACCCGGTATTGCTCGGTCGCGACGGGCGTATCCAGCACCAGCGCGTCGCCTTCCTTGAGGTCCTTCAGCACCCGGAAGAAGCCGTCTCGGTGGGCCGCGATGCCGACGTTGCCCGCCGTACCGGGTAGCGCCGTGTCCTCGATCCGACCGGCCGCGAGGTCGAGCACCGCGTCTGAGGTGCCGTCGTAGACCGCCACCTCGAGCTTGAGCCGCGGGATGCGCAGGATGGCGAGCGTGGGCGGCGTTTCCCGCTGCAGTGCGACCTTGTAGGCCTTCACCCGGCTCGGCGACCACAGCTTCATGTCGACCTTCCTGCTCCAGGTGAGCTCGCGCGGCGGCGCGGGCGGTGGAGGCGGCGGTGCGGGTGCCGGAGCGGCTACGTCAGCAGCCGCCCGGCTGCTGGCCGGGGGTGGGTCAGCGCCGCGGCCGCACGACGTCAGCGTCGCCGCGAGGACGAGTGCGAGGCCCAGGACAGGAAGGGTGCGGTTCGAGCGGGACCGGTGAGGGACCATCATGGACCTCCATTGCGAGGCGGTCGGTCGAGCGATGTCGCCGGGCACTCGCCGTGCGCGTCGGATCCGAAGCTTGGTACGCCCCAGTCGATGGGTTCTCCCCGTCACGGACCATTTTTATCGCGTCGACCACCTCTGGCGGGTCATCCCGTTCGACGCGCCGGCCAACAACGACTATGTTGATCTCACACGAGGCCGCGCACCGAGGAGCCGATCGGTTTTGGACCGCCGTGCCGCCGGGCACGAGCGGCCGGAGGACTGATTACCGACCGCCCGCAGCCGGGAGCCACTCCACCTTGCCCGTCTCGAGCGAGTATACCGCGCCGACGATGCGCAGCTTGCCCGTCGCGACGAGATCCGAGAGCACCGGCTTCGCAGCACGGAGCTGTTCCACGACGTGTACGACATTGTCGCGGACGGCATTGTCGAGGCGATCGCCGGGCTCGTGCGCCGACTGATCCACCGCGGGACGGATCGCCGCCATCAGATTCGGCAGCTTGCCCGGGAGCGTGCCGCCTTCGAGCGCCGCGGAGACAGCGCCGCAGTGCGTGTGCCCCATCACGACGACCAGCGGCACGTGCAGGTGCTCGGCCGCGTATTCGAGGCTGGCCGTCTCGTCGTCGCCCGCGACGTTGCCGGCGACGCGGACGTCGAAGATGTCGCCGAGCCCCTTGTCGAAGATGATCTCGGGCGGTACGCGGGAGTCGGCACACGTCAGGATCGCGCAGTGAGGGCTCTGGCTCGACGCCAGCACATGCTGACGCGCCGCCGTCTGATGCGGCCGCTGGTACTTCTTGGCGACGTGATGTGCATTCCCGGCCTTGAGTTCGACGAGCACGGCGTCGGCGGACGGCAGCGACTCCTGCGCGCCCAACGCAAGGAGGCCCGCGGCAACGAGCGGGGTTGCGTCAATCCATCTCACAGGCGTCTCCTCTCGGAATTGCACACCAATATTGCCGGCATCCCCGAACGCGTGGCGATGAGATTGAGCGGCCACAAGACGCGTAGCGTCTTCGACCGCTAGAATGTCGTGAGCGACGGGGACCTGCGGGACGCTTCAAACCGGCTTGGGCACAGTACTCCATCTGTGACGGGTTGAGCTAGGTGGTCGGCAAAGTCCTTAACACTTTCCATGCGGTGGTTCGGATTCCGTGAAGCGTTGTTGCCGAGCAAAGTCGAGTTGCGATCGCGCTATCGTGTCCCTCGCGCGTGAGCCAGCATACGGGTGTCTGCTATGACAGCAGCACCACCGCGCCGGTGATGACCAGCGCGCCGGCCCACAGCCAATCCAAGTTGATCCACGCTTTGCTTTGGCCGAACGGTTTACAGAACTGGTTGGTGACGCACCGATCCGCTACTTAGCCAATTGGCGGATGCAGCTGGTGAAGCAGATGCTGCGAGAGGGCGCGTCGGCGTTGGTTGCCCTAATTGCTGGCGGTCTTTCAGGTTCGGCGCCGTGAATCTTCGTGTAGTAGTCGATGAACGCGAGATATTGCCGTTGCTGGGCTTCAACGTCCTCGCGTCCTCAAATGGTGTGGCCGGCGTCACGTCGCCGTCAGCCCGGCCGGCTCCCGGCATTGTGCGTCCTCGCTATCGGCTACATCTTGTTTGTCGGCCGCGCGCGATGAGCCGGACGCGTCGTCCAGTTCTCGAGCGCCAGCCCTCTGACGCGATTGAACTCGGCGATGTTGTTGGTGACCAGCTTGAGTCCGAGGCTGCGGGCGTGAGCGGCGATGAACAGATCGTTGGCGCCGATCATCTGGCCTCGTTTCTTCAGGTCAGCACGGATCTGCGCGTAGTGTGCAGCAGCGTCGTCAGGAAACTCCAGGACCGCGACGTGCGGAAGAAACGCTTGAAGAGCGGTGGCGTCCTGCGCTTTTTCGCGGAGACACTTCAACACCGTAGAGGAGCTCCGCCTTGGTAATCACCGATATGCAGACCTCGGTGACCGGCACGGCGCTCAGTCGCTTGATCACTGCCTCGCTCGAGCGCTTCATGATGTAGGAGCACGTGCCGGTGTCGAGCATGTACCGAGCCATCAGGGCTCGCGCTCCTGGACGGGCAGGTCGTCGACGTTCGTCATGAACGCGTCAGACGCGACTGGACCGTTCTCAAGATACGGCCTCCAATCCGTCGGGCGGGGCGACAGAATCACATCCTCCCCCTCCTTGCGAATGAAGACCTCGTCGGTCTCGAATTGGAATTCCTTCGGCAGTCGCACGGCTTGGCTCCGGTTGTCCATGAACACCTTGGCTCGTCGCTGCATGGTGGCCCTCCGTGACGCCGTATACATCAGTACATGCCATGGGCCGGGTCGGTGAGTGGCGAAGCGACCCGCAGGGAGTGTCTTCTCATCTCCTCTTCACCTCTTGACAACCTAAATGACCGTCGCCATGATGGCGTTGTCTCTTCTCTTGGCAACCTAAAAGGAGCGACGGTCGTGGCCCAGCCTAACTCGGACGCACTGGACAAGGTCGACGTCCCGCAAGGGACGCTCGAGCTGATGATTCTCACTATCCTCGCGCGAGAGCCCCGGCACGGCTACGGCATCTCGCAGCGATTAACTGCGCTCAGTCACGACCACTTCCGGGTCAATCCCGGCTCGCTGTTCCCGTCGCTCTACCGCCTCGAACAGGACGGCAAGCTGAAAGCGGAGTGGCGTCCGAGTGAGAACAACCGGAACGCGAAGTACTATGCGCTGACCGCGTCCGGCCGGCGACAGCTCGACCAGCACAGACGCCGCTGGGAGCGCATCTCTTTCGCAATCACCAGCGTGCTGGAGGGCGCATGACGTTCTTTCGTCGACTGGCGTCAATCGCGTCCTGGATCCTCGGCCGGGATCGCGCCGAGCAGCGACTGGACGACGAGATCCGTTCGTTCGTCGAGATGTCCACCGCGGACAAGATCCGCGAGGGTGTTTCCCCGACCGAGGCTCGCCGCCTCGCGCTCGCCGAAATCGGCGGCGTCGAGCGAATGAAAGAGAGCGTTCGCGTGGGCCGTCACGGCGCGCTCCTCGATGACCTCGGCCGGGACATTCGCTACGCGTTCCGGCTCTTCGCCAGGCAGCGCACCTTCGCCATCGTGATTGTCGGGACGCTCGCGCTGGGCATCGGCGCCAACACGGCGATCTTCTCCATCATCGACGGCCTCCTCCTCCGAACGTTGCCGATCGAAGATCCCGGGCGGCTGGCGCAGCTCGTCACTGGGCCGCCCTCGGACCAGCGGTCGTGGACCTACCCGATCTGGCAGGAGATACAGCGACACGGCGCGCGGTTCGATGGCGCGTTTGCGTGGAGCAGGTTCGACGCAGAGTTCGATCTGAGCACGGGAGGAGAGAGCCACTTCGTCAACGGCGTATGGGCCAGCGCCGGAGCTTTCGAGGTGCTCGGCGTCAGGCCGGCGCTCGGCCGCCTATTCCAGCTGTCGGACGATGACCGCGGCGGCGGCAGCGGCGGGCCAGTCGTCGTGATCAGCCACGCGTTCTGGCAGATGTATTTCGGCGGCGCCCGCGACGTGATCGGCCGCACGCTGACGCTCTCGCGCGTGCCGCTCACGATCGTGGGCGTGACGCCGCCTGGATTCTTCGGGGTTGCCCCGGGTCGTTCGTTCGACGTCGTGGTTCCGCTCGGCGCCGAACCACTCCTTCGCGGCAGCGAGTCGCGTCTGGACCGGAGGACGTCGTGGTGGCTTCAGGTGTTCGTGCGTCTGAAGCCCGGGCAGTCCCGCGAGGCGGCGGCAGCCCTGATGCAGACCTTGCAACCCGGGATTCGCGAGGCGACGCTTCCCCCGCCGAGCCCGGGCCGGAACCTGGATCGGTACCTGGCCGACCCGTTCACGTTCGTGAATGCGGCCCGCGGTCCATCGGGTCTCCGGGACGACTACTCACGGCCGCTGCTGGTCCTGATGGTCGTCGTCGGATTGGTGCTGCTGATCGCCTGCGCCAACATCGCGAACCTGCAGCTCGCCCGCGCGACCGCGCGGAGCCACGAATGGAGCGTGCGGCTCGCGCTTGGGGCGTCAAGCGGCCGCCTGGTGCGCCAGCTGCTGATCGAGAGCCTGTTGCTTGCGGCCATGGGCGCTGCGGCCGGTCTGGCCGTGGCTCATTGGGGCAGCCGGCTCCTCGTCGCGCAGCTCGCCACGGACGCCGTGTCTCTGGAGCTGCCGCTGGACGCTCGCATGCTCGCGTTCACGGCGGTTGCCGGCCTCGTCGCGGCACTCGTGTTCGGCGTGGCGCCGGCGTGGCGCGCGGCGCGCCGCGCTCCGATCGATGCCATGAAGGATCGCGGACGGACTCCTGGTGCCTCGAGCCACACGCCTATCGCCAGCGGGCTCGTCCTGACACAAGTCGCCCTCTCGCTCGTGCTCCTCATCGGCGCCGGGTTGTTCCTGCGGTCGTTCGGCCGGCTGACGCACGTGCCGCTGGGTTTCGATCACGGTCGCGTGCTGCTCGCCGAGGTCGACGCGCGCCGCGCCGATCTCGCGCCCGCCGCGCGTCTGGCGACGTACGAGCGCATCCACCAGCGCGTCCTCGCAGTGCCGGGCATCGAGCAGGCCGCCGTCTCGATCACCGCGCCGCTCGGCGCGATGTGGAGCCGGCGCATCGACGTCTCCGGGTCGGCGTTGCGCGGCAGCGACGCGGCGGGGGTCGGGCCCGAGGGTTTCGGGTTCACCGATCATCCAATTCCCGAGAATGCTCCACTGGCGGTGTTCAACGGCATCACGTCCGGCTGGATTGCCACGTTCGGGACGCCGCTCCTCGCCGGACGCGACATCTCCGAACGCGACGGTCCGGGCTCACCTCGAGTGGCGCTGGTCAACCAGGCCTTCGCCCGGAAGTTTCTCGATGGCGCAAACCCGGTCGGCCACTCCATTCGTCTGACCCGGGAACCCCAATCCCCCCCAATCGAGATCGTCGGACTCCTGGCCGACGCGGTCTACCGCGATGTGCGCGAGCCGACGCTGCCGACGGCGTACGTGCCCTTGTCGCAGTCGGTCGACAAGTCGCTGGTGGAGGACCCCACCGTGATGTCCGCGCCCGCGATCGTGACGTTGAGCGTCCGCGGCGCCGCAGCGCAGACGGGCCTGCTCACGAAGAGCGTCGCCGCAGCCATCGGCGAGATTGACCCGACGCTCGCCCTGACATTCGAGCCACTCGACAACCGGATCAGCGGCGCGCTGACACGCGAGCGGCTGCTCGCGATCCTGTCGGCGTCGTTCGGTGTCCTCGCGCTGTTGATGGCGGCCGTCGGCCTTTACGGCGTGACGTCGTACGCTGTGAGCCTCCGGCGAACGGAAATCGGCATTCGCATGGCGCTCGGCGCGACGCGCGGGTCGGTGATCCGCCTCGTGCTCGCTCGCGTGTCGATACTGGTCGGCACCGGGATGGTCGTCGGGCTGGCCATCGGCGCGTGGGCGTCGCGCTTCGTGGCCACGCTACTGTATGGTCTGGAGCCGGGTGATCCGGGCACGCTCGTCGCGTCGGCCGCGACACTGGCGCTCATAGGTGCGGTCGCGGGATGGCTTCCGGCGAACCGCGCGTCCCGTCTCGACCCGACGCGAGTCCTGCGCGACGGGTGAGGTCGCGGCGCACGGAAATCCTGCACGCCGCCGCGGCGATCGTGCGGCGGCTGTCGATTCGCCGCGGAGGCGACGCGTCACTGCCGCGTTGCGCGCCTTCATCGAACGCGCCGCCTCCAGCCAGGCCCAGTTACAGACGATTGACACGATGATCAAAGAGGGGTCTTCCAGCGCTCGAAATCGTCGCACCATGCAGGGCAGGCGCGCTCCCGCAGTTCAACGAACGTCGTTCCCTAAAGTGAAGAGATCGCGCGCGTTCAGCCGGCCAACAACTTCCTGGCCATCCATCGAGCGTCGCTCGCCCGCTGCGGCCCGTCAACCTCGGACCCCGCGACGGCGCCGTCGAACAGCACCATAAGAGCGCGAGCCGTTGCTTTCGGGTCCTTCACGCCCGCCGCCATCGTCCACTCGCGGAAACGCTCCGCGAACCACGCTCGTTGACCGTGAGCAATGGCGCGCGCGGGGTGCGCCGCATCCGTGAGCTCGCTCACCGCATGCAGAAACGGGCACCCGCGGAAGTCCTTCGACTCCACCCACTCCACCACCCAGTCGAAAAACTTGAGCGCGCGTTGTGACGGCGGCGTGTCGGCGAGGTACGCCTCGATGCTCGCTCGGGCGCCCGCCGTCCGGCGCTCGACGTATGACGCCACGAGCTGGTCCTTGCAGCCGAAGTGCTGATAGAGCGACGCCTTCGCCGCGTCGGCCTCCGCCAGGACGCGGTCGATACCCACGGCCCGGACACCCTCCCGGTAGAACAGGCGATCGGCGGCGTCGAGGAGGCGATCACGGACGCCGATTTCGGAGGTTTTCGCCCGTTTCCCAGCTTTCTGCGGCACTTCTTGACAATACAGACAGATCGGTCTATTGTCAACGGCATGAATAGACAGAACGGTCTGTTCTCGGCTTCCTGCACGTGGTTGCCGCTTTCCGGCTCGCGCGCTGCGAGGCCGTCAGGAGTCTCGACATGGGTTACGCACTTTCAGGCAAGACCGCACTCGTCACCGGCGCCAACCGTGGCATCGGTGAAGCCATCGTGGACGCGCTCGTCGCGGCCGGCGTAAGAAAGGTGTACGCCGCCGCCCGCAGCATCTCGGCCCTCGGCCCGCTCGTGGCCCGCCACGGCTCCCGCGTCACGCCGTTGCAACTCGATGTCACGAACGCCGCGCAGATCGCCGCCGCCGCCGCGACGGCGGCGGACGTGGACCTCCTGGTCAACAACGCGGGCATCGTTGGCTTCTTCGGTGGCGAATTCACCGATCCGAAGTGGATCGAGGGCGGGCGACAGGAGATGGAGGTGAACTTCCTCGGCACCTTCGCGGTCACGCAGGCGTTCGCGCCCGTACTCGCGAAGAATGGGGGCGGCGCCATCGCCAACCTCAACTCGGTGGCCTCGTTCGTCAGCTTCCCGATTCTCGCGACCTACAGCGCCTCGAAGGCCGCGACGCACTCGCTCACTCAGGTCACGCGCGCGATGCTGCGGGGGCAGAACACGCAGGTGTTTGGCGTGTATCCCGGCCCGATTGACACCAAGATGGGCGAGGCGCTGACGCTCGAAAAAGCCTCGCCGGCAGACGCCGCGCGGCGATGAGTAAATCTTTCCCGACAGGATGAGCCAGGGCACGGGCCCGGCCTTCTTCGCGGATCCGAAGGGACTCGAGCGGCAGGTCGCAGGTGTACCGGCCGCTGCTTGAACCTCGCAGGCGCGGCGTGCTACGCGGCGACCAGGCAAAGGTCGGCTGACCGCCTAATGTTGCGAGGCTTGTACCTGAGCCAAGAATTTCTGCAGCAAAGGCGAGGTGTTGTCCTTCTTCCAGATCACGTTGAATGGCAGCCGTACATTCATAGCCGAAATACACCGAGGCGTCCGCGGCGAAGGGTGTCGAAGAGGTGCTGCGGATCCTCGAGGGCCGCTGGAAGCTGGTGATTCTGTTTCACTTGTTCGGCGGCAAGGTGCGGCGGTTTTCTGAGTTGCGCCGTGCGATTC
>DATAEK010000295.1:0-41015 GCA_036258055.1 Vicinamibacterales bacterium
GACTGTCGACTGCGACTGTCGACTGACTGTCGACTGCGACTGTCGACTGACTGTCGACTGTCGACTGATTCATTCACTCCGAAGCGCCACGATTGGTTCGACCCGGGTCGCCCGATGAGCGGGGATCCAGCTGGCGAGCGCGGCAATTACGATCAGAATGCAGGCGCCGCCGGCGAATGTCAGCGGATCTCTCGCGGTGACGCCGAAGAGCAATGCGGACATCCAACGGGTCAGTGCGGCAGCGCCCAGCAGCCCGAGGATCACGCCGGCTGCGGCGGTGATCAGCCCCTCGCGAAGGACCAGTCTCAGGACATCGGAAGCGGCCGCGCCGAGCGCCATGCGAACGCCGATCTCGTGCGTTCGTTGCGTGACCGAATAAGTGATCACTCCGTAAATCCCGATGCCGGAGAGCAGCAGCGCCAGCAGCGCGAAGCCGGAGACGATCAGCATGTTCAGGCGTGGTTCCGCCACATTGGCGGCGACGACGTCGTTCATCGACCGAAGATTGGCGGCCGTGAGCGTGGGATCGACGCTGGGAACGAGCGCCCTGATGGATCTGGTCAACTCCTCCGTGATGTGTGGTGCGCGGACCATGACGTAGAGCCACTGAAACGGGGTCTGGGCGAACGGCGTGTAGATGGTCGGTAACATCTCTTCGCCCGGTCCCCGGTAGGCGACGTCATCGACCACGCCGACGACCGTGCGCCAGTCGTTCGATTGTTCCGGATTGACGAGACGCATGCGGCGGCCGATCGGGTCCTGGCCGGTGAACAGCGTGTCCGCGAGCGTGCGGTTGATGACCACGACCGGCTGCGCACCGGCGGTGTCGTGAGCGTCGAACGTACGGCCGCGGCGCAGGGACGTCAGGAGCGTCTCGAAATATCCTGGCGTCGTCGCGATGAAAAGGGCGCCGTTCTGGTCCGACGACAACGTGCGGCCTTCGATCTCGAAGGCGGTTCCGCGCTGTGGAGTGACCGTGGCGAATCCGGTCGCGCCGCCGGCCCGCTCGATCCCAGGCAGCGTCGGCAGACGCTGCAGCAGCAGGCTCGCGGCCTGAGCTCTCACCGCGTCATTCGGCATCTTCACGAACTGCACGTTGAACGACAGCAGCCGATCGGGCGTGAATCCCGGATTCCTTCCCGCCAGAGCGACGAAGCTCCGAATCATCAGGCCAGCGCTGACCAGGACCATGACGGCGAGCGCCACTTGCGCCGCGGCGATGATGCGCCTCGTGCGGCGCCCGCGTGCAGAGCCCGGTTGTCCTCGTCCGGATTCCTTCAAGGCGCCCGCCGTGCTCGCTGACGACTGGAGCGCCGGCGCCAGCCCGAAGAAGAGCGCCGTGAGGAGCGTCGCGCCGAGTGCGAAGCCCAGCACCGTGCCGTCCACCCGGATGCCGTCCGCCCGCGGCAAACGCGCCTCGAGGATCGCCGGCAGGCTGTCCACGCCCCATAACGCCACCAGAAGGCCCGCTGCGCCCGACAGGAGCGCGAGCGTCAGACTCTCACTCCCGAGCTGCCGCAGGAGCCGCCATCGTCCCGCACCGAGGGCATTGCGGATCGCCATCTCTCGCTCGCGCACGGTTGCTCTCGCGAGCATCAGGTTGGCGACGTTCGCGCAGGCGATCAGCAGCAGCAGACAGACGGTTGCGAGCAGAATCCCGAGGGCTGGGCGCGTGTCGCCGACGACGGTGTCGTACAGCGATCGCAACTCGATCGTGACGCCGTCGTTGGTCTGAGGGTAGGTGCGCGCCAGCAACGCGCTGACGGATGCCGCCTCGGCTTGCGCCTGCGCGATCGAGGTGTCCGGCTTCAGCCGGGCGAGCAGCGTGAAGATACGGAGCGATCGATTTCTGGCCAGCGCCGGCACCTTGGACTCGATGGTGCCGAGCGGCGTCCACAGCGCGAACTCCGCGCTCGGAAAGCGAAACCACGCCGGCGCAACACCGATAACCGTGTAGGAGGTGCCACTGAGATTCACCGTGCGGCCCAGGACCGCCGGATCGCCGCCGAAGCGCGATTGCCACAGGCCATAACCGAGGATCACCGTGTCCTGGCGATCGTCTTCCGCAGTGAAGTTCCGGCCGAGAATCGGGTCGACACCGAGAAGCGGCAGCAGATCGCGAGAGATTTGACCGCCGAGCACTTGATGCGTATCGCCGCCGACGTCGAGGTTGTAGCGATTCGTGGCCCACATTGCTGAAGCATCGAACGATCCCGCGGCGCCGTTCAGGTCGCGAAGGTCGGGAAGCGAGCCACGGGCGATCACCATCCGGTCTGCCGCCGCGTACGGAAGCGGCCGCAGCAGCACGGCGTTCACGACGCTGAACACCGCCGTCGTCGCGCCAATCCCCAGCGCGAGGGTCAACCCCGCGACCAGCGTGAACCCCGGCGTCCGAGCGAAAGCCCGAAGCGCGTACTTGAAATCGTTCAGCATGCGTTTATGGCCTCTTGGCATTACTCAGTTGCCGCGGGGTCCCACCCCCGCGGCTACTCGCGGCTCGCTCCGCTCGCCGCTGGTTAGCAGCGGCCGGCCGATTTCAGAAGCGATTCGGCCTGTTTCCTTCTACCTCCTACCTCCTACTTCCTGATCACTCGCTTCGCAGGGCGACGATCGGATCGACCTTGAGCGCTCGTCGTGACGGAACGTAGCTGGCCAGCAACGCGACCGCGAGCAGGACGATGGACACCGCCGCGAAGGTCATCGGATCGGTGGGGTCGACCCCAAAGAGGAATGCCGACAGCACGCGAGCGGACGCCAGCGCCACCACGACGCCAATCGCCACGCCGACCAGCGCGAGCACCATGCCGTCGCGAATGGCTCGGTGCATCATCTGGCGCGGTTGGGCGCCGAGCGCGACGCGGATGCCGATCTCGCGCGTACGTTCGGTGATGGTGTAGCTCATGAGGCCGTAGACGCCGACCGCCGCAAGTATGAGCGCGAGACCCGCGAACGCCATCAGCAGCATCGTACGGAAGCGCGGTTGATCGATCGACCTATTGAGCACTTCCTGGAGCGAGCTGACCTCACCGCCCGGCAGATCCGGATCGATGGCTTTCATCTCCGATCGAATCAGCTCGGCGATGACGCTCTCAGGCGCCGTGCTGCGGATGGCCAGGTTGGTGAAGGGCAGCGGAAACTGCTGATACGGGAGGTAGAGGATCGGTGGCGCTTCTTCATGAAGACCTAACTGCCGGACGTCGCCGACCACGCCGACCACGGTCATCCAGGGTTCTTTCGGATTGTCCTCAAACCGGATTCGTTTGCCGACGGCGTTCTCGCCCGGCCAGTACTTGCGCGCCAGCGCGACGCTCACCATCCCCACACCAGGCTGCTCGGCGGAGTCGCTGTTGGAAAAGAGGCGTCCGGCGATGAGCGGAATGCCCATCGCCCCGAAGTAGCCGCCGGAGACCGAGCCGATGTGCGCGAAGGGTCGATCGGCGCGGCTGGTCGAGTGACGTCCTTCGATGAAGAAACTGCCGCTGGCGTTACTGCCGCGGAGTGGTCCCGGGAATCCGATGCCAACCGCCTTCACCTCACCATGGCGCGTGAGCGCTTCGATCAGCCGTCCATAAAGGGCCGTTTGCGACGCCCCGGTTGGATAGCTCGATTGCGGGATGGTGAGCCCGGACACCGTGACGTTCTCCGGACGCAGGCCCGACTCCACCCGCTCGAGGCGGAGGAAGCTGTTGAGAAGCAGGCCCGCGCCGGCCAGCAGCACGACCGTCAACGCAATCTCGAGGACGACGAGGGCGGCGCGGCCGCGCGCCCGACCCGAGCTCCCGCGATCGCCGGACTGCTTGAGTACAGAGTTTGCGTCGGCTTGTGACGCCTGGAGCGCCGGCAGCACACCGAAGAGTGCGCCGGTAAGCAGCGCGGTCAGCAGCGTCGAAATCGCGACCACACGATCGAACGTGATCTCGCCGGTACGCGGCACGGTTTCGGGAAGTATGCGAACGAGAAATCCCATCAGCCAGCTGCCGACGAGGAGCCCGACCAGACCACCGGCGGCGCCGAGGACCAGGCTCTCGGTCAGCAGCTGACGAATCAGCCGGCCGCGTCCCGCGCCGATCGCCGCTCGGATCGCGAGCTCGCGGCGTCGCGACGTCGCGCGTGCGAGCAGGAGGCTCGAGACGTTGGCACACGCGATCAGGAGGACGAGCGCGACCGCACTCTGGAGAACCAGGAGTGCCCACCGGATGTCGCCGACAATCTCCTCACGGAGCGGTGCCAGGCGGACGTCCCGCCCGGCCGCCGTCTGGGGATGCCGTTGCTGAATCGCCAACGCAATGCGACGGAGATCGTCCTGCGCCTGTTCAAAGGTGACGCCGGGCCGAAGTCTTGCGATGGCCTCGAAGTAGCGGACGTCGCGATCCGCCGTCGGGTCATTGATGTCGAGGGGGGAGGGCGGCACCTCTTTCGTCGAGAGCAACCACAACTGACTGCCTTCCGGCCACTCCGCCTTCGGCGGCAGCACGCCGGCCACCACGTACGACTGCCCATCGAGGCGGATTGTCTGACCGATCGCCTGCGCGCTTCGCGCGAACAGCTTCTCCCAGGCCTGATCGCTGAGCACCACGACGCGATCGCCGAGCTTGTCGGTCGCGCGTGAAAAGGTTCGGCCGAGCGCTGCGCGCAGGCCGAGGACGTCGAAGAAGTCGATTGTGACGTGCGATCCCTCGAGCTGCGCCGGTTCGCCTGGCCGGGCGATCGCGGTGAAGAGGATCCCGCGATGACCGGCGATGGCGGCCAGCGACCGATTCTCGCGCTGCAGGTCCTGGAAGTCCCCCGCCGAGTGATTGCTCCGCTTTTCGTCGGTCGTCGCCGTCCACACCTTCACGATTCGATCGGCGTCGCCGAACGGCAGCGGCCGCAGGAGCACGCCGTTGACGACACTGAAGATTGCGGTATTCGCGCCGATGCCCAACGCGATCGTGACGATCGCCACCAGCGAGAAGGCTGGGCTGTGAAGAAGCATGCGGATCGCGTATCGCAAGTCGGTCAACATCGTCTCTTTCTCCCGTCCGTACGACTCGGGGTGCCATCACGCATAGCGAATGCCCTGCCATCCGGTTCGAAGCGACTAACTCTTCGCACTGCATCAGGATAGCCGGCCATCGTCGGCTTCGTCGGGGCACGCTTGCGTTCGGGAATGGGACGGCCTGTCCGGACGGGGACAGGATGGACAATCGAACGTGGAGAGTCGCGATAGACTCGGCGGATGCCGCAGCGGGTGCTCGTTGGAACGTCGGGCTACAACTATCCGGAGTGGCGAGGGACCTTTTATCCGGAAAAGTTCAGCACCGACAAGATGCTCGCGTACTACTCGGAGCGGTTTCCGACCGTGGAGATCAACTACACGTTCTACCGCATCCCCAACGAGAAACTGCTGAGCGGATGGGCAGCGGGCACGCCGGACAACTTCTCTTTTACATTGAAGGCGCCCAGACGGATCACGCACGACGCCAAGCTGCAGCGTTGTGAGGACCTGGTGCAGGGGTTTTGCCGGACGTCACGCACGCTGGGGCCGAAGCTCGCGACGCTGCTCTTCCAGCTTCCTCCGAACTTCCCGAAGGACGTCGCCGTCCTTCGTGCGTTCACCGAACTGCTGCCCGACGACACGCGCGCGGCCTTCGAGTTTCGGCACGCGTCGTGGCTCGACCCGGAAGTCTACGACATCCTGCGCGAACGGAATCTGGCCCTCTGCATCGCCGACAGCGAGAAGATGAGCACGCCAGTCGAGATCACCGCCGACTATGCCTACTTCCGGCTGCGCGACGAGGGCTATCAGGAGGCCGACATCGATCGATGGGCCGAGACGATCCGCCCGCTCACGGTCGGGGATGCCTTCGTCTACTTCAAGCACGAGGAATCGGGAAAAGGTCCGGAATTCGGAAAGCAGCTGGCGGAAAAGCTGAAGGCCTGACGTCGGATCCTCACGATTCGGTCAAGTTCTTCGCGAACGCCACGATTCTTCCCTCGGCCCAGTATCCATCATCGCCATTCGACGCGTCGGTCACGAACCCGCAGTGTCCTCCGTGGGTCGTGAGGATCAGTGTGATCTGCGGGTTGGCCGCGATCAGGGGATCGCGGAACGGTCCGGGCGGCACGAACGGATCGTTCTCGGCGGTGATGATGAGCGTCGGCACGCGGATGCGATCGATCACGCGCATCGCGCTCGCGCGATGGTAGTAGTCGCTCGCGTCGCGAAAACCAAAGTGCGGCGCCGTGTAGACCTCGTCGAACTCTCGGACGGATCGGATGCGCGCGAGCGGTTCGACGGTAAACCGTCCCGGGTGCAGCAGCGCCTTTCGGCGCATCCGTCCCTTGAGGCCGCGCACGAAGTTCCAGTGATAGATCACGTTCTGCCGCCGCTCCAGCGCGCGAACGCAGGCGTCGAGTTCCATGACCGGCGATACCGCGCAGACGCCGCGCAGCTCCGCTGGCGGCGTGTTCCCGTACTCACCCGCCAGCTTCAACGCGAGGTTGCCGCCGAGCGAGTAGCCGCCGACGACAACCCGGTCGATGCCATCGCGAGCGGCGAGCTCGCGAATGACGTGGTCGGCGTCCGCGGTCAGACCCGAGTGGTACAGACCCGTCGAGTGCGCTTCGGTGCCGCCGCAGTTCCGCTGGTTCAACAGGAGGACGTTGAAACCGGCCGCGAAGCCCTTGTCCGCAAGCCCTCGCATGTAGTGCGCCTCGCTCGATCCCTCGAGGCCATGAAGGGCCAGGATCGCAGGATGCCGATGGCGTTCGGGCTGCCAGTGGCAGTGCGCGAGGACACGCGTGTCCGGTGCGACATCGAAGAAGCGGGCTTCGGGCGGGGGGAGCCTCGGGAAAGTACGGGGCTTACCCCAGGCGTACACAGTCATCAGATGACCGTTCCGCAGGCCCCGCTTCGGTATGTAGTCAGCCGATTCCACGATCTCTAGCGTACACAGGGAATCGCCAGAATTGCCAAGACTTCAAGAATTGCGAAGATTCAGGCCGCGCGAGTCCTTGCAAATCACCGCAACGTTTGGAGTTCTGCCAATCCTGGCAATTTTCCTACAGCCGAGTGTTGAACCGCCGCCCCCGTGCCGATAGGCGTAGAGCAAGAGGAGAAGGAGAGAGACGTGTCGTACGAACGGCTGAGAAGGCGGCGTGAGCAGAAGGGATGGCGCATCGAGGACCTGGAGCGGCGGACCGGTGTCCGTTCGCGCCTGCTCGAGCTCATCGATCGCGGGCAATTCGCAGAGCTTCCGGCCGGGTTGTACGGACGCTCGGCCGTTCGCGCCTACGCCGAGGCGGTTGGGTTATCTGCCGAGGAGGTGCTCGAGGAGGTCGCCGAGCTCATGCCGGCTGTGGAGGACCCCCTCGATGGGCTCGCGCGTGTCCGCGGGCTCAAGCGGTCACCCGCACGTCAGACGCCCGAGCTCCCATCGTCCGCGCCCGCGTCACAGGAACCAGCAACCGCCGGCGGCGGCGTGCGCTGGCAGCCGCTGGCAGCCGCTGGCGTCGATGCGACGCTGCTCGTGACGATCGATCTCGCGCTCGTATGGCTGACGGCGATCGCCTGCGGCACGTCGATCGAGATGGTCCCGCGCATCGCGCTCGTGCCGATCGGCCTCCTCTCGGTGCTCTTCGCCGCCCTCTACTTCGTCCTGCTCGGCGGCGTGAGGAACGCAACCGTCGGCGCACGCGTTGCCGGCATTGCCGAACCCGACACGCAGTCCGGCGCGCTCGACGTACACGACGTCGTCGCCAGGGCCTGGCGATCCGCCGTCCGCGAAACGAGCATCGTCGACTGGGCCCACAGGAGCGGCGCGCAGCGGGCGTAATTCGTCCTTCACTTGTCGCTCACCGCAGCCGATACACCTTCAACGCGCCTGACGTGAACGCCACGGGCAGCTCGAGCACCTGTTCAGTGACGACATAGTCGAGATCGAACCGACGCGCGAGATCGCGCGCGCGGTCGGTCGTCAGCCCCCTGAAATCGCCCAGCGTGTTGAGACGATCGCGCGTTCGCATCGCGACGCCGCGGTCGTACATGCCGATCGCGACGTCTTTGACGCCCTCGACGAAGACATCCCGCTCGCCCGCAACGCGAACACTGGTGCCGTAAAGGACGGCGTGCATCGGATCCGCGAGCCAGCCGCTCGACGTGTTCGTGCCCCGCGCCCAGCGCATCGCGCGACCCCAGTCAGTGTCGGGAATATCGAGCGCGACGACGGGCCTCTCAGGAAACTCCACGAACATCACGTAGAGTCCGCGCACGGTTGCGAGCGCGAGGATCGCTACCGCAACGAGGCGCGCCCGTCGCTCGAGGATCTCCGTCCGGTATTCTGCGAGCAGCCAGACGACGTAGATCGTCGCGAGAAAATCGAGCATCCAGAACGCCCGCGCCGGCTGGAGCTGGACGGCTAACTGAATCCGCGCGATGTTGAACGGCAGAATCAGCAGGAAGATCGCCACGAGCGAGAGCGCACCTATAACGATGGCCTGTTCACGGCTCGACACCAGGCGCGCGGCCCGCCGCCGGAGGAAGGGCCAGACGACCAGAGCCACATACCCCGCGTTCACGAACCACACCCACACCGGCCACTCGAGAGGAAAGAGATAGTCCTTCTCCTTCAGCGTCGCGAGCCAATCGGAGTCCATCGGGGCCAGGCGCCCGGCCAGCGGTCCCGCGGCGACGGTCCAGACCATCAGCAGCGTCCCGGTCAGCAGCAGCGGCGCACGCGTTCGGGGCCGCTCGATCATCACGGCGATACCGATCCAGATCGCGAACCACATCGCCGTTGTCGGATGGAAAAGTCCGGCCATACCAACGAGCGCGACCGCCGCGAGCAGACGCTCGCGGAGAAACGATGCGATCGCCACGGCACCGAGCGCGAACGCCAGTTGGCGCGGATGGAAGTAGCCCTCCAGCGTGTTCGTGCCCGACTTCGCGACGGCGTGTTTCATCGTCAGCGCCGCGAGAAGGGCGAGAGTTGTCCAGCGGGTGCGATACAGCGATCCGCCGATCAGCCACGCGGCGGTCACCAGGATCGCGAGCGTGACCACGTAGAGCGCCGCGAACGCGGCCGGCGTGGAGAGACCGGTGGCATAGACGACGGTAGCGATCGTCTCGTCGGTGAGCGTCAGACGCGCCTGGGATCGAATCAGCTCCCCATCGCGAGGGAATGCCGTGGGAGCGAGGCGCTCGACGACGGCCGGAACGTAGAACGCCTGATCGGCCGCGCCGTACCGGTACCCGACCGAATTGAGCGTTGCGAGAACGACGAACGCGGCCGTCACAAGGATGAAGAGGGCGGCGGGCGCCCCGAGCGTCTGCTCGCGCGTGCTAGGCGTGTCGTTCTGGCGAGTCACTCACAACCGGTTACGCTTCGTCTGCGGTCGGGCCGTAAATAGAGGGCAACGGAACGTTCTTCATTCGCAGGTACACGCTGAGCTGCCCGCGATGATGGATGGAGTGATTCATCACGAAGCTGCGAAGCGCGCTGATCTTCGGCAACGTGAAGATCTCCTCGCCGTCGCTCTTGAGCGTCCACGGAGCCAGCAGTTCAGCGTCGGTCTTGCCGGCCAGGTTCGCGCGCGCTTCGGCGACCTTCGCGTCGAACTCTTTGAGCAGCGCCGCGCGAGACGTCGGGATCTGCGGTTTCTTCCGACCCGCGGCGGAGCTCATTTCGAACTCGGCCGATGTCATGACTATGCCTGCCCAGTTTGGAATGCCCGCGAGATGCCCGACGAGCTCGCCCAATGACATCGACTTCTCATGCGGCTTCCAGCCGAATTCCGCTTCCGGCACCCGATCGAGCAGCCGGCGTGTCGTCCCCATCTCGTGGTCGTATTCAGGCAGCAGCGCGTCGGTGATCGCCATAGCGGAAGTATGAAGGAAGAGAAAACTTATTGCATGCTGTCGGCTTCGACGACGACGGTTTTCTGACCGATCACCTTGTCGCCGACCATGACCTTCACGAGGTAGCTGCCGGCAGGCACGGCGGGTGCCAAGCCGCCGCGACCGCCGCGTCCGACAAAGGTCTCAACCTGGTACACGGGGGGTGGCTGACCGCGTCCGGTCTGCTGGGCAGGCGCGGCCTGTCCAGGCGGAGTGGCTGGCGGCTGCGTGGGCGTCGGCGGTTGAGCGGCCGCTGCCTGCTCTCCCCCTGCCGCCGGTTGCTCACCAGCGCCCCGGCCGATTCCGCGGCCCCGGCCCGCTGGCGTCGGCGTGAGATCCCACTGGACGCGATTGAGCCCGGCCTTCTTTGTACCTACCAGGGTGCGGATCTCGCGGCCGCTGATGTCGGAGATCGTGATCTTCACGTCACTGGTCGCATCGCTCTTCAGCCAGTAGCTGATCGCGGTGCCTCGAGCCGGGTTTGCCGCCCGGAAATTCTTCTGTCCCTCGACGAGGATGGCTTTCTGCACGTCGGTCAGCCACGCCGTCGCGGAACGCACGTCGAACACGTAGGAATCGCCTTTCTGGGCCTCGTCGGTCAGCTGCTGCAGCGCCGTGATGTCGTCGATGATGTAGATGCTGCGTCCGTGCGTCCCCACGATGAGGTCGTTGTCACGCGGATGCACGAGGATGTCGTCGATCCGAACGGTGGGGAGCCCATTCATGAATCGTTTCCACTCCTTGCCACCGTTCAACGAGATGTAGAACGCGTATTCGGTGCCAAGGTAGAGGAGGTTGCGGTTCTTCGGGTCCTCGCGAATCACGTTGACGTTGCCTTCCGGCAGGTTGTTCGCGATTGATGTCCACGTGTCGCCGTAATCCTTGGTGATGAACACGTACGGCTTGTAATCGTCGGTCCGGTGGCCGTCGAAGGTCGCGTAGCAGGTGCCGGCGTCGAAGTGCGACGGCTCGACGCGGGAGACATGCGTTTCCTTCGGCACGCCCTGAACCTTGTCCACGACGTTTTTCCAGGTTGCGCCGCCATCGCGGCTCACCTGCAGGTTGCCGTCGTTGGTGCCGACCCACAGCACACCCGGCATCATGTAGGACTCGGCGAGCGTGACGATGTTGCTGAACGATGCCGCGCCGTCATGCTTCGACGGCATCGGCGCCTTGCCGTCTGCGCCCATGATTGGCTTGTCGTTGCGGCCGATGTTCTTCGTCAGATCCGCCGACGCCTGCCACGTCTCGCCGCGATCGTACGAACGGAACAGCCGGTCGCCGCCCAGGTATACGGTCCGTGGGTTGTGCGGCGACAGGATGAACGGCGTGTTCCAGTAGAAGCGGAAATTCGTGTCGGGTGAGGGCGTGGGCAGGACGTTCGCCCGGCCACCGAAACCGAACTGTGCCGCCAGCTGCTGCAGCTGCTCTTCGGTCATGCCTTCGGTTCCGGGGAACGCACCCGGCTGCAAACCTCGTTGACCGGCCGGTTGCGGCCCGCGCGGACGAATCGAATTCGATCGTCCGGTCCGCAGATCGATCTTGTTGGTCGCGCCGTCCTGCGATTCCGAGTAGAGGATTGTCCAGTCGCTGGGATCGTTGGCGGTGTAGAACCCGTCGCCGCCGCCGACGCGGAACCAGTCGGAGTTCACGATCCCATTGGGGCTGCGTACGGCGCTCGGCCCGCACCAGCTCCCGTTGTCCTGCAGGCCGCCGCAGACGTAATACGGCTTCCGCATGTCTGCGCTGACCGCATAGAACTGGCCGACCGGCACGGTGTTCACGTACTCCCATGTCTCCGCCTGGTCATACGTGACGTCGATCCCGCCGTCGTTGCCGAGCAGGATGTGACTGCCGTTCTTCGGGTTGATCCAGATCGCGTGGTGATCGCTGTGCGGGATCCCCGTAACCTGCTTCCAGCTCTTGCCGCCGTCCACGGTCTTGAAGAACGGCGCGCCCCCCTGATACGCGATCTCGGGGTTGGTCGGATCGACGCGGATCTGACTGTAGTACATCCAGCGGTCGCCCCTGTTCGACACGCAGCGCCACGTCTTTCCGCCGTCGTCGGATCGCCACACGCCGCTCTTCTTCGGATCGGGTGGCGGTTCCGGCGCATTCGGGTTGCCGCGGCCCCCACCGCCTTCGCCGCCAAATCCGCGCTGTCCCGGTGGCTGAAGCGACCCGTCGGCATTGACGCCTGCGCCCGTCCCGCCGCTGGCGCCGACTTCGAAGGACGCGTAAATCGTTGAAGGTTTCGAGCGTGCGAGGTCGATGCCGATGCGGCCGATCATCGGATTGTCGGGCAGGCCGTTGCCCGTCAGCTTCGTCCAGCTCTTCCCGGCATCAGTCGTCTTCCAGATCCCGCTTCCCGCGCCACCGCCGTTGAACCCCCACGGCGTCCGGCGCCGCTGATACGAGGCCGCGAACAGGACATTCGGGTTGGACTGATCCATGACGACGTCAGTGAATCCGGTGTCGTTGTCGATGAACTTCGTGTTCGTCCAGGTCTTGCCGCCATCGATCGTCTTGTAGAGACCGCGCTCCGGATTCGGACCGAACAGGTGACCGACGGCAGCGACGTAAGCGATGTTGGGATCCTTCGGGTGCACGACGATGCGGGCGATGCTCTGCGTTTCCTTGAGCCCGATGTACTCGAACTTCTTCCCGCCGTCGACCGACTTGAAGACGCCGCCGCCGAACGACGAGCTCTGACGGTTGTTCGGCTCGCCGGTGCCGACGTAAATCACGTCAGGATTCGACGGAGCGATCGCGATGTCGCCAATCGACGAAACGGGGTACTCGTCGAAGATGGGCGTCCAGGTGGTGCCGTTGTTCTTGGTCTTCCAGACGCCGCCGGTCGCGAAGCCGACGTAGATGATCGAGGGGTTGCTTTCGACGACGGCGATGTCGTCCACGCGGCCGCCCATATTGGCCGGGCCGATCGAGCGCCACACGAAGGCATCCAGCAGGGGATCCTTGGTCGGATTGATCGGCGCCGGGAGCGGCGGGGCAGGCGGCGGTCCCTGGGCGACGATGCCGCGGCCGCCGATGGCGCAAAGCCCGATCCCGACGATCCACGTGAGCAGGCGCGCACGGACTAATCCTCGCGTCACACGATTCTCCTTGTGATGATGATGGCGGGAATGCACAGAGATGAGTCAACGAGCGGACCGTCGCGCCCGCTTCAGGCGGACCGACGCTCGCGAAGCTTACTATAACTTGATAGTGAGCGGTCGAAACGCGCCGCGCGTTCGCACGCGGTCCGTTCAGCGTTTGAAGTCGACCTTCGGCGGCTGCTGCGCGGAGGCCGGCGCTTCGAAGTACGGATACTCTTTGAAGCCGAACACCTTCGCGGTGACGTTCGACGGGAACTTGCGGCGCTGCGTGTTGTACTCCTGCAGGCGCTCGTTGTAGCGCATGCGCTCGACGGCGATGCGATTCTCGGTGCCCGACAGTTCGTCCATCAGCTTGTTGAACTGCTCGTTGGCCCGCAGCTGCGGATAGTTCTCGACCACGGCGAGCAGCCGGCCAAGGGCGGCACTCTGCTGGTTGGCGGCCTGAATCGTCTCCTCGGGAGACTTCGCGGCCAGCAGCCGCGAGCGCGAGTCGGCGATGTCCTTGTAGACGCCCTCCTCGTGCTGCGCGTACCCCTTCACCGTCTCGACGAGGTTGGGGATCAAATCGTTGCGCCGCTGCAGCTGGTTCTGTACCTGCGCCCACTGCGCCTTGATGGCCTCTTCCTGGGTCGTGAACTTGTTGTACGAACAGCCCGAGAGGCCGGCCGCCATCGCCACGACCAACATCGTCTGGATTACTCGAAGGGTTTTGATCCTCATCGTCGTTTGCTCCTGGTCGAACAGCCGCGTCAATTCAGCACCCCCGCCCTGCGCGCGACGGTCATCCATCACCATCCGCCCGAGGCTCCGCCACCGCCGCTGCGTCCGCCGCCGAACCCGCCGAACCCACCACCTCCACCGCCGCCGAATCCGCCTCCACCAAATCCGCCGCCGAAGCCGCCTCCACCAAATCCGCCACCGAACGGCCCGGCGCCGCTGTTCCATCCGCTCCACGGCCCGCGACCCCAGTAGCGGCGGCGCCGCCGGCTCTGACCGCTGAGCACGATGGCGATGATGATGAAGATGACGATCGGAACGATCGGCAGCGCCCGGCTTCCGCCGCTCGGCGGCGCCTGCCTGGGGACGTCCTGCAGATTGACCCGGCGATCCTGCGCAATCCGGTTGATGATGCTCGTGACGCCGGCCAGCAGACCGCCGCCGTAGTCTCCCGTCTTGAAGCGCGGCGTCATCGACTCGCGGATGATCTGGCCCGCGACGCCGTCCGTGATGATGCCTTCGATGCCGTAGCCGACCTCAATCCGCACCCGGCGGTCTTTCACCGCCACGAGGACGAGCACACCGTTTTCTTTGCCGCGCGATCCGAGGCCCCGGCCGCCGTTCTCGAACATCTTGACGGCGAGCTCGTCGACGTCGGCGTAAGGCTGTGACTGATTGACGGTCGCGACGACCACGGTGTCACCGGTCGCCTGCTGCAGCGCCCGGATCCGGCGATCGAGCTCGCGGGCGCTGGCCGCGTCGATGACGTGGGCGAAGTCATTGACCGGCGCCGTCAGCGGCGGCGGTGGTGGCTGCGCCGACGCGATCGACGTGAACGTTGCCAAGAAAAGCGCAAGAAGAACCGGCGCAGACGCTCGCAGTTGCGAGTGGACCGTACGGGTCATTCGCGTCTCCACGAATCCACGTAGTCCCAGACGCGCTCGCTCGCGGCGATGTAGCGGGAGAGAAGCGCCGTGGGATCGGCGATGGTGCTGACGCCGGATTGCGCGCTGAGGACTTCGCGGACCAGTGCGGCCGGCACGCCGACATTCCGCTCGGTCACCTCGGCCAGATCGGCGTCAGAGTAGGCCGCGAACCGTGGACCTCCGGCGAGCTGGGTGATGTGCGTCAGCACGACGCGGAACTGCGGTGCCGATGCGGCGATCAGCCGCGTAACCTCGCGCGGATTGATGCCGCGTTCGAGGAACGACTCGCGCAAGTGGATCAGATGGCTCTTGGCCTGCAGCTCGCACGCGCGCCGCAGGTCGCCGTCCGCGACGCGCGCGTCTTGGAACGGGTTTCTGCCCCAGACGAGCACGTGGCGGGCGATGATCTCGCCGTATTCGAGCGGAAACACGTCGAGTGATCGGAAGAATTCCTCGCCGGTCAACAGGAGCGGCACGGCCACACCCATGCGGTGCCACCGATCCGCATGCGGTGTGCAGGCCACCAGATCCTCGAACGTCAGCCGCTCGACCAGCGCGACCGTGCGGAGCGGTTCCTCGTCGCGCGCGACGCCGGCCATGTTGTAGGCGATCACCGACTGCAGCCGGGTGCCGAAGACGCGCTGAAGGTCTGCCGCCAGGCTGTCGGCTCCGCTGCGCTCCTGTGCAGAAAGGGCGGAGGCAGGTGGCGAAGTCATGGCGGACATTATCCAACGGCCGTCAGCGCCGCGCCATCAGGACGAGTTCTCATTGACATTCCCAAGCGCGGCCGCTGGAATTGGAGCGGATGCAGCTGCGAAAGTTGAACGTCGGGTGCTTCGGCGGGGGCACCGGCCTGCCGAGTCTCCTCGGAGGATTGAAGACCAATCCGTGGCTGATCGTGCACGGCGTGGTCACGATGTTCGACAGCGGCGGCAGTTCCGGGCAGTTACGCGATGAGCTTGGCGTGCTGCCGCCGGGCGACGTGCTCAAGTGCGCGCTGGCCCTCGCGCGGAACGAGCGCGAAGCGCGCCGCGTGCTCCTCTCGCGTCTCTCCATGCCCGAGCACGCGCGCCTGCGCGGCCACACCGGCGGCAATCTGCTGCTGTCGATGATGGAACGCTACAGCGGAGACTTCCTCGCCGCCGTGGATGGGCTGCGCGCGCTCCTCGGCTGTCAAGGCCGCGTCTGGCCGGTCAGCGTCGAGCAGTCGAGCATCTGCGCGGAGTATCGCGATGGCTCGCAGACGCGGGGAGAAGTCGAAGTCGACGCCGGTCAGACCTCGGGGAATGCGATCAGACGGCTGTGGCTGGAGCCTGAAGTCCATCTGCACGCGGCCACGGCGGCCGCGATCGAGAGCTTCGACGCGATCGTCATCGGTCCCGGCAGCTTCTACACCAGCTTGATGCCGATCTTTCTGGTGCGGGGCGCCGCGGAAGCGGTCCAACGCGTACGGGGTCCCGTGATCCTCGTGACCAACCTGCTGACCGAGGGGCGCGGCATGTGGAATTTCACCGCCGCCGAGGCGATTGATCGGATCGGTGAGGCAATCGGCCGGCCGGTAGACGTGGCGATCATCAACAACGGCCGGCCGTCGTCGGAGACGCTCGCGCGCTACGGGAGCGAGCACAAACGGCCGCTCGAAACCGGCACTCCGGCGTCGTCCTGCGACGTCGTGACCGGCGAGTTCTGGTACGGCGACATCGCACGACACGATCGCCGTCGTCTCGCGCAGGCCGTGTGGGCGGTACTCTCGCAGCGCCTGCTCTAAGAGCGGGCTCACGCCTTTCGCGCTTGCCGCGGCTCAAGGCCGTTCGCTGTGGCGCTGATTCGGGGCGACTAACTACTTTATGACCGCGCCCGTCGCGTTGATCTGATACTCGGTCGACGCCTGCTTGTCGTGATTGGCGTGCTCGCCCGCCGCTTCCTTGGCCTCGGTGTCGCTCGCGACCTCGAACACGCCCTGAGCGGAGACCTTGCGTCCCTTCGCCGTCACCGGAAACACGATCGGTCCGTGATGTTCGACCTTGAGGCGCACGGTTCCACCGTCTTCCTGACCCTCCGCGGCGACCGCCATCCAGCAGCCCATCGCCTGGCAGACGGCGGTGGCGACGCCGTCGATCCGAACGGTCTTCCCCACGAACTCTTTCGGGTTTTCCAGCAGGGCTTTGATCGGCGTGGCTTCGGTCAGCGTCACACCTGTGCCCAGCGTCTTTTCCTGCGAACCCGCAACCGGCAAGGCGAGCGCCAGCAGCGCCGCTGTCACTAACATCTTCATGCAATCCTCCACTATGCTGAAGGATTATACCTGCCGATTTCTTTCACCTCCGGCATGCCCATCCTTACGCTCGATGACATCTCGCTCGCATTCGGCCACCTGCCGCTTCTCGATCGCGCGAGCCTGCGCATCGAGGCGGGCGAGCGCATCGCGCTCATCGGCCGTAACGGTTCCGGCAAGTCCAGCTTGCTCAGGATTCTCTCCGGCGAGGGCGCCGCGGACAATGGCGCAATCTGGCGCGCGCCCGGTCTTCGGGTGGCTCGGCTCGATCAGGATGTCCCGGCGTCCGGGGACCGAACGGCGTTCGACGAAGTCGCAGACGGCCTGACCGAGCTCGGCGCGCTCGTCGCCGAGTACCACCACGCCGCCATGGCCGCCAGCCAGAGCGCTGCGGCGCTCGGGCGGCTCGGCGTCCTCCAGCATCAACTCGAGGAGCAGGACGGCTGGCGCCTCGAACAGCGCGTCGAGCTCGTCGTGTCGCGGCTGTCGCTTCCCGCGGACCGGCCGATGCGCGAGCTTTCCGGCGGCTGGAGACGACGGGTGATGCTCGGCAAGGCGCTGGTCTCGCAACCGGATCTCCTCCTTCTGGACGAACCGACGAATCATCTCGATATCGATGCGATCCGGTGGCTCGAAGAGTATCTGCAGGCGTTCGCTGGCACGCTGCTCTTCGTCACCCACGATCGCGCGTTTCTGTCGGCGCTCGCGACGCGGATTGTCGAGCTGGACCGCGGTGAGCTGACGTCATGGCCCGGCACATATGGCTCCTACCTCGAGAAGAAGGCGGCCGCGCTCGACGCCGAAGCGCGCGAGCTCGAACGGCTGGACAAGAAGCTCGCGCGCGAGGAGGCGTGGCTGCGGCAGGGGGTCAAGGCCCGGCGGACACGGAACGAAGGGCGCGTGAAGGCGCTGATCGCGCTGCGCGCCGAGCGGGCTGCGCATCGATCCGAAGACGGCACGGTCCGTCTAGGCATCGATGCCGCAGGGACCTCGGGGCGTCTCGTGTTCGTCGCGAAGGACGTGTCCAAGTCGTACGACGGGGTTTCAGTCGTACAGCATTACTCGCAGCGCATCCTGCGCGGCGATCGGATCGGTCTGATTGGTCCGAACGGATCGGGCAAGACGACGCTGCTGAGACTCCTCGTTGGGGAGCTTGCGCCCGATTCCGGCGAGATCGAGCGTGGCACACGGCTGCAGATCGCGTATTTCGATCAGCAGCGCGAAGCGCTCGATCCCGATGTCACGGTTGCCGACGTCGTGAACGACGGCAACTCGACGGTCGTCGTCAACGGCCAACCAAGGCATGTGCTCGGATATCTCGGCGACTTTCTGTTTCCGCGCGAGCGCGCGGTATCGCTCGTCAGGACGCTCTCGGGCGGCGAGCGGAACCGGCTCATGCTCGCTCGACTCTTCGCACGGCCGGCCAACGTGCTCGTTTTCGACGAGCCGACCAACGATCTCGACATCGAAACGCTGGAGCTCCTCGAGGAGCTGATCGCGGAGTTCGAGGGGACGGTCCTGCTCGTCAGCCACGATCGCGTCTTTCTCGATCACATCGTGACGAGCACGCTGGCGTTCGAGGGGAACGGGCGCGTCACGGAATACGTCGGCGGGTGGGAGGATTATCTCCGTCAGTCAACGAGGAGCGGGGCGCTTCAGCGCCGCGCCAATGAACCCGAAGCAGCATCAGGACGCGGAGGTAGACCTCCGCGTTCCTCCCAGTCGTCAGGGACCAGGCGCAAGCTCTCGTACAACGAACAACGGGAGCTCGAGTCGTTGCCGGCGCACCTCGAGGCGCTCGAAGTGGAGCAGCAGCGGCTCCGCGCCGAGGTCGAGTCACCGGAGTTCTATCGGGAGCGCGCGGATCACATCCGCGCGGTTCTGGCGCGGCTCGAGCAGATCGGCCAGGAGCTCGACACGGCAATGGCGCGGTGGCTGGAGCTCGAGGACGCCGGCTGACCGTCGCGCTGGGCGCCTCGCACGCGGCGGGTGCCCGCTACGTGAAGGAACGGACGAACAGTTCTTCGATCGCTCGCCGCCCGTTATCCTTGATGGTGCGCGTTCCGGTGCCCGTGAAGTGGTTGTGGGTGATGCGCGGCGTGTCGGCCTTGCCCTTCGTCCACCCGCTGCCGGTCCACTGGAACCAGCCGTCCTTCTCCTGATCGAAGACCCACAGCGGCTTGTTGCAGAGTTTCGCGAACTCCGCGCCCCATCCCGTCCCGCCGCGCACCGTGCCGTCGTCGAGGATCGTGCCGACGACGTAGATCTCCTGTCCGTTGTTGACCTGATACCAGAGCGTCTGCAGGACCTTCCGGATGGTTGGCGCCTCGGTGTAGCGCCGGTGCATCAGGCCCGAGACGTACTCGAGGCTCACGTCGCCCGAGAGGAGCTCTTCGTGGTTGAGCACCCGGACGCCGCGATGCCGCTCGATGTTGTGGCCATCGAACGTGAAGTTGACCTCCTCGATGCTGTGCCGCTCGGCGCAGGCTCCGAACTCCGCTTCGGCGCCTGGCGCGCCGCCGCTGAACAGGATCACGTCTTCGCGATTCATCAGGTTCGCTGCGCCTTTCTCTTGACGGTCTTTCGGGTAGTGGATGGATGGGCCGCTGGTTTCTTCGAGGTCCGTACCGTCGACGCCTGTCCGACCTTCGTTGCAGACTTCGAGGCACGGGCACCCTTTCGGGTTTTTTCCCCAGCCGGCGCCGCGCGACCGGCTTTCAGGGCCGCCGCGCGCTCGATGATCCTGGCGAGCATCTCACCGGCCTCGCCGGTTTTCGCTGGCCGGTTGGAGACCCAGACGTCCGGCTTGTCGGCGGCGAGGATGTCTTCGAACTCGCCATTGCTCTTCACGCTTCTGGGGGCGAACTCGGTGATGTCCACGTCACCCGCCCAGTCGTCTCGATGCTTGATGAGGAGCCAGCTCCGGCCGTCACCCTGACCGCCGCGGGAGCCCCATCCGCCCGTGCGTACCAGCACCCACGACCCTTTGAGCTTGTAGCCGTCGAGCGTGAACTTGAGATCGCCTTTGCGCAGGGCGGCGTCCACGTCCTCGCTTTCCGGCTTCCACGTGCCGGTGTCCCACAGCATCACGATTCCGGCGCCGTAGCCCTCGGGAATCACGCCTTCGAAGGTGCCGTACTCGAGCGGATGATCTTCGACGTGCATCGCAAGCCGCTTGGTCTTGGGATCGAGTGATGGACCTTTCGGGACTGCCCATGAGAGGAGCACGCCGTTGTGCTCGAGACGGAAGTCGTAGTGAAGATGGCTGGCCAGGTGCTTCTGCACGCAGAAGAACCGTTCCTGCTTGCCCGCCGCTTTCTTCGCGCGCTCCGACGCGAGCTTCAAATCACCGGCTGGTTCCGGTGTGCTCGTGAAGTTGCGCTTCTGTCGGTATTTTTCAAGAACCATTTCTTTTCTTTAGTGTGTCGCAGGACCCCGCATTACTGCTGCTCCTGCCTGCTGACGCCTGACTTCTACTTTCTCTCCTCGATCATCCTGCCGATTGGCTTGACGAACGCCAACAGAATCAGGCCCGCGACAATCGCAAAGGCCGCGACGGCCCCGAAGAGATTCGGAAGCGGCCAGGACTCGTAGAACGACGCGAGGCGGCCGCCGATGTAGTTGCCGACCGAGGTCGCGAGGAACCAGACGCCCATCATCAACCCGGCAATCCTGACGGGTGCGAGCTTCGTCATCGCGCTCAGGCCGACGGGACTCAGCATCAATTCGCCGCAGGTGTGGAGGAAGTAGGTGACGGTCAGCCACATCGGGCTGACCTGAACGCCCTGCTGCGCGAGCTGCGCTGCGACGATCAGTACCGCAAACCCCGCGCCAACGAGGATGAGACCGCCTGCGAACTTGGCGGGGCTCGACGGATCGTTCTTTCCCATCCGGATCCACACCCACGCGAACACCGGCGCGAAGATGATCAGGAACAGCGAATTGAGCGACTGGAACCAACTGCTCGGATAGCTGATCCCGAGGACTTCGTTACGCGTGCTGCGGTCGGCGAAGAGGTTCAACGTGGATCCGGCCTGCTCGAACGCGGCCCAGAAGAGCGCCGATGCGAGGAAGAGCACGCCGATCACGTAGAGCCGCTTGCGCTCGGCGGGCGTCCATTCGCTGGCGAAGAAGAGCCGTCCGAAAAAGGCGACGCAGATGATCAGGAGAAAATAACCAGCGCCATCCGCAATCTGCGACGCCGTCACCGGCAGCACGCCGGCGTAGATGGCGGCTGCCGCGGCCACGATCGCCGCGACCGCGATGCCGCCCCAGAGGGTCGCGCGCTGTCTGAGCGCGGCTGCGGCCGCCGGAGACTCCGCCGGCGCAGGCTCCAGCCCCGCCTTGCCGAGGTACTTGCTGCCCATCGTGTACTGAATGAGGCCGAAGACCATCCCGATGCCCGCCGCCGCGAAGCCGACGTGCCAGTCGATGCGCTGTCCGAGATATCCGCAGACCAGCGGCGCAATGAACGCGCCGAGGTTGATCCCCATGTAGAAAATCGAGAACCCGGCATCGCGGCGGGTGTCGGTCGGGCCGTACAGCTGACCGACGATGACGCTGACGTTGCCCTTCAGAAGACCGGTGCCGATGACGATGAGGAAGAGACCGAGGTAGAAGGTCGAGATGGAGGGAATCGCCATGCTGAAGTGACCCGACGCGATGAAAATCCCTCCGTAGAGGACGGCGCGTCGCTGGCCGATCAGCCGATCCGCGATCCATCCGCCGGGCAGGCTCGTCATGTAGACCATCGACGTGTAGAGCCCGTAGATCGCACCGCCGCGCGCCGCGTCGAACCCCAGTCCGCCTGCGGTGAGCGGCGCCGTCATGTAGAGCAGCAGCAGCGCCCGCATGCCGTAATAACTGAAGCGCTCCCACATCTCGGTAAAGAACAGCGTCGAGAGTCCGCGCGGATGCCCGAAGAAGGCGCGGTCGTGCTCGGCGGCGGCAGAACTGGCGCCGAGCGGTGAGTCGAGCGCGACGGCGGAGGAGGGATCGGGCATGAAGACAGCATACTTTACTCATTGCTCGCGGGGCCCCACCCCCGCTCGCTCTCGCTCGGCGACTGCGCGCCTCGCTCGGGCCGCAGGCGCTACTGATTCAGCGCCTGTTTTCATTCCAGCGACAGCCCAGCACGACCGACTCTGCGAGGGCCGAGCGGCGAGGCCCGACCGTGTGCTAGCGTCTCCCCGTGTCGCTCTATCTCCTCTCGATCCTCCTGTACCTCGCGGCGCTCGGTGCCGTGGGCTACTGGCGTTCCAGGCGGGTGCAGACGGGCGATGACTTCCTGGTCGCCTCGCGATCGCTGCCGGCCAGTGTGCTCGTGTTCACACTGCTGTCGACGTGGATTGGATCCGGGAGCCTCTTCGCCGGCGCGGGTCTCGGGTATCGCGTCGGGTTCGCCGCGCTCTGGCAGTCGGCCGGCGCGTGGGCGGGTATCGGGCTGGTGTATTTCCTCGCACCGCGCGTGCGGCGCCTGGCCCAGTACACGGTGCCGGACATCCTGGAGCTGCGGTACGGTCCTCCTGCCCGTGTGCTCGGCACGATCACGATCGTCCTGGCCTACACGACGATTGCGGCCTATCAGTTTCGCGGCGGCGGCCGCCTCCTGAACCTCGCCGCCGGCATCGATCCTCGAACCGGCGCGCTCGTGACGGCCGCGTTCTGCATCGCCTACACGGCGTTCGCCGGCATGCAGTCCGTCGCGTACCTGGACGTCGGCAACGGCGTGATGATGCTTCTGGGCGTCGGCGTCGCGATGGTGTACCTGATTGGTCACGCCGGCGGCTTCGGTCCGGCGCTCGGCGCGCTTCGTCCGGACCAACTCACCCTGTTCGGCACGCTCTCGCCGGTGCAGGCCGTCGGCTTGTTCCTGCCGACGATGTTCCTGCTGCTCGGCGAGGCGAACATGTACCAGAAGTTCTTTTCGGCGCGCGATGAACGCGCGGCGCGGCTGGCCGTGATCGGCTGGATCGTCGGGACGATCGCACTCGAGACGCTGATCGACTCGATCGGCATCTTCGGCAGCATTGTGATTCCGCGTCTCGGCGTCGAACAGTCGGAGGGGATCGTCGTGCGTGTGGCGGTCGATGTGTTGCCGGCAATCTTTGGCATGCTGCTGCTCGCCGGCGGCGCCGCGATCATCGTGTCGACCGCGAGCAGCATGCTGCTGACGCCGTCGACGAATCTGATTCGGGATGTCTATCAGCGCTTCATCAATCCGCGCGTCACCGACCGGCAGATAGTCCTGTACACGCGCGTGCTCATCGTCCTGCTCGGCGCCGTCGGCTTTTTCGTCGGCAACTTCTTCCCTACGATTCTCTCGATGGCGCTGTGGGCCTATACGATGTATGGCGCGGGAATTACGCCGGCACTGCTCGCAGCGCTGGTGTGGCCCGGCGCCTCGGCGCGGGGAGGAGTCGCGTCGATCTCCGCCGGAATGCTGACGACGGTGGCGTGGGAGATCGCTGCGCTCCAGCGGGGGGCCTATCCGCTCGGGGTTCAGACCGTGTATCCGGCGCTCCTGTTATCCATCGGCACGCTTGTGCTGGTCAGCCGCGCGTTTCCGCCATCCGACCCATCACCGGCTGCGTGATCGCCGACGGATGCCATAATTGGTACTGGCAATCGCGGTCCATGCAGACGCTCCTCATCTCGACCTACGATCTCGGTCGTCAGCCGTTCGGGCTGGCCTCGGCGGCGGCAGCACTCCGCGCCGCCGGCATCGAGTCTTCGCTGGCCGATCTCTCACGCGAACGTCTCTCGGAGGATGCCGTCATGCGCGCCGATGCCGTGGCGTTTTTCCTTCCGATGCACACCGCGACGCGGCTGGCGCTCCCGGTGATCGACCGGGTACGGCGCCTGAATCCCCGCGCTCGCCTGTGCGGCTACGGGCTGTACGCGCCGCTGAACGCGTCGCTGCTGCGCGAGCGCGGTGTGACGACCGTGATTGGTGGCGAGTTCGAGGACAGCCTGGTGGCGTTCGCGCGCGGGGAAGAACCGCGCGCCGACGCCGGAACCGTGCCGAGAGTCGAGTTCCGCGTGCCGGATCGGCGGGGGCTGCCCGTCTTGTCCCGATACGCGACGCTGCATGTCGGGCGCGAGCAGCGGATCGTTGCCTACACGGAAGCCAGCCGCGGGTGCAAGCACCGCTGTCGCCATTGTCCGATCGTTCCCGTCTACGACGGCCGGTTTCGTGTCGTCCCGGTCGACGTGGTGATGGCGGACGTGCGCGCGCAGGTCGACGCGGGTGCCACCCACGTGACGTTTGGCGACCCGGACTTCTTCAACGGCATCAAACATGCCGATGCCGTGATTGCCGGCATAGCTCGCGAGTTCCCCGGCGTTACCTACGACGTCACGATCAAGGTCGAACACCTGCTCGCCCACGCCGAGATGTTGCCCCGTCTCCACGAGACGGGGTGCGCGTTTGTGACGAGTGCGGTCGAGTCCATCGATGACGAGATTCTCGGCAGACTCGAGAAGGGTCACACGCGCCAGGACTTCGAGCGAGTGACGGGCCTTTTTCGCGACACCGGCCTGACCCTCGAACCTACGTTCGTGCCGTTCACGCCGTGGACGACGCTCGAGGGGTACTGCGACTTGCTGCAGACGATCGATCGTCTGCAGCTGGTCGACCACGTTGCGCCGATACAGCTCGCGATCAGGCTGCTGATCACTGAAGGCTCCCGGCTGCTGGAACTCGACGAGATTCGATCGATGGCACAACGCTTCGACGCCGGATCGCTGACGTATCGCTGGCAGCACCCCGACCCGCGTGTGGACGCGTTGCAGGCCGAGCTGATGGCGATCGTCGGGACGAAGCTGACGTCCTCGCGCCGTGAGATGTTCGAATCGGTGTGGACGGCCGCGCATCGCGCGGCTGGCGTGACAGCCCCGGCGCGGCAGGATATTCTTCCGCGCGCCGCGGTGCCGTATCTCAATGAGCCCTGGTACTGTTGAGCGGAGCCCACCTCGGAGCAGGTGGCTCTGATTTGACGCTGATGCCCAGAATCCTCGTCCTCTCGGCAACGACCGGCTATCAGCTTCGCGCATTCGCCGAGTCTGCCGCGCGACTCGGCGTCGATCTCGTCTACGCCACCGATCGCTGCTCCACGCTCGAGGATCCCTGGCTGGATGCGGCCATCCCCATCCGGTTCCACGACGAAGACAGCTCACTCGCGGAGATCGTCAAGGCGTCGCGAACGCGGCGGATTGACGGACTGATTGCGGTCGGCGATCGTCCGACGGTCCTGGCGGCCCGAGCCGCTGCGGCGCTCGGATTGCGCGGGAATCCCGTCGAAGCCGCGCGGGCGAGTGCGAACAAGATCCTCGCGCGCCAGCGCTTCGGATCCGAAGGGCTGAAAGTACCGTGGTTCTTCGTCGTGCCGACGGCGACCAATGTCAAGGATGCGCTCCACGATCCCCGTTTGCGCTTCCCCTGCGTCGTCAAGCCAATCGGGCTGTCCGGCAGCCGCGGTGTGATTCGCGCGGATTCTCCCGGTGACTTCGCGCGGGCCTTCGAGCGTGTTCGCGCGCTGCTGAACCGGGTCGACATCCGGTCTCTCCGGGCGGGTCTCGAGGATCGGGTCCTCGTAGAAGGCTTCATCGAAGGCCAGGAGTACGCGATCGAGGGCGTGTTGACCGGCGGTGCGCTCAAGATCTTTGCGATCTTCGACAAGCCCGATCTGCTCGATGGTCCGTTTTTCGAGGAGACGGTGTATGTCACGCCGTCGTCGCTCAGCGGCACGCTGCAGCGAAGCGTCGCGGCGCACGTGGCGCTGGGGTGCCGCGCCCTGGGGCTTCGTCACGGTCCGATCCACGCCGAGTGCCGGATTGGTCCTGAGGGTCCGGTGCTGCTCGAAATCGCGGCGCGTCCGATCGGCGGCTTGTGTTCGCGCGTGCTGCGCTTCGAACCAGGCGTCAGCCTGGAGGAGATTCTGCTGCGCCATGCCAGCGGGGAAGACGTTTCAAGCTGGCGGCGTGAGGAAGCGGCTTCTGCGGTGATGATGGTGCCGATCCCGAAACGAGGAGTATTGAAGCGCGTCGAGGGCATTGATCGCGCACTGCAGACGCCACGAGTCGAGGAGATCTTGATCACCGCGAAGCCCGATCAAGTGATCGAGCCGCTGCCGGAAGCCGGAAGCTATCTGGGATTCATCTTCGCGCGGGCCGAGGACCCCACGGCGGCGGAAGCGGCAGTGAGGGAAGCCCACCGCCGCCTGACGCTGGTCATCGACCCGCTGATCGATGTCGCGATGGCGTGACGGTCACCCCTTGCTCTGTTGTGGGACGTAGCCTGGCGGGAGAGCGGCCCCCTCGCCGAAGAAGAAGTCCTCCATATGCTTGGTCACGAGCTGCTGCGCCTCTTTCTGCCAGGGCATAAGGCGGTACTCGTTGAGGATCATCTTCATTCGTTCTTCCCACATTTTCCACGCCTCTGCCGAGATGTGCTCGTAGACCCGCTGGCCCAGTTCTCCGGGCCAGGGCGGCGCGTCCAGACCGGGCATTTCTTTCTGAAACTTCTCGCAGAAGACCGTCCGGCCTGAGGCGTTTCGGACGGCGGCGTTCGGCTGGTCGTGACTGCACTCGTTCATATCTGAATCTTATCAGGCCGTTTGTGCTGGGGAGGGCCGGACCTTCAAATCCTTCCCTGGCGTCTGATGGTGAAAGAACTCATGTGTAGTAAAGCGTGTAACGATTCACGCCAATTCATACAGTCAGTTTGACGGTCGACGCCCTAACCCGCAAATTTCAACGACTTACGGGCCGGCTCGGCCTTCGAGACAGGCCTTTTCGTGGCACACCGTTTGATTGAAGGCCCATCGGTAGAAAACCGTCTGCGTTGGGGGTGGGGCTTGCCAAACAACAATAACGACGACCGGGATCCTTCCGGTTCAGATCGGCCGGACGAGGCTCCCGAGACCCCCACGGACGAACCAAAACCCACGCCCGTTCAGGATCCGCCGGCGGAACCGGACCCCTCCCCTTACGTCGTGCGGACAGTCGTGACGGACGGGCCCTCGAGCGAGAAACAACCATGAATGATCCGGCAAATGCACGGAATCTGGGTGGCGAACGACGGGAGCGTCGGGGATTTGCCTCGATGTCCCCTGAAAAGCAGCGCGAAATCGCCAGCAAAGGCGGACGCGCGGCGCACCAGAAGGGCACTGCGCACGAGTGGACCTCGGAAGAGGCCCGGTCGGCGGGCCGAAAAGGTGGCCAAATTAGTCGCGGCGGCCGCGGTCGTCTAGTAGAATCGTCCACGTCCGAACCGCCCATGCCCGCTGGTGAGATTACCGGGAACCCTTCGGGCTACGACGAACAGAAGTAGGACGCGGAGGCGTGCGTATGGTGAAACGGGTTGTGTTGGCGATGGTCGTGGTGCTCGCGGGCGCCGCGACGGCGTCTGCGCAGGGAACTGCCGGACAGTCGTCGTCCCCTCAGCAGCCATCATCGTCAGGGGCCCAGCAACAGGCGGCGCAGGCTACTGTGCCGCCAGCACCGACGAGTGACACCCGGCCGGCCACCACAACGTTCATGGGTGATACCGGCCTGTGGTTCGTACCCATCGGTGAAGTACTTCCTGCCCGACGGTATTCGGTCAGTGCGTACCGGGTGAACTTCGATTACAACCAGGGTTTCACGGACGTTTCCAACTGGCCCGTGACGTTCGGCGTTGGTCTGGCGAATCGCGCCGAGATCTTCGGCGCGTGGACGCTCGTACGACGGATCGACCGTGACGTTCGACCGATCTTCGTGCGGGGGCAACCGGCCTTCGGCGGCCTTGTCAACGACTATCCGTTCGTCCGACAGGGATGGTCGGGGAATCAGCTCGGCGATCTGTGGATCGGTGGCAAGGTCAACCTGCTCACCGAGTACCACGAGCAGGCCCCGCTGGCGCTGGCCGTACGCGGGATGCTGAAGATCCCGACCGCAAAAGACCACGACGAGGGCGTCGGCAGCGGCAAGGTTGATTTCATTTTCGATGGCATCGCCAGCAAAGAGATCAACCAGAAAGTCGAACTCGCCGGCTACGCCGGGGTCATCTTCCGCGGCGATCCGAACGACATCGATCTGTCGAACGGATTCCGATGGGGAGTCGGTGCGGGCTTCCCGACGAGGAAGAGCCTGCGGGTGACGGCCGAAGTGCACGGCGAATCGGCATTCGACGGGACGGTACCTTACACCGGCACGGGGCTCATCGGCGACGACGGATCGTTGCCGCCGCTCTTGTCAGACACCGACTCGCCGGTAAATGCGGCCTTCGGTCTGACCTGGATCGGAAAGAGCGGCATATTCGCGGGCGCGGCCGCGGGCTGGCGATTTAACCTCGACAACCGCGGCAAGTTCGGTTCGCCCTACGGTGACGTGGGCGGTGACGCATTTGGCTTCCAGGCCCGCGTGGGTTATCACCCCGGCGTGCGTATCTACGTGCCACCACCGCCGCCGCCACCCCCGCCACCACCGCCACCAGCGCCGGCGCCGGTGCACACGTTGAGCGTGAAGGCATCCTGCAACCCGTGCACGGTCGAAGTCGGAAAGATCTCGACGGTGACGGCGACGGTGCAGAGCTCGACCAACTGCCAGGTGACCTACAACTGGACCGCGCCGACGGGCAGCTTCTCCGATCGGACCGCGCGGCAGACGCCGTGGACGGCTCCGAACACGGAAGGGGCCGTTCCAGTGACGGTGACGGTGACGTGCCCGCAGGATGGGAAGACGGCGACAGACACCGTGAACATTCAGGTCGTGCGACCCACGGTGAAGGAGATCGTCTTCGAAGACGTGCACTTCGACTTCGACCGCTATTCGTTGCGGCCGGAAGCGGTGCGCGCGCTCGACGAGGCGGTCAAGGTGCTGCAGGAGAATCCGGACATCCGCATCGAGATCGAGGGTCACACCTGCAACATCGGCACGGCCGAATACAACCTCGCGCTTGGCGAGCGCCGCGCCTCCGCGGTGCGGGAGTACCTCGCCAGCCGCGGGATCGGCGCCGACCGGCTCCGCACGGTGAGCTACGGTGAGGAACGGCCGAAGTACGACAACGCACGTGAGGAGACCCGCCGCCTGAACCGGCGCGCGGCTCTGGTCGTGCGTTTGCAAAGATAGGACGTAACACGTCCGGCCACCGGGCGTCGGCACGCCAGCCGGCGTCCGGGATGGCAGGGTGATACGAGCGAGGCGCGATGCGCTACGTCCATCTCTACCTCGTCGGGTACTTCATTCTCATTGTTGGCGCGTTGGCGGCGCTGTGGTACGGCGGAGTGCTCCGCCACATCTCGGCGGCTTGGATAATCATCGGACTCGTTATCGCCGTGGGCCTCGGCGTCATGCTCGCGATTTCTGCAGGTAAGCCGGAAATCACGCGCGAGTAGCAGGCTCCCCAGCGCACGCTCAGGCCGGCCGCCGCTCAACCAGCGGCAGTCGGCCTTTTCTTTTCCGGGCGTCCGTCAAACCCCCGTGCTGTACTTCTTCGATGCGCTCGCAGCTACACCCTGGCGATCAGCTGGTGACACTTGGAAGCGGCGAATCGCGAGCCGATCGTCGACATGTGAAGTGAACAATGATCCCTGCGATGGCACACGTTGTGATTAGCTGGCGGTGATCTATGCAGGGCAGCCGATTCCTCCTCTCCGTTGTGGCCGGTCTGGTCCTCATCTCGGCAGCGGGATGCAAACAGGAAGGCGGCGTCAAGGTCACGAGCTTCACTTTCACCGGGGTGAAAGCCGTGCCGGAGAAGCAACTCAAGGCCGTCCTGGCTACCGCGGCGAGCTCGAAGCTGCCGTTCGGGGACAAGTACTACTTCAGCCGGGAACAGTTCGAGGCCGACCTCAAGCGCATCACGGCCTACTATCAGGACCGGGGTTTCCCTGATGCGCGCGTCACGTCGTTCGACGTCAAGTTGAGCCAGGATCAGAACTCCGTCGCCATCGCCGTCAATGTGGACGAGGGGCAGCCGATTCGCGCCGAACGGATTGTGCTCGAGGGAATCGACGGGTTGCCCGAGAGTCATCGTCAGACCCTCGAAGCGCGGTTGCCACTGAAGGTCGGGCAGCCGCTCGACCGCGCGCTGCTTCAATCGAGCCGTGAAGCGGTGTTGGATGAGCTCAAGGATCACGGCTTCCCCTACGCCAGCGTGCGTCTTTCCGAGACGGCTGGGTCGAGCGACCGCGAGCGTGTCGTCGTCCTGCACGCGGAGCCGGGCGAGCTCGCGCACTTCGGCCGCGTGCAAATCAACGGGCCCTCGAGCGTCAGCGATCGGATCGTGCGCCGTCAGCTCGTGTACAGACCCGGCGACCTGTTTCAACAGAGCAAGGTGATCGAGAGCCAGCGGGCACTCTACGGGCTCGAGCTCTTCGAATTCGCAAACGTGGAGCCGCTCAAGACTGACGAGCAACCCACAGACGTGCCGACGCGGGTGACGGTGACCGAGGGCAAGCACCGGAAACTGAATTTCGGCCTGGGTTACGGGAGCGAGGAGAAGGCGCGCGTGCAGATCGACTGGCGTCACGTGAACTTCTTCGGGGGAGCGCGGACGGCCGGGGTGCTGGCGCGCTACTCGGGTCTCGATCGCGGCGTCAAACTGAATTTCAACGAGCCGTATTTTTTCTCCCGACACTACACGTTTGGGCTCACCGGTCAGTTCTGGCACAGCGACGAGCCGGCCTTCCAACTCGACACGTCCGGCGGCCGGGCGACGATTACCCGGCGCTTTGCCCGCGGTGCGCGCCCGGTGCTCTCGCGCAACGCCGAAACCGCACTCTCGTTCACCTACCTGAACGAGTGGGAGGACTACACCATCTCGGAAAGCACGTTGAACGATCCGACGCAGCGTGACGACCTGATTGCGCTCGGACTCGATCCGGAAACGGGAAGCGGAGGGGGACGCACCTCTGCGGTGCTGCTGGACGGTGGAAGAAACACGACCGGGAATCTGCTCGACGCGCGCCGCGGCTACGTCGCGAACGTGCACTTCGAGCAGGCGGGGAAGTGGCTGCGCGGCGATTTCGACTACTACGAGATCACGGCCGAAGGCCGTTACTACCACACGATCAGCGACCGTGCTGTTCTTGCGATCCGGGCACGTCTGGGATCGATCGATGGATTCGGCTCGTCCCAGCAGGACATCGTGCCGTTCTTCAAGCGTTACTTCCTCGGTGGCTCCACGAGCATGCGCGGGTGGGGACGTTTCGAGGTCTCGCCGCTCAGCGAGGGGGATCCGATCGGAGGGCAGTCGACGCTGAACTTCTCGACCGAACTTCGCGTGCCCATCCGGGGAAACTTCTCGGGGGTGCTGTTCTTCGAGGGGGGCAACGTGTGGCTGAACCCCTGGGACTTCAACCTGAACGATCTCCGCTACGACGCGGGCCCGGGGATCCGCTACAACACGCCGGTTGGCCCGCTTCGCCTCGATGTCGGCTTCCAGCTCAATCGCATCGAGGGCCTGATCGTCAACGGCGAGCCGGAGCCGCGGCATTTCCGCATTCACTTCAGCATCGGCCAGGCCTTCTGACATGATGCGCGCCATCAGACGCAGCCTGCAGGTCGTCGCCCTCGTCGGCACGCTGATGGTCGGCATCATTGCCGTCACGCTCATCGTCTCGCAGACGCCCTGGTTCCGGGATTGGCTGCGGCGCTTCGTCGTTCGCGAGTCGAAGCAGTATTTGAATGGCGAGCTCTCGATCGGGAGGCTGAGCGGCAATCTCTTCTTTGGTATCGGGCTCGATGACGTCTCACTCGACGTTTCTGGACAGCACGTGGTCGCCATCAAGTCGGTGAAGGTCGACTACGACATACGAAATTTCTTTTCGAGCGGCATCGTGCTCGACGATCTCACGCTGGTCGGTCCGCAGGTCCATCTCGAGCGGACCGTCGAGGGCTGGAACGTCGGCAAACTCGTCAAGGCGCAGAAGCGCGAGGCCGATCGCAAAGGCCCCGCCCGTCCGATCTCGCTTCCTTTGATCGATCTTCAGGGCGGAACGATGACCATCGATGACCGCCAGGGCAGTACTAGCTACCGGCTGCCGCAGCGCATCGACGATCTCAACGCGAAGCTCTCATTCGAGTACGCGCCGGTCCACTACACCGTCGGCCTCGATCGCGTCAGCTTCCGGGCGTCGTCGCCGCAGTTGACGATGCAGAGCCTGACCGGCGTCGTCTCCGTGCGTGATGACAACTTGTACCTCGAGAAGATTGCCGTGCGAACCGGTCAGAGCTCCGTCGACGCGCGCGGCGTGGTGCAGCAGTACCTGCAAACGCCGAACGTGCAGATAACCGGGGCGGGGACGGTCTCGCTGCCGGAGATTGCCGGCGTATTGCCGGCCGTATCCGGATACGCCGTGACGCCGACCTTCGACGTCAAGACTGCCGGTCCCTTCAATCAGATGGGCCTCGATCTCGACGTGCGGTCAGAGGTCGGCCACGTACGTGGAAAGATGACCGCCGACTTTCAATCGCCCGACATCGGCGCGCGTGGCGAAGCCGACCTCGAACGTTTCAACCTCGCGCCGATCGTCCGCGATCCCAAGCAGCCGACCGATGTGACCGGTCACGCGATCTTCGACGTGACGCTGGCCTCCCAGCCAAGCCGTCTTCCCGCCGCCGACCGGGTCCACGCAACCTACACATTCAGGGGTCCGAGGGCCGTCGCATTCGGGTACCAGGCCGCGGCAGTCAAGGTCAAAGGGAAAGTCGAAGGACGCCGTATTTCGTTCGACGGCCGCGCCGACGCCTACCGCGCGTCAGCGACGGCAAGAGGTTCGATCACGCTGCCCGCGGAGCGTCGTCCGCTGACGTTCGATATCCAGGGCAGTGCCAACCACGTCGATCTGCGCGCGTTGCCGCCCTCGGCTCGAGCGCCGAAGCTCGAGTCGAATCTCGACGTGGCGGAATATCACGTGCAGAGCGATGGCCGTACGATCAGCGGTTCCGCGACGCTGCACGAATCACAAATCGAGGGCGCGACGCTCGCCGACGGCACGGCCGGCACCTTCTCCACCGATCCGCACGTCACGTCGTACTCGGCGCGCGGATCCGCCACGAATCTCGATCTGCAGCGCGTCGGGCGCGTGTTCCAGATCGACGCCCTGACCCGGCCGGAGTTCGAAGGCCGGATCAACACCAGCTTCGACGTTACCGGCTCCGGCACGACGGCGGCCGCGCTCCAGCTCGATGCCAAGGGGACGATGACCGAGTCGACCGGGCTGGGCACACGTTTCCCGTTGATGGACTACGAGGCGCACCTGGATCGCGGGGCGCTCCGCACGCACGCCGAAGGATCGTTCGAGGGGCTGGACCCGAGCCGCTTGACCGGACGCCCTCAGCTCGAAGGGATCGTCAACGGCACGATCAACGCGAACGTGCAGTTTGCGGACGTGAACGCGCCGATGACCACTGATTCAGTCTCCGGAGGCGGGACGATCCACATCACGAAATCGAGCGTCGGCGGTCTCGACATGGAGCGTGCCGACCTGCAGGCCAACTACGCATCACAGATTGCGGACGTGGCGTCGCTCTCGATCGAGGGTCCGGATCTGAAGGCGACGGCAGCGGGGAAGCTGGCGCTGGATCGTACGTCCGCGTCGAATCTGAAGTACCACATCGACGCCACGAACCTCACGAACCTTGCCCAGCTCGCAGACGTGCCGGATGTCGCCGGTTCGGCGGTGCTCGACGGGACGGTCACCGGCAACATGGCGGCGCTGCAGACCGAGGGGACACTCAAAGGCAGCGACCTCGCCTATCAGCAGAACAACGCTCTTACCGTCGACAGCCGCTACGCGGTCACCGTTCCAGACCTCGATTTCGTCAAGGCGAAAGTGCAGGCGACCACCGGCGCGACGTTCGTGAAAGCGTTCGGACTCGAGATCAACGAGCTCTCCGCCACGACGACATACGCCGGGCAGCAGCTGGCGTTCAAGACGAACATCAAGGAGAAGACGCGCGAGCTGGACGCGACCGGCGACGTCATCTTCCATCCTGACCATCAGGAGATTCATCTGCCGGATCTGGCGCTGCGGACGCAGGGGATCGAGTGGCGGACGCCGCCGGGCAGCAGCGCGGCGATCCAGTACGGCGGCGATGAGCTGACGCTCCAGGGCGTGCAGCTGGTGAGCGGGGATCAGACGCTCGAGGCCAGCGGGTCGCTGGCTTTGAAGGGAGAGGGCAAGCCCGGTGCCCTCGAGATCCGCGCGCGAAACGTGGACGTCGCGCAGCTCGAGCGGCTGTCGCTGCAAAACCGTGGCTTCTCGGGCCGGTTGGGCGCTGACGTGATCGTCTCGGGCTCGATAGCGCAACCCGTGGGTCGCGCGCGGGCGCAAGTGACCGGCGGCGGATTCCAGGGCTATCGCTATGACTGGCTGAAGGCGGACCTCGGGTACCAAGGCACGCGCATCTTTCTGGACACGACTCTCCAGCAGACGGCGACCGAGTCGGTGACCGTCAACGGTTCGGTGCCGACGAGCCTGTTCAAGAGGAGCGAAGGCGGCCACATCGCTCCGTCGGCCGGCGACGAGGTCGATCTGATCGTGCGGACGACTGCGATCAACCTCGGCTTCGTCCAGGGGTTCACGAAGGCGATCACGAACGTCACCGGCACGCTGCAGGCCAACGTGCACGTCACAGGATCGGGAGAGGATCCGCACTTCCAGGGCTTCGTCGATATCAAGGGGGGCGGCTTCGGCGTACCGGCGAGCGGCGTGTCGTACACGGGCCTCGACACCCGCGTCGAGCTGAGGTCAGAGCTCGTTCGCATCCCACAGCTCTACGTCGTCGACGAAGAAGGCCACAAGATGACAGTCGCCGGGGAGCTCTCGGTCCACTCAGGGCAGGTCGGTGCGGTCAACATCAACATCGATTCGACCAACTTCGAAGTCATCGACAACGAGCTCGGCGACATCGGCGTGGATTCGCGCCTGAAGGTCACCGGCGAGTTGCGGCGACCGAAGGTCGAAGGCGACATCCGGTTCGAAGCCGCCCGCCTCGAGGTGGACAAGATCCTCGCGCTGTTCTATGACCCCTATTCGGTCGAGGCCTTGCCCGACGTGACGGTGTCAGAGCGCGCAGCCGAGGCGGCGGGCAGCGCGCAGGAAGCTGCGCGCAGCGCGCTCGCCGAGAGCAAGGTCCGACCGACGGAACCGTCGGCGCAGGAGGAGGCACCGCAACCAACCAGCGGATTCGTTCCCGTCGAGCTCGACATCAAACTGAGGATTCCCGACAACATGGTGATCCGCGGCAAATCACTGAGGCCTGGCGGACGAAGCGCGACCGCGATCGGCGATGTGAACGTCACGGTCGGCGGCGACCTGGAGATCCGCAAGGCGCCGAACGGTCCGGTCACGCTCTTCGGCGCTATTCAACCGGTTCGCGGTACCTACAGCTTCCAGGGACGGCGATTCGATCTGGTGCGCGACGGCTCGATCAGATTCACGGGTGAGCCAACCATCAATCCGATCCTCGATGTCTCGGCCACGCGCGACATCCCGAACACGGGCATCCAGGCGCGCGTGCACATTACCGGCACCGTGCGAGCGCCGCAGCTCGAGCTGTCGAGTACGCCACCCCTCGATGAATCCGACATTCTGTCGCTCATCGTTTTCAACCGGCCCGTCAATGAGCTGGGGACTGGCGAGCGTACATCACTCGCCACGACCGCAGGGGGTATCGCGGGCGGCTTCCTCGCCGCGCCGCTCGGGGAGTCGATCGGTCGCGCGCTCGACCTCGATCTCTTCGAGATCACCACCACCACCGAGGCAGGTGAGCTCGGCGCCGGTGTCACTGTCGGTCAGCAGATTGGCGATCGCACCTTCTTCAAGCTGCGCCAGGAGTTCGGCGATCGCAGCGTCACTGAATTCCAGCTCGAGTATCAACTCTCGAGGTTCCTGCGATTCCAAGGCTCCGCCGCTCCCGAAACGAGCGGATCCGCAAACCGCATCGGTCAGCGCCGCATCGAGAAGTACGGGATCGATTTGATCTTCTTTTTCAGCTACTGAGCGGCTGCTGCGAGGAATGGGACCGCGCAACCACTAGGAAAGCTGCGGCGGTGTGAGCGTCAATCGCCCATTTCCCATGGCCCATGGCCCATGGCCCATTTCCCATCAGTGGCGTCCCAGCAACGTCACCTGCACGCGCGCGTCGTTGAAGCAGGCCCCTTCGCCGAGATCGCTGAAGGTGTCTGGTACGAGCGCGTTGGTCGTCGCGCCGTTGTAGGTGCTTCTGCGCCACAAGCCCTTTGGGAGGGAGATGGTGCCGGGACGGACGTCCGGGTTCAACGCGACGGGACACTGCACTTCGCCGAGGTGGTTGAAGATGCGAACAGGATCGTCCTGCGTGAGGCCGCGATCCGCTGCGTCCGATGGATGCATCTGCAGGACGGCCGCGCGCGTGCGCAACTCGCCGAGCGTGGAAGAGATTGTTTTCTCTGACGCGGGCGAGATGAGCGCCAGCGGATAGTCCGCCGTGCCCGGATCCGGTTTGAAGACGTAGAGTCCGCCGATGGCGCCGTCGGCTGGGAACAGATTGACGCGGCGATCCGGTGTCAGCGGAAACACATCGACGAACTGAATCGGTTTGCCGTCGAACGGCGGTGTCGCCGCGCCGCGCTCCATCAACTCCCCGCCAATGCCGGACGGAATCCGTCCGGCAATCCGGAGGAGGGTATCCGTCTCTTCCTCGGCATCGCCGATGTCCAACCGAGACGCCAGCTCCGAGAACACTTCCGCGTTCGGCTTTGCTTCACCCACCGGCTCAATCACCGGGCGAACGAGCTGCAGGCTGATGGGGCCGTAACCCTTCGCGACGTCGTAGTGCTCGAGGAACGTCGTCGCAGGCAGCAGCACGTCGGCGTAACGTGCCGTGTCGGTGAAGACCTGCTCGTAGACGACCGTGAAGAGGTCCTCCCGCTGCAGCCCCTTCAACACTCGATTCTGATCGGGCATCGTCGCCAGCGGGTTGCAGTTGTAGACGAAGAGCATCTGAACGGGCGGATCGGTGTAATCGAGTAGGGCACGCCCGAGGTGATTCATGTTGACGAGCCGTGTGGACGGCTCGGGCGTGTCGTTCATCCACTCGGCAGCCTTGAAGCCCCACGCCGTGGAGTTGCTCATTGTGAAACCGCCGCCCCGAACCCTGAACTTGCCGCCGACGGCCGGCAACGCCATGATCGCCGCGGCCGCGCTCCCGCCGTTGCGGTTGCGTTCGAGCCCCCACCCGCAGCGCAGGAGCGCCGGACTTGACTCCGCGTAGATGTTCGCGAGGCGCTCGAGATCGGCCGCGGGTACGCCGGCGGCCTGTGCGGCGCGATCGAAGGTCCACTCCTTCGCGCGTGCACGCAGCTCATCGGCGCCGCGGGTGTGCTCGTCGAGAAAGGCCGTAGCCGCGAGCCCGCTTTCGAAGAGGTGCCGGTGGATCGCCAGCGCGACCGGAAGATCGGTGCCCGGGTGCGGCGCGAGATGCAGGTCGGCCTGGCGCGCCAGTGACGTGGCCCGCGGATCGATGACGACCAGCGTTGCGCCGCGCTTGCGCGCTTCCTTCAAGTACGGCACCAGGTGAATGCCCGATGCCGACGGGTTCACACCCCACAGGATGATGAGCCGGGCGTGGACGTAGTCCTCATACGTGACGCCGGGCATCTTTCCGTACATCGCCAGGTTCGCGGCGCCGGTGGGCGCGGCACAGACTGTGCGCGCAAGGCGCGACGTCCCGAAGCCGCGGAAGAGGCGGGTGTCGTTCGTGTCCTGCGTCAGCAAGCCGTTGGACCCGCCGTAACAGAACGGCAGGATCGCTTCGCCACCAAACTGCTGCTTGATCTTCAGCATCCGCCCGGCGATATGGTCCAGCGCTTCGTTCCAGCTCACCCGCGTAAACGTGCCGTGACCCTTGGTGCCCTTGCGGATCGCCGGGAAAAGCAGACGATCCTCGCCGTACACACGTTCGCCAAAGCGACGGACCTTCGCGCAGATGAAATTCCGCGTCGTCGGGTTCGTGTCGCCGCCGTCGATCTCGACAACGCGTCCCTTTTCAACAGTGACGTCGAGGGTGCAGGAGTCCGGGCAATCGAGCGGACACGCTGTCCGCACCGTCGAGTGGCCCCAGGTCTCAGCCGGAGTCGTGCTGGTCATATCCCAAATTATCTCACGCGCCCTCGGTCACGATGGCCATAACGGAAGTGGATCGGTCCAGCCGGCCGAGCGCTCCGAGTCCGGAGGACTCTGGATGTCGTGGCAGCGTGAGGAGCGCGCCGACGCCACACGCGCCGGATGGTCCGGCCACGATTACGGGATCCCCTGCGACCGGACGAGCGAGACGAGCGATCGCGTCGAAGGCGGCGGAATCCGGGATCGAGAGGAAGGCATCGATGCCGTCCCGGACGGCTGGCCACGCGGCTGCGGAGGGCGTGGCGCATCGAAGACCAGCCATGATCGTCGCGAAAGAGGCACGCCCACCGTCGCTCGCATCGAGATCTGATGAGGCGCGGCGAACTGGATCCGACAGGTCCACGGCCTCACCTGCACGGGCGGACTCCTGCAGGCAGGCAGCCGAATCAGGCTCGCAGGCGAGGAGCGCCGGCCGTTCGCTGCCGTAGTGAAACGCAAACCAGCTTGCCGCAGCCGCGACGAGCCCGCCGACGCCTCCCTGCACGAACACGACGTGTGGCGGAGCCGGCCACGCTTTCGAGGACTCGCTGAGCAGCCGCGTGTAGCCGAGCATGATCCAGCGCGCAATCGTGTCCGTTTCGGTTGATGCCGTGTCAGAGAGCATCACGGCTCCCGTTTCCTCTGCGCGTGACGCGGCTCGCGCGACGGCGTCTTCGTAGGTGCCCTTCACGTCGATGACGTCGGCGCCGTCGATGCGCATCGCCTGCACACGCGCCGAACGGACATCGAGCTCTGTCGCCGATGCGAGAGCGCCGGGAGCCGGCACGAAGACGGTGCACGGGACGTCCGCGTCGCGCGCGGCACGAGCCACCGCGCGTCCGTGATTCCCGGCCGTCGCACAGACCACGCCGCGTGCGATGCGCTCCCGCCCCAGCCGGTGCATCGCGTACGTCACGCCGACGGTCTTGAAGGCTTCGAGGCCGAAGCGTTGAGACTCGTCCTTGATGAGGACCGAGCTGATGCCAAGTCGTGCGGCCAGTCCCGGCAAGACGCGCAGGGGAGACGGCCGGAGAGTGGGCCGCTCGGCGTAGAACGTGTCGACGTCGCGATAGTCGTCAGCCGTGAACAGGCCCGTGTAGGCCGAGTCGCGCCGCACCGCCGGATTCACGAACGTCCGCATCGCATTCTTTGGTTTGCCGTGACAGCTGGCGTTCATTTCCGTGCGCCGTTCCGGATCTCGGAGAACGGGATGTCGAGGATCGGATAGGACTGCCAGTCCTTGTAGTTGAAATGCCACCACTCGTTCGGCTCGACGATGAAGCCCTCGTGTTCCATGGCGGCGCGAAGGATGTCCCGACGCTTTCGCGCGTCATCAGAGCCACCCGCGTAGTCGGGATAGGCGCGCGGCGACATCTCGTCGTAGACGCTGGGCATCTCGACTTCTCGCCCCGTTTTCAAGTCGTACATCGAGAGGTCCACTGCGCATCCGCGATTGTGCTTCGAGCCTTTCGCGGGGTCCGCGACGAACTCGTGCTTGTCAGGGGGGGTGACATCCCAGAACAGCTTGGTGACGCGCCAGGGCCGGTACCCGTCGAACACCAGCAGCCCATATCCCTGCGGTTTCAACGCCCGGTGCGCGCGGAGCAGTGCATCGGCCGCGGGCCGCTGAAGAAACGCACGTGCCTCCGAGTACACCGGCCGTCCGGCGAGGTTATTGGGCGTGGCGTAGCGGATGTCGAGCCGGATTCCCGGGTCGAGGGTGGTCAGCTCGACGAGATCCGGCGTGCGGAAGGGCCCCGCTTCCTTGGGGGGACCTTCCTGAACGGCCTGGAACGACAGGATCAGAACCGCTGCGATCAGGTGACGCATCGGGCGATTGTACCGTTGCTGCCTCTTCGACCAGGCGCGGTCGTGGTCCTGACGATCGGCGAGTTCGCGTGCGTCGATAGCGCGCAGCTTTGCTACACTGTGCGCGCCGAGGCGGGCGTGCTCAGCCCGTGGGCAAGGAGAGACACATGGCGAGTTTCGGCGAACGCGTGGTCGGCGCGATGAAGGCGGATGTGAACACGTTCGAGGAGATCGAGCGCGACCAGAACGCGATGGGTCAGGCGGTCACGGTCATTCTCCTGGCTGGCGTCGCCGCGCTGCTCGGCAACGTCTTCCGTGCCGGCCTGCGATACGGGATCATGACGCTGCTGCTCTCCGTGATCGGCTTCGCCATCTGGTCACTCATCGTCATGCTCGTCGGCACGAAGCTGATGCCGGAGCCACAAACGAAGGCGGACTTCGCGGAGACCTTCAGGGTGCTCGGCTTCACGGCCGCGCCGGGCCTGTTCAACGTGCTCGCGATCATCCCGTTCCTCGGCGTGCTGATTTCATTTGTGATCAGTCTGTGGAGTCTCGTAGTGATGGTGATCGCCGTCCGCAGTGTGCTCGACTATTCGAATACCGGCCGCGCGATCATCGTGTGCCTGATCGGATTCGTCATCAACTGGTGCCTGACCTTGTTCCTCCTTGCACCCCTGTTCCTCGGCCGCGCGATGGCCGGTTACTGAGGAACCCGGCCCGGGGGCCGGTGTCTAAAATCGGGAGAGCGGCCGCACTCACCACCTCGATCGCCGGACGCTTCGGAAGGGGGCCACCCGATGCCTCAGGAACTGTTGCGTGATGTGCTCCGCACGGGCGACGCGAAAAGCCGAGTGCGCCGCCGCTTGTCGATCCTGCCAGTCTCGATCGCCGTCCATGCGACGGCGATCTCGGCAATGCTGATCATTCCGCTCGTCGCGGACGTAACCCCGCCGAATCCCGCGGGACCCACGGTATGGTGGGTTGAGGTCCGCAGAGTCTCGCTGCCCCAGATTGCTCCACCAGGAGCGCAGCGTGCGCCGCAACCTACGCAGGCAGCAATCCCGCTGGCTGCGCCGGATCACATCGCGCCCGAGGTGCCGCGCGGCGCGCCAATCGATGGAGCATTTGTCGGTGTCATGGCCGATGCGACGTCGGGGCTCG
>DATAEK010000310.1:0-1932 GCA_036258055.1 Vicinamibacterales bacterium
TCACGCTTCGCGAAGCCGTCGACCTGGCGCTGGCACACAACCATGCGGTCCGACTCGCACGGTTGTCGGTCGAGGAGAAGGAACACGTGAAGGCGGTGGCGAAGAGCGCCTACTACCCTTCGGTACGGAATGACACCACGGTGGTCCACCTGACGGACACACAGTTGATTGAGATCCCCGCCGGCGGGCTCGGCGTCGTCGGCCCGAATCTGATCCCGCCGCAGGCGCTGATTATCAATCAGGGCGGCGTGACGGCGGTGACCAACGGAACCGGCGTGGTGCAACCCCTGACGCAGCTCTTCAGGGTGAAAGCCGCCAACGACATCGCGCGCGCCGAGACAGAGGCCACGCGCGGCAAGGCCCGCGGCCTCGAAGACGCGACGGCGCTGCGGGTCCGCCAGATCTACTACCGGATCCTGATTGCCGACGTCCAACGCCGCGCCGTGCTCGCCAAGATCCAGGCGTCGGACGACCTGCAGCGCGAACGCGTCCAGCAGGTGCGCTACGGCAGCGCGCTCGACGCTGATCTGATCGAGAGCCGGGCCCGCGCGCTGCAGGCCAAACAGGAGCTGCTGACGACGGAGCTGCAGCGGTCCGATCTGCAGATGCAGCTCAACGACGTCATCGGCCTGCCCGTGACCACGCCGCTGGTACTCGATCCGACTGTGTCCCCGATTAGCGGGCCGTCCGAGCGCTGCGAGCGGGACGCCTGCGTGCGCGAGGCGCTGGACTCGCATCCGGAGATCGCGGAAGCGCGCGCGCAGGTCGAGAAGGCCGAATCCGCGGTCCGCCTCGCCAAATACGAATTCATCCCGGACGTGGAGGCCGTCGCGCGCTACAGTTTCCAGAACAACGTCCCCTTCCTGGCCGACCGCTTCGGCACGATCGGGATTCGCGCGAGCGTCGACCTGTTCGAAGGCGGGCGCAAGCGCGCGGTGCTGCGCGAGCGCGAAACGCAGCTGGCGCAGGCCAAGGAAAACCTTGCGCGGATTTCCGATGAAGTCGAGCTCCGCGTGCAGACGGCCTACAACAAGATGGAACGCACCCGCCAGATGATCGCCGTGTCGGAGGAGCTCGTCGCGCTGCGCGGCGAGTCCCGGCGCGTGGCCGCGGCACTGCTCGTCAACGGGAGTGCGCTCGGCTCGCAGGCGAAGGAGTCCACCGCGCTCGAGCTCGAGGCCCAGGCGGCGCTGCTGCAATCACAGCTCGATTACGTGCAAGCCGCTGACGAGATGGATACGGCCATCGGGCGACGACCCCGGTAGGGCAGCTTCACCCCTTGTTCTGCGGCGTGCGAGTCAGCTCCACCCGTGTTGCAACTCATTCTGAGATCCCCATCGCGCGGAAGCATTTCCAGCTGCCGTCCGGGAGCTTCTTGAGCACCGCGAGCACCGTACCACGAACCTGCTTCGGCTCGCCACCCGGCGATGCGACATACGAAGCAGCGAAGTAACGCCACTCGACTGCCCCTCCGTCCCAGATCCTCAAGTCTCTGGTTTCCGGAACGAAGGTCAACACCTTGATTGGGCGAGCCGTCGAGCGTTCGTTGGTCTCTCGGATAGCGTGCTTGCCGACGTCTGCCGACGTGTCTGGGCCGAAACGAACGGCGTCATCGGTCCACAGATCCGCCATCGCAACAGCATCTCGCGCAACCGTCGCGGCGACGTCCTGCTGTTTTAGCTTCTCGATGGCGGCCCGGTCCGCATCGTGGCCTCTGTCGCTTCCAGCCGACGCGGCCGGTCCCTGAACCACTTGCCCTGCCAACGGGGTCGACACGCCGGCACCGATAGCAACCGGGGTCCCTATCCCGCGGAAGCATTTCCAGCTGCCGTCCGGGAACTTCTTGAGCACCCAGAGCCTCGCGCCACGCATCTGCTTCGGCTCGCCACCCGGCGATTCGGCATACGAACCAGTGAAGTAACCCCACTCGAC
>DATAEK010000312.1:0-40999 GCA_036258055.1 Vicinamibacterales bacterium
CTACTCGATGCTCGAAACGCTTCCCGGATCGATGGCAACACCGATGGTCCAAGTTCGAGAAGCCTGCATAGACACTGGCTTGTGTGAGCGTCATCCACGGTGATGCAGCCGTAGCGTCGTTCTCAAGCGCTGCTCGAAGCAGCCGTCGCACGATGGCCGAGCAGCGCTCGCCTTCACGCGCGGCGAGTTCGCGCACGGCGTCTTTCTCATTGCGGCAGACGCGCCCAGTGAGCAGTTCTTTTGGTTGTGGGAGAGCCATCTCCCAGAGACCTCCGGAGGGGCCGGAAAAGAAAAAGCGCGCTCTGAATCGGCCCCTGATATTTACTCAGGAGCGAGCCTCAGAGCGCGCCTCAATAACCCGTCAATCGAATTTTGAAATGTGGTCGGGATGCCGGGATTCGAACCCGGGACCCCCTGACCCCCAGTCAGGTGCGCTACCAGGCTGCGCTACATCCCGAACAAATCAATTCTACCGTTTCTTCTTCGCCGGCTTCGGTGCCGCCTTTGCGACAGGCCGCGTCTTGGGCCGCGGCCTCGAGGTTTCCAGGCTCCGAAGCTGAAACCCTTCTTCGAGCGCCACACCCGGCGATCGCGCGAGGATCGTCGCCAGCTCACGCAACCCCTGCTTGACGAGCAGGATCCGCTCGCGCGCGTCGCTCCCGAAGAGATCCTCGAGCTCCTCGAGGTCCTCCTGTTTCCCGTTCGACGCGGACTGTTCCTCGAGCAGGCGCCGGCGGGCACCGGCGAGGGTGAGCCCTTCGACGAACAGCAGGTGCTTGATGCGCAGCACCCGCTCGACGTCGGCGCGCCGGTACACCCGGGGACCACCCGCAGTTTTCGTGACGCCGAGGTCTGGGAATTCCGCCTCCCAGGATCGCAGCACGTAGGCCTGGATCCGGGCGATCTCGCACACTTCAGGCTGTCGAAACAGCGAGCGGTTCGGAATCTCCGGCATGTCCGGGTGAGACATCAGTCGGTCGCAAGTATAACAGAGACTGTGCGATGCCACGATCGTGCGGGTGCGGATCGCGCGCCGGATTTCACGATTCCAGAGAGTGGTTCTAGAATTCCTCGTTGCCTCATTGCCCCGCGTGTGACTCCGAAGTCGAAGCGCCGGCGACCGCATGCCCGCGTTGTCACACGCCGCTCTCGCTCTCGGATGAGCTGACGCGGCTGGCCGGCGGCGACGTCGCCGCTGCAGATCCCGACGCGACCCGGCTCGCGGGAGCAGCCTCGCGATCGCGACCGCGCGATTCATCTCGGGGATCCCAATCCCCTACCTCGTCTTCCGGATGGCTGTCGTCATCAGGCGCCATCGATCACGGCCGCTTCCCTCCCGGAACGCTCCTCGGGGGCCGTTACCGCATCGTCGGACGGCTGGGCCGCGGCGGCATGGGCGAGGTCTATCGCGCGGACGATCTGAAGCTCGGTCAGCCTGTGGCGCTGAAGTTTCTGACGCCCGAGGTCGATGGCGATCCTGCGCGGTTGACGCAGCTGCACACCGAAGTCCGCATGGCACGGCAGGTGTCGCATCCGAACGTCTGCCGCGTCTATGACATCGACGAGGTCGATGGCCACACCTTCCTCTCGATGGAATACGTGGACGGCGAGGATCTCGGGTCGCTGCTTCGCCGAATTGGCCGGTTCCCCGAGGACCGCGCGCTCGAGATCGCGCGGCAGGTCTGCGCCGGACTCGCAGCCGCGCATGAACGCGGCGTCATTCATCGCGACTTCAAGCCGGCGAACGTGATGCTGGACGGGAGTGGCAAGGTCCGGATCACGGACTTCGGGTTGGCGGGCGTCGCGGGCGAAGCGCTGCGAGCAGGCACGCCCGCATACATGGCACCCGAGCAGCTCGCCGGCGGCGACGTGACGGCGCGTAGCGACATCTACGCGCTCGGGCTCGTGCTCTACGAGGTCTTCACCGGCCACCGTGCGCTCGAGGGAAAGAACCTCGCCGAGCTGATTCACAAACGCGAGCAGTCCGGAATCGTTCCGCCGTCGGCCATCGTTCGCGACCTGGCGCCGCAGATCGAGCAGGCGATCCTGCGCTGTCTCCGACCGGATCCTGCCGAGCGGCCGGCTTCGGCGCTTGGCGTGGCCGCTGCGTTTCCCGGCGGCGATCCCCTGGCGGCGGCGCTGGCCGCAGGGGAAACACCGTCGCCCGAGATGGTCGCCGCGGCAGGGAGCAGTGAGGCGATCTCGGCCCGCTGGGCGCTCGGCGGTAGTGTGTGGGTCGTGGTCGCTCTTCTCGCGATCCTGCTGATGTATCAGCGCGTCCTCCTGATCAACCGCGTGCCGCTCCCGAAAGCGCCGGCGGCGCTCGAAGATCGCGCGCAAGAAGCGCTGAGCCACCTCGGATACGCAGGTCCGTTTCGCGACGCCGCGTCCGGCATGGCGGTATCGCTCGACTACCCGAACTACATCGGCGCCACATCGACCGAGCGCGACCGGTGGCGCAAACTCGCCACCGATCGCCCCGAGTCGGTCGTGTACTGGTATCGCACGAGTCCGAGACTTCTGATCCCGTGGGGCAGCGAGAACAACACGTCTGGCGTGAATCCTCCGCTGAACGTCGGCGGGATGACGCTCACGGTTGTCGATGCATCAGGACGGTTGGCAGAATTCGTCGCGGTGCCGGATCCCGCTGACACGGGTGGGCCGTCGGGTGGGACGGACTGGTCGCCCCTCTTCGCCGCCGCCGGTCTGCCCACGGATCAATTCTCCAGTGTCGCGCCGAAATGGATTCCGCCGATCTACGCGGACGAGCGTGTCGCATGGGAAGGCCGGCTGCCCGATCAGCCAGAGCTGCTCTTCCGCATCGAAGCGGCCGCAGCACATCGGCGGCCGGTGTACTTCGGAGTGACCGGACCCTGGACTCGCTCCTCTCGGTCCGCGCCGTCGGCTCCATCCGCATTCACTCGATTTCTGGCGGGTGTGGCGGGTCTCGTGATGCCAGGGCTGATGCTGGTGGGTGCGCTCCTCGCACGCCACAACGCCCGCCTTGGGCGAGGCGATCGGCGTGGCGCCTTTCGCGCCGCATTGGTCCTCTTTTTCATGCAACTGGTGGCGTGGCTGCTCGGCGCGACCCACGTGAGCGACGTCGACGTCGAAATCGGCCGCATCTTCGGCGCTGTCGGCCGTGCGCTCTTCACGGCGGCCGTGCTCTGGTTGACCTATCTCGGACTCGAGCCGTACGTCCGGCGATTCTCACCCAACAGCCTGATTGGCTGGACGCGCATGATCGGCGGTCAATGGAAGGATCCGCAGGTCGGCGCCGACGTGTTGATCGGCGTGTCCGCGGGGCTGGCGATGACGCTGCTCTTTCCGCTGTACACGCTGCTGCCGCCTCTGGCTGGCCGGCCCGAACCGATGCCGGTCGTGCCGGATCCGCGAACCCTGATCGCGCTGCGGTTTCTGTTGTCGACCATCGCGGCTCAGATTGCCAGCGCGATCTCGTCAGGCATGCTCGGCATGGGCGGCATCGTGGCGTTTCTGATCATCTTCAAGCGGCGGTGGCTGGCATTTCTCGTGGCCGTCATCGTCTACACGCCCGTTGTCGTCAACGGGATGTTCAGCGCTGGCTATCCCCTGCTGTCGCTCGCGCTCGGCGCGGGGATCATCTCGATTTTCATCGCCGCGAGCCTTCGCTACGGGCTGCTCGCGAACGTGGTGGCGCTCTCAACCCACTTCATCCTGTTGCGGGCACCGCTCACGACGGACTTCTCGACGTGGCGGGGTGGCACAAGCCTCTGGTACCTGGGTCTACTGGCCGGAGCCGGTCTTGGCGCGTGCCTGGTCGCGCGTGGTGCAATCGCTGCGCAGCCAGTCAGCTTCAGACGCGCGCGGGAAGCGTAGCCTTCGGGTGCGCCTTCAGGGCGCACAGGAAAGGTCACCCGCGCTTCCGCACCTGCAATCTGAGTGGCGTGCCGAGGAGGCCGAACGACTCGCGAAGGCGATTCGAGAGAAATCGCTCGTAGGAGAAATGGAACTCGGTGGCGACATTGGTGAAGAAGACGAACGTCGGAGGGGCGACGGCGGTCTGAGCGGCGTAGAGAATCCGGACCTGCTTTTTTCCCGGGCTCGCAGGCGGATGGACGGCGGTCACGGCCTGAACGAAGCGATTCAACTCGGCGGTGGGAATGCGTCGCGTCCGTGCTTCCGCGACCTTGTCGATCGTCTCGAGCACCTTCCCGGTACGCTCACCCGTTGCCGCCGAGATGTGCAGCACGGGCGCGTAGTCCAGGAACTTGAGCTGACGCCGCAGGTTCTCGTCGAACGTCTTGGAAAAATCAGGCCCGCGGCCTTTCATCAGATCCCACTTGTTCGCCGCGATGATCACCGCGCATCCGGCTTTGTCGGCTTCCCCGGCAATCGCGGCGTCCTGGTCGGTCGCTCCTTCGACCGCATCGATCACGATGACGGCGACGTCCGCCTTCTCGATGGCCTTGCGGGCGACGATGACGCTGACGGCCTCCAACTGACCGGATCGGGCGACGCGTCCGGCCCGGCGGATGCCGGCGGTGTCAACGATCCGGAACGTGCGGCGGTGCCACTTGAGCAGCGCGTCAACCGTATCGCGCGTCGTTCCCGGCATGTCGCTGACGATCGCCCGCTCCTCTTTCAGCAAACGATTGAGGAGCGATGACTTGCCGACGTTCGGGCGGCCGATGATCGCGACGGCCGTCTCGGGCGGTTCCGCCACGCGCGGCGCATCACGGCGCGCCGGCAGCCGTCGAACGACTTCGTCGAGCAGATCCCCCGTGCCCTGCCCATGTTCCGCGGCAATCTCGGTCACCGGTTCAAAGCCGAGCTTATAGAACTCGAGCGCGCGTCCTTTGGCGCGGCGATCGTCCGTCTTGTTGACGGCGAGGATCACGGGCACCGTCACCGATCTCAGAGACGCCGCGATCTCTTCATCTCCTGGCACGAGCCCCTCGCGGCCATCCACCACGAACACAATGACATCCGCCGTCGAGATCGCCCGCCGGCCTTGCTGCACGACCAGCTCGTGGATGTGATCCTGGCTGGCGCCGAACATGCCGCCCGTATCGACGAGCGTGAACGTGGCGCTCTGCCACGACGCAGGCTGGGCAATCACATCGCGAGTCGTTCCCGCGATCGGTGTGACGATGGACCGGCGCGAGCCGGTGATGCGATTGAAGAGAGTCGATTTCCCGACGTTGGGCCGGCCAACCAGAACGACCGTGGGGGCGCCGGTTTGGCGTTTGCCTGCCATGCGAAAGTCTAGTTAGCCGCGACCTTGACAGCGTAAGTGCATCTATTTATGATAGTTACAAATCCCGAGGAGCGCCTAAGCATGATCAAGGTTGACATCGTCAACGAGGTGTCGAGAATCGCGGACATCACCAAGGTCAAGGCCGAGGTGGCGGTGGACGCGGTTTTCGACGCGATGCGGCTGTCGATGCAGCGTGGCGAGCGAATCGAGCTCCGCGGGTTCGGTGTGTTCCAGGTCAAGCCCCGCAAGCGCGGTATCGGCCGGAACCCTCGCACCGGAAAGGAAGTTCGCATCCCGCCTGGCCGGACGATCCGGTTCAAGCCGGGCAAGGATCTGCAGAACATCGGCGGCTGACGTCTTTTCCTTTGCCGAACGACAATCCGTCTGGATCTACCGCGCCGGCGCCGGCTCCGGACTGGCGCACTTTCGCACCGGCAGCGTACGAGCCGCCCGTAATCCGGCACCGGTTCCAGGACCGGCGCTGGCTGCATGTGCTCCTGCTGTTTCTCACGTTGCTGACGACGTCTCAGACGGGCGTTGCGTATTATCTCTCGTTCCTCATCGACTTTGGCTCGCGGCCCATCGGCCAGCTCGCGCATTCGGTCTGGCTGTACGGGCTCTGGTACGCGCTTCCAGTCCTGCTGATTCTCGGCGCCCACGAAATGGGGCACTACCTGCAGTGCCGGCGCTACAACGTCGATGCCTCGCTGCCGTTCTTCATTCCGGCTCCCATCGGCCTCACGGGCACACTCGGCGCCGTAATCCGGATCCGGGAGTCCTTTCCCAATCGGACCGCGCTCTTCGACATCGGCGTGGCCGGTCCGATTGCGGGGTTCGTCGTCCTCGTTCCCGTCCTCTTCATCGGACTCGCACTCTCGAACGTCCGTCCGATTCCGCCGAACATGCAGGGCCTGGCTTTCGGTGAACCGCTGCTCTTCAAGCTCGCCTCGTGGCTGATGTTCGGTCCGATCCGGAATGGCCTGTCGCTCAACGCTCACCCGATGGTGTTCGCGGCCTGGTTCGGCATGCTCGCAACGTCCCTGAACCTTCTGCCGTTCGGGCAGCTCGACGGCGGTCACCTCGCCTACGCCACGCTCGGCCGGCGGTCGACGTCCATCTCGATCCTCACGGCGGGAACGGCGATCGTGATGACGTTCGTGTCCACGAGCTGGCTGCTCTTCACCGTGATCATCCTGGTCATGCTCCTGATGTTCGGGCCGCGCCACCCCAGCGTCAGAGATGAACTCGAGCCGCTGGGGCCCGGGCGTATCGCCGTTGCCATTTTTGCCGTCGTCATGCTGATCCTCTGCTTCACACCGGTCCCGATCGACATCCTGAAATAGCGTCCTTCGGCGCTACAGAACGCTCATCGGATCGACGTCCACGATGGTCCGCCTGGCGATGTCCGGTCTCGCGTTCAGCGCCGCGAGGAGCGCGTCGCGCATCACCGAACGCTGTGAACCCTTGATGAAGAACTGTGCCCGGTGCTCCCCCTTGAGCCGGCTCAACGGCGCGGGTGCAGGGCCCAATACTCGAAAAGCGCTGCTCGCGGCGCGCACCGCCCGAACGAGATCGGCGGCGTCGTGCATTGCCGCGGCGAACGTGCGTCCTTTGACGACCGCGTTGATCAGGGCCAGCGTGGGTGGATACCGCATCGCCCGGCGGAAGGCGATCTCTTCTTCGTAGAAAGCCGCATAGTCCTGCCGACAGGCGTGACGGATGCTGTAGTGATGCGGGAAGAGTGTCTGCACGATCGCTTCGCCGCGAATCGTGCCGCGCCCGGCGCGCCCGGCCACTTGCGTGAGCAGCTGAAACGTCCGCTCCGCTGCGCGGAAGTCGGCCAGCCCGAGTCCGACGTCGGCGGAGATGACGCCCACGAGCGTGACGCGCGGGAAATCATGGCCTTTCGCGAGCATCTGGGTGCCGACGAGGATGTCGATCTCCCCGGCCGCAAAACGTGACAGGAGGCTGGTGATAGCGCCGCGCCGCCGGATCGTGTCGCGGTCGACTCGCGCCACTCGCGCTTGGGGAAACTGGGCTTCGACGTCGGCTTCGACCCGTTCTGTTCCGAAGCCGACCTGTTCGAGGAACTGGCCGCCGCATGCGAAGCACTTCTGGGGCAGCGCGATCGAATGGTTGCAGTAGTGACACCGTGCGCGATGGGCTGCGCGGTGCACGGTCAGCGAAAGGCTGCAGTTCGGGCAATCGAGCGTGGCGCCGCACTCCCGGCAGATCACGGACGTCGCGAACCCGCGACGATTGAGGAGAATGATTGCCTGTTCCCGTTCGGCCAGCCGTCGCGCAACCGCTTCGCTCAACGCTCGACTGAGGATGACGTCCGGTCCGGTCGCGGCGTACTCCTCACGCATGTCCACGATCTGCACGTCAGCCATCGGCCGATCGAGCACCCGTCGCGCGAGGCGGACGAGGTCGTAGCGCGCTCTTTCAGCGTTGGAGTAGGTTTCGAGCGACGGCGTGGCAGAACCGAGCACGACGAGCGCATCCGCCTGACGCGCACGCATCACCGCGACGTCACGCCCGTTGTATCGCGGGGTCTCCTCTTGCTTGTAAGAACCGTCGTGCTCCTCGTCGACGACAATCAGCCCCAACGCCCGGACGGGCGCGAAGACAGCCGACCGTGTGCCGACCACGACGTCGACCTCCCCACGACGGATGCGATGCCACTGGTCGTGCCGTTCACCGTCCGAGAGGCCGCTGTGCTGGATGGCCACACGCTCGCCGAACGCCTGACGGAAGCGAGCGGCAACGGCGGGTGTCAGCGCGATCTCGGGCACGAGCAGAATCACACCGCGACTGCGCTCGCGCGTGTGCCTGGCGAGCCGCAGGTAGAGCTCGGTCTTGCCGCTGCCGGTGACGCCGTGCAGCAGCACGGCGCGGAACGCCCCGGCGGAACCCAATGCCGTCAGGCGCGCGAGCGCGGCGGACTGCTCGGCCGTCAGTGAGATCGACGCGGCCTCGGCAACGACGATCGACTGCAAATCGTAGGGATCCCGTTCGATACGCCGTCGGATGAGCGACACGAGACCGAGTGCCGCCAGGCGAGTCAGGGTCTGCGCGCCGATCCCGCGTTGCGCGAGTTGAGCAGTGTCGATGCCCTCAGGGGCGCTACGGATGAGGGCGAGCGCTTCGCGTTGTCGCACGCCAAGTCTCGGTCCGTGGTCTGGCTCTGTTTCCCACGCCGCGGCTTCGGCTCCTTGAGCCGTCAGATGGGCAACCCTGATCGTTCGAGATGCGTCGGCTTTGCCCTTCAGCGGCTTCGCGATGGCAATGAGCCCGTCCCGCTCGAGCGCGAGGAGCGCCGCATGCGCACCGCGTCCTGCTTTCAAAAGCGTCGCCGTGCGTACGGGCTTGCCGGAGGCCAGCGCAACGAGCATCGCGCGACGATGGCCCCCCTCGAGCTCGCTGCGCGAACGTCCATGGTCCGTGATGCGCGCGTGGCGCTCGCTCTCCACCCAGGCGCGTGGGGGCATCGCCGCGGCGAGGGCATCCCCCGCGCCGCATGCGTAGTACTCGGCGACCCACGACGCGAGCGCAACGACGTCCGGCGGCAGAAATGCCCGGTCGTCCAGAAGGTCGAGAATCGGCTTTATCGAGGTGGGGCCGGGGTCCGCCGTTGAGAGCGCGCTCGATGACACATCGAGGACGCAGCCCGTCATGACCCGGTTGCCCACCGGCACCAGCACGCGAGCGCCGACAGCCGGATCCGGAAGCGACTCGGGAAGGCTGTACGTCAGCGGAGCGAGCGCGGGGACGGGGACCGCGACGCGGAGATGACGCATCGTCTGACGTTACTCGTTCTCTGCCGGCTCCTGCAGGAGCGCGCGGACCTTCTTCATATCATCCCACACGTCGCGTTTGCGGTCGGGACTTCGCAGAAGAAAGGCTGGATGAAACGTCGGGATCAGCTTCGCGCCGCGGTAGTCGTAGACGCGGCCACGCAGACGCGAGATGGAGTCCTGCGTTTTGAGGAGCGCTTTGGCAGCGAACGTGCCCAGCGCGACGATGACCTTCGGGCTGATTGCGTCGATCTGCCGGAACAGAAACGGCTCGCACGTCTCCACCTCGTCCGGCTCCGGATTCCGGTTCTCAGGAGGGCGGCACTTGATCACATTGGCGATGTAGACGTCGTCGCGCGTCAGGCCGATGGCTTCGATGATCTTGGTAAGGAGCTGCCCTGCGCGGCCCACGAACGGTTCGCCCTGAATGTCTTCGTCCGCCCCGGGAGCCTCTCCGACGAACATCAGGTCTGCGGTCGGGTTCCCCACGCCGAACACCACCTGCCGGCGTCCGAGCCGATGGAGCTTGCAGCGCGTGCAGTCCCCGATGTCTTCCCGCACCGCAGTCAGCACGTCCGCCGCCGATCGCGCGAACGCGACAGGCGTTGCCTCAGACGCCGGCTTCGCCGGCACTGCCGGCTGTTCCCGTTCGATTGCTGGCTCTTCGGATGCGCGCTTGCGCCAGATCGGATCGCGGCTCACGCCGTCAACGCCGAGTTCCTGATAGAAGCGGAGATGTTCTGAGAGTTGTGCCTTGTCCACTGAGATGCCCACGAGCGCGCAGTGAAGTGTGACACAACCTTCGAAGCGGTTCTAGAAGGAGTTTGCCGATAGAAGGTTCAAGGTTCTAAGGTTCGGAGGATTCGCGGGGTCGCGATACGTTGTCGGCGCGCTCGAGCAGGCGTTCTGCGCGATCGAGGATGTGCGAGGCGAGCTCCGCCTTCGATCCGAGGGGAACGGATTCGTCCCCGTCAGCGGAAATGAGGGTCGCGGCATTCTTGTCGGAGTCGAAGCCGGATCCAGGCTTCGAGATGTCGTTGGCGACGATCAGGTCCACGGCTTTTCTGTGGAGCTTCTCTCGTCCGCGCCGGACCGGATCGCCGCTCTCGGCGGCAAATCCGATGAGCACGGGCGTCGTTCCGCCGCGACGCGCTCGCCCGAGGTCAGCCAGGATGTCCGGTGTTCGCTCGAGGGTGAGCGTCAGCGGGGCGTCGCTCTTTTCGATCTTCGCGTCGACTGCACCGCCGGTCGGCATGTAATCCGCGACGGCCGCAGCCATGATCACGATCTCTGCGTCCTTCGCGTGTGCGAGGACCGCCCCGTGCATTTCGCGAGCGCCGCGCACGCGCACGACTTCGATCCCCTGCGGAGGCGTCTGCGAGGACGGACCGCTGATCAGGACGACACGCGCCCCCCGCCGGGCCGCTTCGGCCGCCAGCGCGTACCCCATTTTGCCGCTCGACCGGTTGCCGATGTAGCGGACCGGATCGATGTCCTCGTAGGTGGGGCCGGCGCTCACGACGACCAGGCGGCCGAGCAACGATCCGGACGGCCGGAGAAGACTGTCGGCCGCTTCCGCGATTCGGGCCGGCTCCGCGAGGCGTCCTTTGCCGATCCAGCCGCACGCCAGATAACCCTCGCCGGGGTCGACGAACCGCACCCCGCGTGCCGAGAGCATCGACATGTTCCGCTGGACAGCGTCGTGCTCGAGCATGTTGGTGTTCATCGCCGGCGCCAAGAGCACCGGTGCACGCGTCGCGAGGTACAGCGAAGAGAGAAAGTCGTCGGCGATGCCATTGGCCAGCTTGCCGATGAGGTTCGCCGTCGCCGGCGCCACGAGCAGCAGCCCGATACCCGTGGCCAGCGAGATGTGCTCGATATCCGCGTTCGCGCCACGCGCGAACTGGTCGGTGATTACGCGGCGTCGCGTAATCGCCTCGAACGTCACTTCCCCGACGAATCGCCGCGCGGTGCGCGTCAGGATCGCCGTGACGTCGTGGCCGCGCTGCTGCAGCTCGCGCACGACCTCGACGGCCTTGTAGGCGCCGATGCCGCCAGTGACGCCGAGGGCGATGAGCGCCATTTCACTCCTTGGGCGTCGCCGGCACTCTCTCGACCTTGCCTTCGCGGACTTCTTTCTGGGCCAGCCGCACCAGCTTCTCGCTGCCCGTCGTCCGCGGAGTGCAGCCATGCAACAGCTGCTTGGCGCGCGCGCCAGCCAGCACCACGAATTCAAACGCATTGGGAACGGCAGTTCTGTCGATCACTCGGAATCCTTTCGCAAAAACGTATCCACGATGGCTTCTGCCCGGGTCCGCATGGCGCGCTGCCGCGACCGTTCCGCCAGAACGATCGCCGCCAGCCTGGTAACGCAGGAGTCGAGCTCGTCGTTGATCACGACGTAGTCGTACTCGACGAAAGCGGCCACCTCCGCGCGTGCGGTAGCGAGGCGTCGCTGGATGGCGGACTCGGCGTCCTTGCTGCGTCCGCGGAGCCGCTGCTCGAGTATCTCGAAGGACGGCGGCAGCACGAATACGCCGACGGTTCCGGGGCACCGCGCACGAACCTGACGCGCCCCCTGCACGTCGATTACGAGCACCAGATCCCGGCTCGCCATCCGCTCGGCTTCGACGTCCGCCGCGCACGTGCCGTAATAGTTCCCGAACACATCCGCCCACTCGAGAAACGCTTGAGCAGCAATCATTTCCTCGAAACGGAGGCGGGTAATGAAATTATAGTCCACTCCGTCGGTCTCGCCGCTGCGCGCCGGCCTCGACGTGTAGGACCGTGACAACTTCAGCTTCGGCACCACCTGGACTAGCCGTTCGACGACGGTCGTTTTGCCGGTTCCTGAGGGGGCCGAGACGACAAAGAGCAGCCCGGGAGGTGCGGGGGCGGGGGTCGGGTCACTCGACATTCTGGACCTGCTCCCGCATCTTCTCGAGCTCCGCCTTGAGCGTCACGATGAGCTCGGAGACCTCCGGTCCCTCGGCCTTCGATGCCGCGGTGTTCACTTCCCTGTTCATCTCCTGGAGAAGGAAGTCCAGCTTGCGGCCGCACGGCTCGGACGAGTCCGTCAGCGCCTGCCAGTGATCGAGATGCCCCCGGAACCGAACCACTTCTTCGGTGATGTCGGACCGGCCAGCGAACCTGGCAATCTCCTGAGCGACGAGCGACTCGTCCGCCAGTCCGTCGGCGCGCAGCTCGCGCACTCTCTCCGCCAGTCGTGTCTGGAGCCCAGACAGCCCGAGCTCGGCGGCTTTGGCCACGCGCTCGAACAGATCGCCGAGCAGCTCGCGGCGCGCGTCGAGGTCCGCTTTGAGATAACCACCCTCGCGCAGGCGCATCTGCTCGAGCTCGTCGATCGCATCGGACAGCGCACCAGTCACCAGGTCTCCGACCGACGTGTCTTGCGCGTCGGCGGACTCGCTGTTCTCCCTGACGGTCAGCGCCTGCGGGAACCGTAGAAGATCTCCCGGACTCAGCACGCCGTCCACGTAGCCGCGCTCACGCGCGCGCTCGAGTGCCGCCGCCAGCGACTCGAGAACCGGTTCGTTCAGCTCGATCTCGACACCAGGCGCACGCCGCTGTTGAAGGCTGATCGAGACCTCGACGCGGCCCCGCGCGATGCGCTTCTGCACCAGCGCACGGATCCGCGGTTCGGCGCTGCCGAGGGACGCCGGGGCACGAAGCTGCAGGTCGAGAAAACGATGGTTGACCGTCTTGACCGACACGCTGACGGAAGCCGCGTCGTGTTCGCGGGTCAGCGAAGCGAATCCGGTCATGCTCTTGATCATGCTAGTCCGCTGGTGCTCGCCTTCTAGGCCGTAGGCTGCGGCTCCGTCTCCGGACGATCGAAGATCTGCAGCGAGTACAGCTTCGCGTAGACGCCGCTGGGCCGAGTCAACAGCTCGTCGTGCCGGCCGATCTCCGCTACCCGCCCGCGTTCGAGCGCAACGATTGCGTCGGCGCGCCTGACAGTCGACAACCGGTGCGCGATCACGAACGAGGTGCGATCGCGCATCAGGTTGGCCAGCGCATCCTGCACCAGACGCTCGGACTCCGCGTCGAGCGACGATGTCGCCTCGTCGAGCACGAGGATCGGAGAGTTCTTCAGCAGGGCCCTCGCAATGGCAATCCGCTGCCGCTGACCGCCCGACAGGCGCTGTCCCCGTTCTCCGATCCGGGTGTTGTAGCCGTCGGGCAATGCGGAAATGAAATCGTGGGCGTGCGCTGCGCGGGCGGCGTCTTCGATGGCGTCCTGCGATGCGGTGGTCGAGCCGTAGGCGATGTTGCTTCCGACGGTCTCGTCGAAGAGCACCGTTTCCTGCGTCACGATGCCGACCTGTGCGCGCAACGAGCGCAACGTGACGTCGCGGATGTCCACACCGTCGATGAGGATGCTGCCCGACGTGACGTCGTAGAAGCGCGGAATCAGGTTGACGAGCGTCGTTTTGCCGGCGCCACTGAGGCCGACAATCGCGATGACCTGGCCCGCCCGAACCGGGAACGAGACGTCGCGCAGGACGTACTTGCCGGATCCGTCCTCGTAAGCGAAGCTCACGTTCTTGAACTCAATCCCCCGCGCAAGCGGCGCCAGCATCCGCGCGCCAGGCCGTTCGACGACCTCTGAGTGCGTATCGAGCATCTCGAAGATCCGCTCGGCGGCCGCCATGGCCTGCTGGAAGTTCGTGTTTACCCGGCTGAGTTTCTTGAGCGGCGTGTACATCATGAACGCCGCGAAGATGAACGCCGTGAAATCCCCCTGCGTCCACTGATCACTCGCGATCTGACGGCTGCCGTACCAGATCAGCCCGACGACCGCGAGCCCGCCAAGGAACTCCATCAACGGAGGCAGCACGGACACGGTGCTCGTGACCTTCAGGTTCGTGCGGTAGAGCCGCTGCGACGCCGTGGCAAAACGTCGCTCCTCGTGCCCCTCGGCGCCAAAGGCCTTGACGATCCGATGTCCCGTGAACGCTTCGCTGGTGATGTGCGACAGCCGCTCGAGCTCTTCCTGACTCCGGCGCGACGTTCGCCGCACGCGCTGCCCCAGCCTGACGAGGGGGTAAATCACAATCGGCGCGCTCGTGATGCACAGGAGCGCCAGCCGCCAGTCGTAGTAGAACAGGAGCGCCGCATAGCCGATGAGCGACAGGCCCTCGCGAATCAGGTCCCCGATCGTTTCCGAGACCGCATGCTGAACCTGGTTGACGTCGTTCGTGATGCGGGACATCAGCTGACCGCTGGTGCGGCGGCCGAAGAATCCGGCGGACTGGTCGAGGATGTGCCGGAACAGCTGATTGCGGATGTCGCGCACGACCTGCTGACCGATGTCGGTCATGAGGTAGGTCGAACAGTACGCGGCGAGTCCTTTGAAGAAGTACGCGACGAGAATGAGCGTCGCCCAGAAGCCGAGATCCTGTCGCGTCGGGAGCACGCGATCGATGATCGGCGCAATCTGCAGGGCGACGCCGGCGGAGGCCGCGGCATAGACGACCATCGCGACGAAGGCCGCAACGAACCGCCAGCGATAAGGGCGGGAATACGCGAGCAGGCGAGGGAGCGGGTTCACTCGGTAAACCGGTACTTCAAGAGCACCCACAGCGCGACGATGCCGTCGCGCCAGGTGATCTTCTTCCCCTCTTCATATCCGCGGCCGTCGTAGGTGATCGGAACCTCGTACACCCGATAGTGGCGCTTGAAGATCTTGGCGGTCAGCTCGGGCTCGATGCCGAAGCCGTCGGACTGCAGCGTCATGGAACGCAGCACTTCTGTTCGCATCACCTTGTAGCAGGTTTCCATGTCCGACAACATCGTGTTGTACAGCACGTTGGTGATGAGCGTGAGCAACCGGTTGCCGGCGTAGTGCGTGAAGAGGAACACGCGATGCCGGCCGAGGAACCGAGATCCGTAGACCACGTCGGCGCGGCCCTGACAGATCAGCTCGATGAGCTCCGGGTATTCTTCCGGCGAGTACTCCAGGTCGGCGTCCTGAATGATCACGAGGTCGCCGGTCACTTCCTGGAACCCGCGACGGAGAGCCGCGCCCTTTCCAGCGTTCGCGGGCTGGAAGATGAGCTTCATCGGGACGTCGCGAGCGAGCTCGGTCAGAATCTCCCGCGTTCCGTCCTTCGATCCATCGTCCACGACGATGAGCTCGACCCGGATCGGCACGGCCAGGACCCGGCGGACGATTTCGCGAATGGTTGCCCGTTCGTTGTAGACGGGCATGACGACCGACAGCAAAGGATCGGCGAGCTGACCGTGCAGGCCCGACATCAGGCGCTCACCCGGCTCTCGTATCCGTGCGGATGCGCCAGACGCCAGCGCCAGGCCGTCTCGACGATGACGTCGATCTCCTCGTACGCGGGCTTCCACCCGAGCTCCCGGCGGATGCGCTCGCTCGACGCGAACAGCACGGCCGGATCACCCGCGCGGCGGGGGGACACATCGCGCGGCACGCGACTGCCGGTGACGCGTTCGACGGATGTGAGAACGTCCTGCACTGACGTGGGGCGGCCGTTACCCAGGTTGTAGCTCGTGGAGGCGGCGCCGCCGCGCAGCGCGTCCAGCGCAAGGATGTGCGCCTGCGCGAGGTCGGTGACGTGGACGTAGTCGCGGAGACAGGTGCCGTCCGGCGTCTCGTAGTCGTCGCCGTAGACCTGAAAACTCCCTCGACCGAGCGCGGCGTCGATCGCGCGCGGAACTACGTGGGGTTCGGGATGGTGGTCCTCGCCCAGCTCCCCCTCAGGGTCGGCGCCCGCGGCATTGAAGTACCGGAGCGTTATGGAACGCAGTCCGTACGCGCGATCGTAATGAGGCAACGCGCGCTCGATGGCCAGCTTCGTTTCGCCATAGGCGTTGATGGGCTGCTTCGGGTGATCCTCGTCTATGGGAGTTGCCACCGGGTTGCCGAACACGGCGGCTGTCGAGGAGAAGACCAGGTGGCGGACGCCTGCGGAGACCGCGGCTTCGAGCACCGACAGCGCGCCCACGACGTTGTTGCGATAGTAGCCGGTGGGATTGGCGACGGAATCACTGACCGACAGCCATGCGGCGAAGTGCATCACAGCCTCGACGCCGTGTTCCGTCAACGCCGCCCGGAGGCGATCCGTATCGTGGATACTGCCTTCGATGACCGTCGGCGCGCCCCGCGTGGCGGCCAGGTGTCCGGCCGAAAAATCGTCGTAAATGACGACCTGCTCGGCGCGGGTCCGGAGCGCTTTGGCGGCGTGGCTGCCGATGTAGCCGGCTCCGCCTGTGATCAGAACTGCACTCACGGCCGCCCCATCGAGAAGTACGTGAAGCCCTGCGCGCGGACCGTTTCCGGATTGTAGATGTTCCGGCCGTCGAAGATGACCGGCGTGCGCATCATCTTGCGCATGCGTGCGTAGTCGGGCTCACGGAATTCATTCCATTCCGTCACGAGCGCGAGGGCGTCCGCTCCTGAAAGTACCGCGTAGTTGTTGTCCGCGTAGTGGACCTTCGATCCGAAGATCTCGCGGGCGACGTCCATCGCTTCCGGATCGTACACGTGCACGGTCGCACCGGCCGCCAGCATCCCGTGAATGAGCGGCACCGCCGGCGCCTCACGCATGTCGTCCGTCTTGGGCTTGAACGCAAGCCCCCAGACCGCCAGGCGCTTCCCCTTCAGCGATCCGAAATGCTTCTGCATCTTGCTCAGCAGCCGCAGCTTCTGATTGTCGTTGACCGCTTCGACCGCGCGAAGAATCCGGAAATCGTAGTCGCGATCGGAGGCAAAACGCAGCAGCGCCTTGACGTCCTTGGGAAAACAGCTGCCGCCATAGCCAACGCCCGGAAACAGGAACGAGGGACCGATCCGGCGGTCAGAGGCAACTGCCAAGCGCACCGCGTCGACGTTGGCGTTCACCGCTTCGCACACGTTCGAGATCTCGTTCATGAACGAGATGCGCGTGGCCAGCATCGCGTTTGCGGCATATTTGCACAGCTCAGCGCTGGCGCAATCCATCATCATGATGGGGGCACCGGTCCTGGTGAACGGCGCGTACAACTCCCGCATCAGCTCGGCCGCACGCGGATCTTCGGCACCGATGACGACCCGGTCCGGCTTCATGAAGTCGTCGATCGCCGCGCCCTGCTTCAGGAACTCCGGGTTGCTGACGACACTGAAGGGATGCGTCGTCTCGCGTCGAATGATTTCACGAACCTTGCCGGACGTTCCCACTGGCACCGTGCTCTTGTTGACGATGACCTTGTATCCGTTCATCGCCTGCGCGAGCTCCTTGGCGACACCGAGCACGTGCTGAAGGTCCGCCGAGCCGTCCTCGCCCGTCGGTGTACCCACGGCAATGAAGATGATTTGCGAGTTGCGAACGCCGCGCGCCAGCGCGGTCGTAAAGGTCAGCCGTTTTTCGGAGTGATTGCGCCGGACCATCTCCTCGAGGCCAGGCTCGTAGATCGGGATTCTGCCGCGCTGGAGTACGCGCACCTTGGCTGCGTCTTTGTCGACGCAGATGACTTCGTTCCCGTTCTCTGCCAAGCAGGCGCCGGCTACCAAGCCGACGTACCCAGTTCCAACAACTGCGATTCTCATCCGCGACGGCTCCCTTGGAATCCAGAACCTCTTAAACTAGCACAGCCGAAAAAACGCTGTCAATCTATTGACGTACAAGGGTTTGTGAGTTTCGAGCCTGTGTTACGATCACGCCCCGTGCGCATCCTGCTCGACTATCGTCCCGCGCTGGTTCAGCGGACAGGTGTCGGGGAGTATGCCCACGAGCTTGCTGCCGCACTCGTGTCCCAGCTGGGAAGCGAGGACACGCTCACCCTGTTTTCGAGCTCCTGGAGGGACCGTCTGGAGGAAGGGCGGGTCCGCGGTGCCGCGGTCGCTGACGCGCGAGTGCCGGTCTACCTGCTCAACCTCGCGTGGCACCGTCTGGGCTGGCCTCCGGTGGAAACACTCGCCGGGCCATGCGACCTTGTCCATGGGCTGCACCCGCTCCTCATCCCCACACGCCGCGCCGCACAGGTAGTCAGCGTGCACGATTTGTATTTTCTGGATCGCACCGAGGGGACGGCCGTTGAAGTGCGTCGCGACTACGCCGCCCTGGCCGCCGACCACGCCCGTCGGGCGGACGCCGTCATCGTGATCTCGAAGTATGGCGCAGCGCAGGCGCAGACGCGGCTCGGTGTCTCGGCCGATCGGATCGCGATCTGCCCTCCCGGGGCGCCGCCGTGGGCTCGACGGACTTCGTCGCCGCCAGACGGTCCCATCGTCTTCATCGGCAGCTCAGAGCCGCGGAAGAACGTCATCGGGCTCCTGGCGGCCTACGAGACGCTATTGGGGGAAATGCCCGACGCTCCACCGCTGGTCCTGGCGGGCCGTCCGCCGGCCCCGGAGTCCCCAATCACGAAGCGTCTCGATACGCCTCCGTTGAAGGGACGTGCACGGCACATGGGCTACGTCAGTGACCCAGAGCGTCGCAACCTTTACGAGCGGGCATCGATGGTCGTCGTCCCGTCACTCGACGAAGGGTTCGGCATGACGGCGCTCGAGGCGATGACGGTCGGCGCGCCGGTCGTCGCGTCGAATCGTGGTGCCCTGCCCGAAGTCGTGTCGGACGCGGGACTGCTGATCGATCCCGCAGCCAACGGGTCGCTCGCGGAGGGGATGGCCCGCATGCTGAAGGATCGCGCCCTGGCGGAACGCTCGGTCGAGGCCGGCTGGCGTCGTTCGGCACTCTTCACCTGGAGCGCGAGCGCCCGCGAATTGCGGCGAGCGTACGATGATGCGGTGGAACGGCGGCGCCAGCGGGCATGACGACGCCGCTTCGGATAGGCGTCGACGCGCGCGAGCTCCTGGGCGACGCGACGGGCGTCGGCCGATACCTGGGAGAACTCCTGCGACGCTGGACCGTCAGACCGGATGCGGACCGGCGACGATTCGTTCTCTACGCTCCGGAGCCCTTGCCGCAGGCCTTTGGCGAAACCGTCGCCGAGCCGCGTATCCTGACAGGAAGACACGGGACGTGGTGGGAGCAGACATACCTCCGTCGCGCAGCGTCGCGGGATCAGTTGGACCTCTTCTTCGCGCCGGCTTATACGGCGCCGCTTGGCATCACGGTTCCGCTGGCGGTGACCATTCACGACATCTCGTTTGTCGCCCATCCTGAGTGGTTTCGGGTGGGCGAAGGCATACGGCGCAGGTGGCTGACGCGCCGCGCTGCCGCGAGCGCGGCGGTCATCTTCACCGATTCTGCGTTCTCACGGTCAGAGCTCGAGAGTCACTTGCACGCCGATCCGTCACGGATTCATGTGATCCCGCCGGGGGTCACGGCCCGGATCCCGAACGACAAACGCGATCGACGTCGCGAGCCGATCGTGCTGTTCGTCGGTTCGCTATTCAACCGCCGGCGGCTTCCTGACGTGATCGCCGCCTTTGCGCGAGCCACCCGTGACATTCCGTCCGCCCGGCTCGTCATCGTGGGAGACGATCGTTCGTGGCCGCGGCAGGATCTCGGCGCCGTCGCGGAAGCGCGGGGCGTCAGTGACCGAACGGAGCTTCTCAGCTACATCAGCAACGATGCGCTTGCCGACCTTTACGCGCGGGCATCGGTATTCGTCTTTCTCTCGGAGTACGAAGGGTTCGGGCTGACGCCGCTCGAGGCGCTGGCCGCGGGGGTACCGCCAATCGTTCTGGACACTCCAATCGCGCGGGAGGTTTGCGGTAACGCGGCGATCTTCGTGATGCGGGATGACCTGGCGGGGACAGCCCAGGCGATCCGCCGCGTCCTGGTGGATCCGGCGAGCGCAGCGCCCGTCCTCGGCAACGCCCCGCCGGTACTGGCCCGTTACTCCTGGGATAGGGCGGCCTCGGAGACGCTCGCCCATCTCGAAAGGATCGCGGTGCGATGACGCTCTCGATCGTCATCGTCAGCTTCAATGCCCGAGAGGACCTCGAGAACTGCCTGCGTTCGCTTGCCGCTGCGCCGCCACGCATCCCTCACGAGGTAGTGGTCGTGGACAATGCCTCCAGCGACGATAGCGTCGCCGCGGTCCAGGCGCGCTTTCCTGACGTTCGACTGCTGGTGCAGCGGCGCAACCTGGGCTTCTCCGCTGCTAACAACACTGGCATCCGCGCAACGTCCGGCGAGCTGATTCTGCTGCTCAACAACGACACGGTCGTTCCCGCGGGCGCCCTCGACGTCCTCGTCGATCGGCTGGTCGCTCACGAGGAGGCCGCAGTGGCCGGCCCGCGACTCGTTGACGGGAGCGGTGCGGTCGAACTGTCCTTTGGTCCGATGATCACTCCGCTTGCCGAAGCGCGCCAGAAGCTGTTGAGGTCTTTGTACGAGCGCCGCTTCGGTCCCGCCAGGTCCTGGGTCGAACGGGCGACCGCACGCGAGCGGTTCGTGGATTGGGTCAGCGGCGCCTGCCTGCTCGTGCGTCGCGCGGATGCCGAGGCCGTGGGTCTGCTCGATGAGCGCTACTTTCTCTACACCGAGGACGTCGATTTCTGCGCCGCAATACGGGCGCGCGGACACCGTGTGCTGTTCACGCCCCGAGCGCAGGTCGTGCATCTTCGCGGCCGATCGCGGGCGACCGTTGCCGATGGCATGAACGCCGCCTACCGACGGAGTCAGATCGCGTTCTACGAGAAACATCATCCAAGATGGGCGCCGGTCCTGCGTGCCTACCTCGCGGTCAGAGGTCACCTGCCGCCACCGCAACCGTAAGGCTGCGATAAGATGCCTGCAACGTGCGCATAGCGATCGATGCGCGGAAGCTGCGCGACTACGGCGTCGGCACCTACGTCCGCAACCTTCTGCGACACCTGTCGCGACTGGACCACTCCACCGAGTACGTCCTCCTGTGCCAGCAGCAGGATTGCGGAATCCCGCAGACGCTCGGGCCCAATTTCAGGGCCATCCCGGAGTCCTCTCCGGCCTACTCCCTGCGAGAGCAGGTCAAGGTCCCGATGGATCTGTGGCGCGAGAAGCCGGACCTGTTTCACGCGCCGCACTACGTGCTGCCGCCGCTGACACCCTGCCGGTCGGTTGTGACCATCCACGACTGTATTCATCTGCGCTTTCCGCAGTACTTGCCCAATCGGCTCGGGTACGCGTACGCACGCAGCTCGATGTGGTTTGCCACGCATCGTTCCAGCCGGATCCTCACCGTTTCGGAAGCATCGAAGCGGGACATCCTGCACTACTTCCACGTCCCGGAAACGAAGATCGAAGTCATCTACAACGCGATCGACGAGCGCTTCAACGAGGTGCCGGCCGAAGACGAAGTGGCGCGCGTCCGCGAGCGCTATCAGTTGAACGATCCGTTCGTGCTCTACGCGGGCAACATCAAGCCGCACAAGAACCTCGAGCGGCTGATCGAGGGCTTTCACCTGCTGCGCCGCCGCGGCTTCGATCACGTACGCCTGCTCATCATCGGCGACGAGATCTCGAAGTACGCGACCCTGCGCCGCGCCGTGCACCGGCACAAGCTGCACAAGTACGTCCGCTTCTTCGGATTCGTTCCCGACCGGACCCTGGCGATTCTTTATCGGCTCGCGTCGGTCTTCGTCTTCCCGTCGCTCTGCGAAGGCTTCGGGCTTCCGCCTCTTGAAGCGATGGCGAGCGGCACGCCAGTGATCACGTCGAACGTGTCGTCGCTGCCCGAGGTCGTCGGCGATGCCGCGGTCCTCATCGATCCGCACGAGCCGGAAGCGATTGCCGATGCCATCCAGCGGGTGCTGACCGACGAGGAGCTTCGCTCGAGCTTGAGAGAACGCGGGTTCGCGCGGGCGCGGCATTTCTCGTGGGAGCGATCGATCGCGCGCGTCCGCGACATCTACACCGAGGTTCTAGCGAGTTGATCGCTCTTTCCGCGTCGACCACCTCAGGGAAACTCGCGCCGGCGCCGGGTCGCGTGGCGATCGTTCACGACTGGCTGACCGGGATGCGGGGCGGCGAGAAAGTCCTGGAAGAGATCTGCGGTCTCTACCCCGACGCCGCGATCTACACGCTCGTCCGGGCAGCTGGAAGCGTGTCGCAGGCGATCGAGTCACGGCGGATCCGGACATCCTTCGTGCAGGCCCTCCCGCGGGCGGGGACTGCCTACAGAAGCTATCTGCCGCTCTTTCCGCTGGCCGTCGAGCTGTTCGACTTCGACGCGTGCGATCTCGTCATCAGCACCAGCCACTGCGCCGTGAAATCGGTCATTCGACCGGGCGGCGCCGTCCACGTGTGCTACTGCCACTCGCCGATGCGCTATGCCTGGGATCAATTCCCGGCGTATTTCGGCGAGGAACAGGTCGGCGTGGTCCGAAATCGGCTGTTGCGGCCGATTCTGGCCGGGTTGGCGCGCTGGGACCGGTCGACCGCGGACCGCGTCGATCGCTTCGTTGCGAACTCCCGCTATGTTGCAGGGCGGATCCGCCGATACTATAATCGCGGGTCGACCGTTGTGTATCCTCCTGTAGATACAACCTTTTACCGCCCAAGCCCAGACCCGCGCGTCCAGGATTCTGGATTCCTCGTCGTGTCCGCGCTCGTTCCCTACAAGCGCCTCGACGTCGCCATCCGCGCCTGCCGGCAGGTCGGCGCCCCCCTGACCATAGTCGGCCGCGGGCCCGAACAGCCTCGACTCGAGGCCCTCGGCGGCGGCCAGGTTCGGTTCACCGGGTGGCTCGCTGACGAGGAGATTCGGGATTTGTACTCCCGCTCGACCGCAGTGCTCCTGCCCGGCGTCGAAGACTTCGGCATGGTTCCAGTCGAGGCGCAGGCATGCGGCTGTCCGGTGGTGGCCGTTGGAATCGGCGGGGCGTGTGAGACGGTGATCGACGGCGTCACCGGCATTCTGGTCGCTGATGCCTCGGTTGACGCGTTCGCCGACGCACTCGAGCGATGCCGGCGTACGGCCTTCGATCGCGACGCCATACGCGGCAACGCACTTCGCTTTTCACGCGAGCACTTCCGCTCAGGATTTCAGGCGGCCGTGGCTGACGCGCTGACCGCGGCCGCTCATCACTGATGCGACGGCACAATCGCCTGCTCGTCGCCTACTACGTCTCGTCGGACGCACTGCTCGGCATGGCTGCCTTTGCGCTCGCCTACCTGGTGCGCTTCGAAACGTTCATCGCCGACATCATCCCGGTTACGAAGGGGCAGCCCCCGTTCGGGCAGTACGTCAACATGCTGCCCTTCATTGCTGCGCTCGCGCCGATCGCGTTTCAAGTGCAGGGCCTCTACCGGGTCAGGCGCGGCCGATCGCGCGTTGACGATTTCTTCGCGGTGTTCGTTGGCAGCATCCTCGCGGTCGTGCTGGGAATCGTCGGCACGCTCTACTTCCAGACCTACTACGTGCCCGATGCCCTCAAGGACGCGGGGATCTACGAGGTCTCACAGCCTGTCTGGGCGCTGTTTCTGCTCATCAACGTCATCTTTGCGTATTCGTCACGCGAGTTCGTGCGGGAGGCGCTCGAGCGGCGGTGGCGGGCCGGCATCGGCCTGAAGCGGGTGCTCATCGCGGGCGCCGGCGATCTCGGGCGGCTCGTTGCGGACAAAGTCCTCGAGCATCGCGAGCTGGGCTTCAAGGTCGTTGGCTTCCTCGACGATCGCGCCGCGGGTGACCACATCGGATACCGCGGCCTGCCCCTCCTCGGCACGCTGGCCGACGCCGACGAGATCATCCGGCACGAGAAGATCGATCACGTCTACGTCGCCCTTCCCCTCGAAGAGCACGTCAAGATGCTCGGCATCGTCGAAGTGGCGAACCGTGAGAGTGTGGACCTCCACGTCGTGCCCGACCTGCTGCAGTTCATCGCGCTTCGCGCGCGGCTCGAGGACATCGACGGCGTTCCGATCATCAGCCTCAACGACGTGCCGCTTCGCGGCTTCAACAGCCTGCTGAAGCGCACGATCGACATTGGCATCTCGTCGGCAGCGCTGCTCGTGTTCGGCGTACCGTTGCTGGTGATTGCCGCCTTGATCCGCCGTAGCTCTCCCGGCCCCGTGTTCTACAAGCAGGAGCGGATGGGCCTCGACGGCAAGGCATTCCAGGTCTACAAGTTCCGCTCGATGTTCGAAGGGGCGGAAGATGAGACCGGTCCGGTGTGGGCACGCGACAACGATCCGCGCTGCACGCCGGTGGGCCAGTGGCTGCGCCGCTTCGACCTCGATGAACTGCCCCAGCTCTGGAACGTGTTCCGCGGCGACATGTCGATCGTCGGCCCGCGTCCCGAGCGCCCATACTTCGTCGAGCAGTTCAAGCACCGCATGCCGCACTACATGCTGCGCCATAAGGTCAAAGCCGGCATCACCGGCTGGGCGCAGGTCAACGGCTGGCGTGGCAACACGTCGCTCGAGAAGCGCATCGAGTACGACCTCTACTACATCGAGAACTGGTCGGTCAGCCTCGACATCAAAATCATGTGGCTGACGCTCCTGCGCGGCCTTCAGAAGCACGCGTACTGATGCGTATCGTCATCACCGGAGCCGCGGGGTTCATCGGGTCGCATCTCGCTGAGACGCTTCTCGATCGCGGCCATTCCGTCGTTGGAATCGACAACCTGCTGACGGGGGCGACGGCGAACATCGCGCACCTGGCGAACAGGGATTTCGTCTTCATCAAGCACGACGTTACCAACTACATCTACGTCGAAGGCCCGGTGGACGCGGTGTTGCACTGGGCGAGTCCGGCCAGCCCGATCGATTACCTGGAACTGCCGATTCCGACGCTGAAGGTCGGGGCGCTCGGTACTCACAAGGCGCTCGGCCTGGCCAAGGAGAAGCGCGCCCGATTCGTGCTCGCGTCGACGTCGGAGGTGTACGGCGATCCGCTCGAGCACCCGCAGAAAGAGAGCTACTGGGGCAACGTCAACCCGATCGGTCCCCGCGGCGTGTACGACGAAGCCAAGCGCTTTGCCGAGGCGATGACGACGGCGTATCACCGTTACCATGGGGTGGACACCAAGATTGTCCGGATTTTCAACACCTACGGACCGCGGATGCGGTTGCACGACGGCCGGGCGATTCCCGCGTTCATGAGCCAGGCGCTCCGTGGTGAGGACATCACGATCTTCGGCAGCGGCAAGCAAACGCGCAGCTTCTGCTACGTCACCGATCTGGTCGCGGGTGTGATCCGGCTGCTCGAGTCCGACCTGCACGAGCCGGTCAACATCGGCAATCCGCACGAGATGACGATCGAAGAGATCGCGCGGAAGATTCTGGATCTGGTTGGTTCGAAGAGCCAGATCGTCTACCGGCCGTTGCCGGAGGACGATCCGAAGGTACGTCAGCCGGACATCACGCGTGCCCGCACGCTGCTGGGCTGGGAGCCCAAAGTTTCCCTCGACGAGGGACTCACGAAGACGCTCGCGTACTTCCGATCGAAAGTTGACGCCTAACTCTTTTCGCTGCTTCCATCGAGCTGGGTCTGCAGTCGGCCGACCTGGCCATCCAGCCGATCGGCAACCTCCGGATCGAGCGCCAGGTTCCTGATCGCAGCGCGCGCCTCCCCCATTAACTGCGAGACTCTGGCGACGGCATTCTCCCCGGCGACCCCCTCTCGGACGCGGGACGGCAGCGTGGGTGTGACGGTACGTGATTCACGCGGCGCCGCGGGAGACACCGGAACCACCGGCCTCTCGCGACGCACGTCCACTTCGCGTGACAGACGGCTGATCTCCTCCCGCAACGACGCAACCGTCGTCTCCAGATCCTCGACCCGCCTTTCCGTGCCCGCGATGTTCTCCTGTGCGGAGCGCACCAGGCCATCCAGCCTCACGAGATCCTGCGACAGCGTCGTGGCGATCGCGGGAAGGTGCTCGAGCTCCCGTGCGAACGTACTGGCCATCTCGCGCGTGGCGCGCATGTCGGTCCGCGCCTTCACAAGTTCCTGGCGGGCTGTCTCCACGTTCTCCCGTTCCTGGGCGATCGTGGTGGCCCGTGACTCGAGCGTCACCATTCGCTCGGCGATGCGATCGAGCCAGGCCGCGGCCTTGGCGACGCGTTCGTCCACGTGCTGGAGTACCTGGCCGGCCCCGGCGAGCTTCGCGGCCTGGAGGTGGAGCTGCGTGAGCATGGTGCTCAGCGCCGCGCGCTCCTCCTTCGACGAGACGATCAGCGTATCGAGCTCGTCGACCTGCTCGTGCGACGGCCGTGAACCGTGTTTCTTGAATGCGTCCAGCATCGTGTCTCCCAGCTCAGTGTCCGACTCGTACGATCTGACCAAGATAGTGAAACGCCGAGATGAGCGTAATGGCCAGCGATGCGTACACGAAGAGGCCGACGAGCGGTGACGGGCGTTCCAGGTAGTTGAAGTAGAGCGTAATCACACCCGTCAAGATGTAAGTGGCCGTGGCAATTTTACCGAAAATCGAGGGTCGGAACGTGCGCCGGCCGACGGCCAGGTTCACGACGGCGACGGTCAGGACGATGGCGACGTCGCGGCTGATGACGAGGACGGTGAACCAGAGCGGCAGCCGGTTGGCGGAGCCCACACCGGGCAGCGTCAGCATGATGAACATCGTCACGAGCAACAGCTTGTCGGCCATCGGATCGAGCCAGGCGCCGAGCGTGGTCTTCTCGCCCGTGAGCCGGGCGGCCAGGCCATCGAGGAGATCGGTGATGCCGGCGGTGAAGAAAGTGACGAGTGCCCAGCCCCGGTATTCGTAGAGAAGCAGGATGACGAACGCGGGTATCAGCGCCATCCGCGCGATTGTGAGTTGATTCGCGGTCGTCAGGTTCATCGCGGACGACTGGCCTCGGCGAGGTCCTGCAGCTTGCGGACGGCCGCGACGGCTTCGGCCCCCGTCGCGTAACGGCTTGGTTGGAACGCTCCATCCGGACCCGCGGCCATCACGCCCGCTTCCACGACCAGCGAGACGATGGCATAGTTCGGGTTTGTCGGCATGACATCGCGAAAGCGCTGGCGATTCGCCGCCTCGCGCCATTTGCCCGCCATGGCGGGGTTCCCGCGCCCGATGATCGACAGAAGGTTGCTGGCCGCCCGCGCCAGCTCGACCCGCCGAATCTGCGCCGATGGCTGGAAGGTGTGGTTCGGATAGACCTCCATCACGCCGGCCTGAGTGACGGTCAGAATCCAGGGCGCTGCCCACGTGGACCGGGTATCGGTCATCACGACGGCGGTGCCACCACCCGCGAGCTTCAGCACCGGCCCCAGTCGAACGCCGATGAGCGCGGCAAGCTGCGCGCGCGAGACGGTCGGCGAGGTGTCGATCGTCTTGTATTCATCGGGAAGCGTAGTCAGTGCGGCTTTGTCGCGAAGCGCCTTGATCCGCGCCTCGATCGTCTCGCTCGGCTCCAGCGCGATCGCCGAGGTGTAGGCTTTGATCGCGGCGTCTCCTTCATCGCGCGCTTCGAGGATCTCACCGATGAGCACCAGCGCGCGCGCGTCGGACGGCTCGAGCTCCGAGGCCTTTTGCGCATGGACGAGCGCGGCCGCGAGATCGCCATCCCGCCGTTCGACCAGTGCCAGCTCCCGGTACAAGAACGGGCTTTGCGGCGATGCGGCAATCGCCTGTTGATACATCTTGCGGGCCTCAGGCAGCCGTCCTGCCTCGGCCATTTTCCGCGCGTCAGCGACGTCGTCTTGAAGTCCGCGGAACCGGAGAACTTCGATACGGCTTCTGAGCGCCGCAAGATTGGGATCTGCGGCCAACGCCGCCTCGAAGCTCTGAAGCGCGACGTCGCGCTGGCCGGACGCGAGTAGCGCGTCACCGCGACCGACGAGCGCGGGAGCGTAGCGAGGGTTCTCGACGACGGCTCGATCGAAATGCGTCAGCGCGCTGTCAGTTTCCTTGCGGGCGAGCGCGCTGTAGCCAAGGCCCACTTCCGCCGGATAGAAATTCGGCGACAGCTTCAGCGAGGCGGCAAAATTGCGATCCGCCGCGCGGAAGTCCCCGGCCTGCAGCCACTGCCATCCCGCCTTGTGCCGTTCGACCGTTGCGGGGGTGCCAAGACCCGCAGGCGGATCCGGAAAAACAAAGTCCGGAAAACGAGGAGACGCCGCCACAGGTGCCGGGGTCGTCACCTTCGGCGCGCACCCATTCGTGACCGTCAGAAGTCCAGCTGCGAGGACCGCCAGAGCGAACGGACGGACCGCGGCCGTCATGAGACCACCTGCGCGACGTCGCCGAAATGAGCGATCAGACGCCGCGGCAGCTCGGCCTCGATCGACACGCGTCCGTCGGAGGCGACGTGCTGCAGGACCCTGCCGACCCGATACAACTGTGCGATCCGCGCTCGCGCGTCCTCGGACGCCGCTGTGAACTCGAAGGTCACGCGAGCGGTGTCGAGCGCGAGCCGGGACTCCATCGCCGAAATCAGATCTTCGCGCCCTTCTCCGGTCAGTGCGGAGACACACAACGCCCCCGGGTAAACCGCCCGCAGTCGCGTGCGTGCGGTGTCGTCGAGCGAGTCACACTTGTTGAAGACGTCCAGTACCGGGACCGACTCCGCTCCGACTTCGGCGAGGACGGTTCGGACCGCATCGTTATGACGCTCGCGGTCGGCGTTCGAAGCGTCGATGACGTGCAGCAGCAGATCGGCTGCCGCCACCTCTTCGAGCGTCGCCTGGAACGCCGCCACGAGGGAGTGCGGCAGCCGCTCGATGAATCCGACGGTGTCCGAGACGAGCAGTTCGCGGCGATCCGGAAGCTTCACCTTGCGAACGAGCGGATCGAGCGTGACGAACAGGGCATCCGACGTGACCGCGTCGCCACCCGTGAGCGCATTGAAGAGCGTCGTCTTGCCTGCGTTGGTGTAGCCGACGAGCGCGACTGTCGGAACCGCGCCTTTGTGCCGGCGTTCGCGAAGCTGGGATCGGCGCTGGCGCACCCCTTCGATTTCCTTGCCGAGGATGCTGACGCGGTGGCGGATCCGGCGCCGGTCGGTTTCGAGCTTCGTTTCGCCGGGGCCACGCGTGCCGATCCCACCGCCCAACCGCGACAGCGCCGTATTGGCGCCGACCAGTCGCGGCATCAAGTACTTCAGCTGAGCGAGCTCGACTTGCAGCTTGCCTTCCCGCGTACGGGCACGGCGCGCGAAGATATCGAGAATGAGCTGCGTGCGATCGAGGACTTTTCGATCGACGGCCTTCTCGAGATTGCGGAGCTGGGCCGGCGAGAGCTCGTTGTCGAAGATCACCACGTCGACGTCCGCCTCATCGCACGACGCTGCCAGGGCCTCGACTTTTCCGCTGCCGAGAAAGGTCGCGGGGTCGGGGCGCGCGCGCTCCTGCAACAGGCGCAGCACCACGTTCGCGCCCGCCGCCGACGCGAGACCTGCGAGCTCGTCGAGTGAATGCTCGGGATCGAGCTGACGCGAGGGGCCGCTGATCAAACCAACGAGCGCTGCACGCTCGGTCGATTCGGATGCTGATTGCTGGGCCACTCGCACTGGGGACGTCCGCACCGCCTCTGCCGGAGGATGCGACGAGCCTCGACGTAGCTCTTTAGAGCGAAGTCGTGACGCGGATCGCATTACCGGAGCGATTCTAGCACGCGGTCCCATGCGATCGCGCCCGCGCGCACGAGCTCTGGACCCGTCGCGGCGGTTCGAACGATGGTCGATGGAGGTCCACCTGCAGTCGGACCCGCGTCCAGCACGGCGTCGACCACAAGAACCATCGATTCGACAATCGACTCGACAGCGTTGACCGGCGGCTGACCCGACCGATTCGCGCTCGTCGCCGTGATGCAGTTGCCGAACGCCCGCGCCAGTTCGCGGGCGACGCGGTGCGCCGGCACTCGAACCGCGATCGTGCCATCGTCAGCAATCACGCGCCGCGACAGATGCGCACGAGCCGGAACGACCAGAGACAGGGGCCCGGGCCAGAATGCGCGCGCGAGCCGGAGGTCGGCTGAGCCGAGCCTGCCCGCGCGCTCGGCCTGCGCAAGATCGCCGGCAATCAAAGGCACCGCCATCCCTGGGTCCCGGCCCTTGGTCTCGAACAGCCTGTCCACCGCAGCATTGCTGACAGGGTCCACGGCGAGCCCATACAGGGTGTCGGTGGGAAAGACGACGATCCCGCCATCACGCAGAACGTCAACCGCTCGCGCGATTGGATCAGGCTGCGGATCATCCGGATCGACAGAAAGGATCAACACGTCAGATCTCTTCAGCGGCCTGCGGCGTGGGCGGTGCGGTCAGCGGCGTCGTGACCATGACGCGCGTCACGGTTCCCGCCAGCGCCAGGAGCGCAATCGTGTCGAGCAGGAACACCGACCTGATGCTCGTCGCGCCGAGAAAGCCGCTGGCGATCGGGCTGATCGCGAGCCCGAGCAGCGACGCGGTGGTAAGGAGCCCGAACCCCGCGCCGCGCGCCGACGATGGAATCACCGTGCCAGCAGCGGTGTACGCTGCCGTCGTTGCCGCGCCAATGGCGAGGCCGAAAAACGGTGTGGCAGCGAGCAACACACTCGTGCTGGTTGCCGCCGCAAAGAGTGCGGTACCAACGGCCGCAATCCCGCCGCAGACGCTGATGATCACACGCGCCGACGTCATCCGCAGCAAACGGCCGCACAAGTGATGCCCCAGGGCGCCGGCCCCCGCGGTCATCGAAAACAGCATGCCCGACACGATCGGAACCCGGTTCGCAGACGCGCCCAGCTCCGCCACGAAGAGTGGGAGCACGGGCCCGAAACTGCGGTCGACGAACTGCAGACCGAAGACCACGGCCATGAGCAGGATGAAGTTCTCGAACGCGAGGACGTTCCGGAACGCGACCCGTCCGTGCCCGGCCCGCAGGTTGTCACCGAAGGCGTCGGTCTCCTTGTACATCACGAAAACCAGGACGAGCGCGACGGCGTAGAAGACCGCCGTGACGAGGAAGGCCATGCGCAGCCCGACCAGCTGCGCGACGGTTCCGCCAATCGCCGGCCCGAGTGCGGGACCGAGCCGCTGCGCCGTCTGCACGACGCCGATGGCGGATGCCATCCGGTCGCGCGGCGCCGAATCCGCGGCCATGGTGATGGTGAGAGCGCCGTAGCCGGCAAACAGCCCCTGGATTGCCCGGAGCGCGAACACGTGCCACGGCTGGTTGACGAACGCCATCGCCGCCATGATGACAATGAAGCTGACGAGCGACCGTTCGACCATGATCTTGCGGCCGAAGCGATCCGCAAATCGTCCCCAGAGCGGCGAGAGGAGCGCCGTCATGGCCGGCGTGACGCCGAGACTCAGACCCGACCAGAGCGCGATCTCGCCAACGTCATGCACGCCAAGGAGCTGAAAGTACAGGGGGAGAAACGGCATCACGAGCGTGAAGCCGGTAAAGCCGATGAAGCTGGCGGCGGTGACCGCGTAGAGATTTCTGCGCCAGGACACGCGAGGAAGAAGCCGAGGTCGGACGGTCAGGCCGTCAGAACCTCACTCTCACCATCCGGGACTGCTCCACATGGATAGTGTCGATGAACCGGATTCGCGGCGGGTTGCTCTGCATGACGACGGAGCTCGTTCGAGTGCCGTCTCCGAAGAAACGCACGCCCTTCATGAGCGCTCCGTCGGTGACCCCGGTCGCCGCGAAGATGATGCTGTTGCCTGACGCGAGATCCTTCGACGTGTAGACCTTGCGAAAATCCGAAATGCCCATCGCGCGGGTCCGCTCCTCGTGCTCGGTCTTGCTGACCACGAGTCGGGCGAAGATCTCGCCGTTCAGGCAGCGCATGGCCGCTGCAGTCAGGACCCCTTCCGGCGCGCCGCCTGTTCCCATCACGGCATGGACGCCGCTGCCGACCACCGCCGCAGCGATTCCGGCCGACAGATCGCCGTCACCGATCAACCGGATCCGCGCGCCCGTCGACCGAATCTGCCCGATCAGCTCCTCGTGTCTCGGCCGGTCGAGCACGACGACAACCAGGTCCTCGACGTCGCGCTCGAGGCACCGGGCAATCGCGCGCAGGTTTTCCGAAACAGGCGCATCGAGGCTGACCGCGTGTTTCGAGTTCGGCCCGACCACCAGCTTCTCCATGTAGAGGTCCGGTGCGTGCAGCAGCCCGCCGTGATCAGACGCGGCCAGGACCGCGATCGCGTTCGGGGCGCCGGTCGCGCAGAGATTCGTGCCTTCGAGCGGATCGACCGCGATGTCGACCTTCGGCAAGTCGAGGCCCGCGTGCTTCTCCTTGGCGCCGAGGCCGACGCGTTCGCCGATGTACAGCATCGGCGCCTCATCGCGCTCGCCTTCCCCGATGACGATGGTCCCGTCAATCGGCACGCTGTCGAGTACGCTGCGCATCGCCTCGACGGCCGCCTGGTCCGATTTGTGGCGGTCCCCCTGCCCCATCGTGTGCGCGCACTCGATGGCCGCCAGTTCGACGACGCGAAGGAATTCGAGCGAGAGGTCGGAGTCCATCGTGAATTGATTGTCAGGTTCTAATAGGTTCTCGCGTGTGACTCCTTGAATGCCGGCAGCTCGCAGCGAGTCGGCCGATCCTGCCGTGCGCCGAGCAAGTAGTCCGCCTGCATGACCTTGTGGATTTCGCGGGTGCCTTCGTAAATCACTGCGCCCTTGCAGTTGCGGTAGAAGCGACCGGCAGGGTACTCGTCGGAGTAGCCGTTGGCGCCGTGGACCTGAACGGCATCCCCGGCGGCTCGCTCAGATGCGACCGTCGCGAACCACTTCGCCAGACCCGTTTCACGCGTGTTCCGGCGCCCTTCGTTCTTCAGATAGCCCGCCCGCAGCCAGAGAAGCCGCGAGGCCTGGTAGTCGGACTCCATCTGCGCCAGCATCTCCTTCACGAGCTGGTGATCGCCGATCGGCACACCGAACGTTTTGCGCTCCTTCGCGTACTTGACGCTGGCGTCACGGCAGGCGCGAATGAGGCCGGTTGCGCCGGCCGCTACCGTGTAACGTCCCTGATCGAGCGCGAACATCGCAATCTTGAAGCCCTCACCCACGCGCCCGACGACGTTCTCTTCGGGCACTTCGACCTCTTCCATCTTGAAATGGCCGGTGTTTCCCGCGAGGATGCCCCACTTCTCCTTCAATGTGCCGCTCGAGAATCCTTTGAAGGCACGCTCGACGATGAAGGCGCTGATCCCGGAAGGATCGCGCTGCTTCTTCTTCTCGAGATCCGACCAGGCGAACACGAGGAAGTTGTCCGCCACATCGGCAAGCGAGATCCACATCTTCTCGCCCGTCAGGAAGTACCGATCGCCGCGTTTGACGGCGACGGTCTGAATTCCGCGGACATCGCTTCCCGCTGCCGGCTCGGTGAGCCCGTAAGTGGCGATCTTCTTCCCCTGTGCCTGCGGCACGAGGTACCGCTCCTTCTGATCCTCGTTCCCCCACGTGAGAAGTGAGAGGCAATTGAGTCCGGCGTGGACGGACATGATCACGCGAAGCGAGGTATCGACGTACTCGAGCTCCTCGCTGACGATGCCGAGGCTGATGTAGTCCATGCCGGCGCCGCCATACTCCTGCGGCACCGAGCAGCCGAGCAGACCGAGCTCGGCCATCTGTGGAAGGATTTTGGGATCGAACCGGTGTTGGCGATCGAGCTCCCGGATGTGAGGCGCCACTTCACGGCCCGCCCACTCCCGCACCGTCTGCTCGATCAGCCGATGGTCGTCTGTAAGATCGAAATCAATCATGATGAGGTCCTTCGACGAATTATGAACGGAATATTCTACTGCAAGCCCGTCGCCGGACCCCGATTTCAGGTCATGGCCGGGAGCGCAATTGGTCCAGGGACGGGCGGACGCCGACGAAGAGAATCGGCCTGAGGGAGACGCGTCAGGCGCGCCGGACCGTCACCACTGACCCGCGCTCGAGCCCCAGCTGTTCTGCGGCGCTCGCCGCATGGGCGGCCAGCTCCAGGTGATCGGTGCTGCCGAAGAGAGCGCAGACTTCGCCGGCGCCGATCTCTGCGTAGGTACCAACCAGGCGCGGCACCCGCTTCTCGCCGGCAATGATTTCCACGGCGCCCGCGGCCGTGAACCGCTCAAAGGCTCGGCGCTCGATGTTGGTCACAAGGTTGCCGAACCGATCGACCAGAACCACGGCGCCTCGAATCGAGGATTCCGACACCTCGTTCGAGGGGATCTCCAGACGCACGCAATCCGGGATACTCCGTCCGAGTGCCGTCAGTTGAATGCCCTTCGCCAGCCACGCGGCCGCAGGGGCAAAGCGATCGCGTCCCTCGAAGGTGCGGCTGACCGTCGGCCGGGCAAACCGGCGCTCGGTCAATTCGACGAGGCGGCGCGGAGGGACCTCACGAAACACGGCGCTCAGGACGCCGTTGTCGGGTCCCACGAACTTGTGGTCTCCCGCTTCCGCTGCCAGCCCGCGCCGTGCGGAACCGACGCCGGGGTCGACGACCGCAAGGAAGACGGTGCCCGCCGGGAAGTACCGATAGGCGCCCGCGAGTTGCAGCGCGCCTGTGAGGACATCATGCGGTGGCACATCATGGGTGATATCCACGAGCGTCACTTCCGGACAGATCCCCAGGATCACGCCTTTCATGGTCCCGGCGTAGTGGTCCCGCATGCCGAAGTCGCTGAGTAGGGCGACGATCGGAGACATCGCAGGGCAAGAATACAGGAGTCAGGAGGTCGGAGGTAGGAGCCAGGAGGCAGGAGCCAGAATCGCGTCGGAGAGAAGGCTGTCGCCCCTAGCCAGCGGCGCGAGCGAAGCGAGCGCTGGCAGGCCGCGGGGGTGGGGCCCCGCGGCAAACTAAGGAATGCCCTGGTGACGCGTTACCGCGCCCGGAGCAGGATTTCCCGAGTGTTGTTCTTGAGCAGGAACGAGTCCGAGACGATGAGCCCCTCGAACATCCGGATGATGTCCCGGTTCTGGATGGCGCGGCGGTGTCCGCCAACGCCGCTGTGGCGACGGTGCCGGAGGCTGGCGTCATCCACGATTTCGTATTTGGTGAAGGTTGCCCCTTCGACGCTGGAGGTACAGAAGAAGCCCATGACGGCCCCGCCCGGACGCAGCATTCGCACAACCTGCCGGGCCAGCGCCTGGCCGGCGTTCTTGTCCAGGAAGTCGAAGATATCCCAGCACAGGATGCCGTCGGCGCTCGCGTCGCCGTGTCTGAAGCGCTTCTCGAACGACGAGGGCAGGTCCGGGAGCGTGGCGGAACGCGTATGACGGTCGACTTCAGCCAGCAGGTCCTCGATGAACAACTTGCATCCGAGGCGCTCGCCGAAGTACTCGACGTTGCTGCCGATGACTGGTCCGAAATCGATGAGGACCGGAGACGTCTGCTGATTCAGGGCGCTGAGGAACTTGGGCAGCGCTTTCGACGCCACGACCGGTTCCTCTCCCTCGCCCGGCTTCGACGGATCCGCCCCTGACTGACCGGGGCGTTTCCCTCCCCATTTCAGAAGTTCAGAGAGCATGTTGGCGGAACGAAAGCCGAGCGGGCCACGAAGGGCACTCGACGAGTGCCCTCCGTCGCCGCGACCGAGGTTACCGTGAGGCCCCTGCTGGAGTCCCCGCGGGCTGTGGGCTGGGGCTGTGTTGGGCTGCGGCCGTAGGCTTGACATCAGCCTTTGTTTCGGCCTTTCCGCCCGTTCGCTGCATGTCGATGCTGCCGCGGAAGTGCGCGCCTTCCGCGATGGCCACCCGCGGCGCGGCGATGTCCCCATCGACCGAGCCATTGTCACGGATGTCGACTTTCTCCGTTGCTGTCACGTTGCCCGTCACTTCGCCAAGGATGATGACGGCTTTTGCAAAAACCTGGGCTTTGATCTTGCCGTTCGGCCCGATCGTCAGCACATTCTGCCGCAGCTCGATCTTGCCTTCGACCTGTCCTTCGATGGTGAGGTCCTCGCTGCCATTGAGCTCGCCTTTGATGACGACAGACTTGCCGATGTTCACAGTTGTTTTCTCCATTCCGCGCGGGGAGTCGCTGGGGGTCGTCCGCGCAGCCTCAGCGGCTGGCGGTGCGCCGATTGTCGAAGCCGGCGTAGGGCCAGGGCCGGCCGGCGTCGTCGGCTTCACCGCTTCATCCCGTTTCCACATGGGGCACTCTCCACCTGTCCGAAGGTTAGTCGCAGGGCGTCCGTATTATGTTATCGGCTGGGCAGTAGGGTCTCGCCAGTATACGGAACCGTTATTTTGGTGTCTAGTCCTAGTCCTTTTATTGCTGAGACTTAGCGTGAAATGATATGATTTTTTGTTCGGGAATGCGCATCTACTTCGACCACAACGCGACTTCCCCGGTGGATCCTTTAGTCGCCGAAACGATACTTAAGGCGCTTAAGGAAGACTTCGGGAACGCCTCGAGCGTGCACCATTTCGGGCAGCGCGCGAAGGCGCTGCTGGACGACGCGCGGTCGTCGGTTGCGGCGCTTATCGGGGCGGAGCCTTCGGAAGTGGTCTTTACGAGCGGCGGAACCGAAGCGGACAACTTCGCCATTCGTGGAGTCGCGGAGGCCCTGGAACCCACCGGCCGGAAGCACCTGATCGCGAGCAGCATCGAGCACGAGGCGGTCCTGAACACGCTCAAGGCGCTCGCCCGGCGCGGCTGGAGGACCACGCTGCTTCCAGTCGATGCGACCGGGATCGTGAGCCCGGAGGCACTCAGCGCCGCGTTGACGCCCGATACCGCGCTCGTCTCGGTGATGCACGCGAACAACGAGATCGGCACCATTCAGCCGGTGGCGGAGCTGGCCCGGCTGGCTCGCAGCCGCGGAGCGCTGTTCCATACGGACGCCGTTCAGTCGGTCGGCAAGATCCCCGTCGATGTCGGTGCCCTCGGCGTCGATCTGCTGTCGCTCTCCGGCCACAAGTTCAACGGCCCGAAGGGAGCGGGCGCGCTCTGGATCAAGCGCGGGACGCGCATTGCCGCGACGATGACCGGCGGGAAACACGAGCGCAATCGGCGGGCAGGTACCGAGAACGTTCCGGGGCTTGCCGGCCTTGGCGCCGCCGCGCAGCTCGCCGCCTCCAAGCGTGAGCCCGAAGGACGCCGGCTGGCCAGGCTTCGTGATCGGCTGGAGCAGGAGATCCTGGCGCGTGTTTCCGGGACGGTGGTCAACGGCGCTCGCGATCCCAGGGTGCCCAACACGACCAATATCAGCTTCGATGGCACGGAAGCCGAATCGTTGCTCATCGCCCTCGACCTCGAGGGGGTCGCGGTATCGACCGGATCCGCGTGTTCGTCCGGCACGCTCGAACCGTCTCACGTGCTCAAGGCGATGGGACTGCCGACGCATCGAACGCAGAATTCGATCCGGATCAGCCTTGGCGCCGGCAACTCGGACGCGGACGTGGATTACTTCCTCGAGCGAATTTCCGGGGTTGTGGAGAAGCTGAGGAGCCTCACCCGCGCGGCGAGATGACGGAAATTGGCAGAATCGCGGAATTGGTGAAACTGCCAAGGTCGCCGAAAGAGAGAAACGCCGCCCGACGGTCCGTCGTCGACGCTTGTAGAAGGCGCACTTTGAATCATGCGTGTAGTGGTCGCCATGTCCGGCGGGGTCGATTCGTCGGTGGCTGCCGCGCTCCTCGCTCGCGAGGGGCACGACGTCATCGGCCTGTCCATGCAGCTGTACGATCAGCAGCAGGGTGACGTCCGCTTCGGCACGTGCTGCACGATTGACGACCTCTACGATGCTCGCCGCGTCGCCGCCCGCATCGGCATCCCCCACTACATCGTCAACTTCGAGCAGCAGTTCGCCGATCAGGTGATCTCGAACTTCGTCAGCGAGTACGCGGCCGGGCGGACGCCGATCCCGTGCGTACACTGCAACGGCGATCTCAAGTTCGCAACGCTCGTCGATCGCGCCGAGGGATTCGGCGCCGGGCACGTCGCAACAGGACACTACGCACGCGTCGAGCACGATCCGGTCAGCGGGCGCTATCTTCTCAAGCGCGGTATGGATCCGGCGAAGGACCAGTCGTACTTCCTCTTCACGCTGACGCAGCCGCAGCTGGCGCGCGCGGTGTTCCCGGTTGGCGCTCTGGACAAGACTGCCGTGCGCGAGCACGCGCGTGAGCTGGAGCTCACGGTAGCCGAGAAGCCGGACAGCCACGAGATCTGCTTCGTGCCCGACGGCAATCATGCGGCGTTCGTCGAGCGGAAGGCGGGCGTCGAGAGCGCTGGTGCCATTCGAGATCTCGACGGGCATGTCGTCGGCCGCCATGCCGGCGTGCACCGGTTCACCGTCGGTCAGCGCAAGGGACTTGGGCTGTCGTCTCCTATCCCGCTGTACGTCATCGGGATTGATGCTGGTTCAGAGACGGTGACGGTCGGGCCTCGGGAGGCGCTGGAGCGGCGAGCGTTGACGGCGTCGGGAGTCAATTGGACTGCTGGTGAGCCACCGGCCGCGGCGTCGCGCGTGACGGCGCAGATCCGCTACCGGCATCGCGAGGCTGCCGCCACACTCGATCCGCTCGAGGATGACCGCGTGTCAGTGACGTTCGACGAGCCCCAGATCGCCGTAGCGCCAGGCCAGGCCGTCGTCTTCTATGACGGGGATGTTGTCGTCGGAGGGGGTTGGATAGACTGACGACGGTCAGGCCATCGCCTGGGTCTCTCCCAGGTGCTGAGGGAGCCCTTCCAGGTACTTTTCAGCGTCGATGGCAGCCATGCAGCCGGAGCCCGCCGCGGTAATCGCCTGGCGGTAGATGTGATCCTGCACGTCGCCGCATGCAAAGACACCCGGGACGCTCGTACGGGTGCCCGAGTGCGTCATCAGATACCCGTTGTGGTCCATGTCGAGCTGACCCCGGAAAAGCTCGGTGTTCGGCGTGTGGCCGATCGCGACGAACACACCGTCGACCGGCAAATCTTTACGCTCGCCCGTGATGTTGTTTCGAAGGACCATCGCCGTGACTTCCCCGCGTCCGGCATCCTGGATCTCTTCGACCTCGCTGTTCCACTCGAACGTGATCTTCGGATTCGCGAAGGCCTTGTCCTGCATGATCTTCGACGCTCGCAGCGAGTCGCGACGGTGCACCACCGAGACGTGCGACGCAAAACGCGTCAGGAAGATCGCTTCCTCCATTGCGGAGTCGCCGCCGCCGACGACGGCGATGGGACGGCCTCTGAAGAAGTAGCCGTCGCACGTGGCGCAGGTGGAGACGCCATGTCCGATCAGCGATCGCTCTGAAGGCAACCCGAGAAGGCGTGCGGACGCGCCAGTAGCCACGACCAACGTTCGGCTATGATGTTCGGCGTCGTCGGCCACCACTCTGAACGGATGCTGGCGCAAGTCCACGGACTTCGCGTGACCGCGGATGATCTCGGCGCCGAATCGCTCCGCCTGTGCACGCATCTCCGCCATCAGATCCGGTCCCATGATGCCGTCACGAAACCCGGGCCAGTTCTCGACCGCGGTCGTCAGCATCAGCTGTCCACCGGCTTCGAGCCCCTCGATGACGAGCGGCTTCATATTGGCTCGCGCTGAATACAGCGCCGCCGTCAAACCGGCAGGACCGGAACCAATGATGATGACGTTGCGGGGGGAACTCATGCGAACCGCGCCTCGATCGAATCAAACGTGTCGGTCGATCAGCTTCTTGAGCGCTGCTTTATCGGCAAGGCCCACGACCTGCTCGACAATCTGGCCTTCTTTGAAAAGCAGAAGCGTGGGGATGCCACGGACGCTGAAGCGCATCGGGGTCGCGGGGTTCTCGTCGACGTTCATCTTCGCAACAACCAGACGGCCATCGTAGTCCCCTGCCAGTTCATCCACGGTCGGAGCGAGCCGCCGGCAGGGACCGCACCACTCCGCCCAGAAATCCACCAGGACGGGCTTCGGCTGGTTCACCGTCTGCTCGAACGTGGCGTCGGTTATCGTCTGTACCTTCTCGGATGCCATTTATCGTCTCCACCTGCCTCCACTCAGCTGGCTTCACCCAGCCCGGCGGCTGTCCTATACACTTTGACATATTCCCGGGCCGAAGCGTCCCAGGAATGGTCGAGTTTCATCCCGACCTGCTGCATCTTCTTCCACGCCGCCGGGTTCTTGAATGCCTCGAGCGCTCGCCGGATCGTACTGACGAGTGTCACTGGGGAGTAATCCTTGAACTTGAACCCCGTCCCCTGCCCCTTGGACCCCGCAGCGTCCTTCACGGTGTCGTCCAGGCCTCCTGTGGCTCGAACTACGGGAATCGTGCCGTAGCGAAGGCTGTACAACTGATTCAAGCCACAGGGCTCGAAGCGTGACGGCATCAGGAAGATGTCGGCGCCTGCCTCGATGAGGTGGGCCAGCCGTTCGTCGAACCCAATCGTGGCCGACACGCGATCGGGGAAGCGACGGGCCAACTCGCGCCACAGTTCCTCGTAACGCCGCTCGCCGCTGCCCAGCAGCACCCACGTCACGTCGAGACCCATCAGCTCACTTGCGGCAGCGGTGATGAGATCGAAGCCCTTCTGATCGGTCAGCCGCGAGACCAGACCGACAACCGGCCTTTCCGTCGATACGCCGCGCGCCGCAAGTCCGGTTGCCTCGAGCAGCGCCTGCTTTGCGAGACGCTTGCCATCGAGCGCCTTCGCCGAGAACGGGGCTGGTATGTAGGCGTCGGCTGACGGATCCCAGCGATTCGTGTCGATGCCGTTGAGGATGCCGACGAGATCGCCCGCGCGGCGCGAGACCACGCCTTCGAAGCCGAAGCCAAACTCGGGGGTGATGATCTCCTTGGCGTAGCCGGGGCTGACGGTCGTGATCTTCTCACTGAAGTTGATGCCGCCCTTCAGGTAGCTGATACGTCCCCAGAACTCCATCGCCTCGACGTTCAGCACCTCCCAGCCGAGACCGATGTCCGGCAGAATCGATGCCGGAAACTGTCCTTGAAATGCGAGGTTGTGGATCGTGAACACCGAGGGCACGCCGCCGACAGTCGGATCGTCCGAGTGATACATCTTCTGATAGACAGGCACGAGCCCCGTCTGCCAGTCGTGCGAGTGAATGATCGACGGCCGCACGCCCTTCAGCCGCTGATATTCGAGCGCGGCGCGGCTGAACACGGCAAATCGATACCAGTTGTCGCTGTAGTCGCCGGA
>DATAEK010000319.1:0-12706 GCA_036258055.1 Vicinamibacterales bacterium
CCCCCACCAACCCCACCAGCCCCACCTGCCCAACCCGCCCCACCAGCCCCCACCCGCCCCACCCGCCCCACCTGCCCAAGAGACAGACCCATGCGATCGATGCCATCTCACAACTTGAGAGTCGCCACCCGAGGCACGAGCCGCGAGATCAATCGCCGGATTGCGCTCAATCTGATTCGCATCAATCAGCCAATCTCGCGAGCGGACCTTGCGAGACTGATGGGGACGCGACGCGGCGCGGTCAGCCTCCTGGTGGGAGACCTGATCGAGCGAGGCGCCGTGTTCGAGGGTGCCACTGGCGAGGCGACGCGCGGACGCAAGCCGACCTTCTTGTATATCGACTCGCGCAAGCGGTGCGTCGTGGCGATCGACATTCGACCGACGCGCACCTTCGTCCTGGTGACGGACCTGGTTGGCCAGCAGCTCGCCAGCGTCACCAGCTTCCCGACCGAACGCGACCCCAAGCGGTTTGTCGCGAGTCTCGTCAAACGCGTCAAGGGCGTGCTCCTCGAGAACAAGGACCTCGGTCGTTGCCAAGGCGTGGGCGTCGTAGTTCCCGGCATGGTGGAAGCAGAAACCGGCAAGGTGCTTCTGGCGCCCAACCTCGGATGGCGCGACCTCAGCCTGCGCGATCCGATCGCCAAGGCTCTCGATCTGCCGGTGCAGATCGAAAACTCCGGCAAGGCCTGCGCGCTGGCGCAGCTCTGGGCGACCCGCGGGGCGCAGGCGCCCAGCAACTTCGTGTACCTTACGGTGTCGGACGGTCTCGGCGTCGGGATTGTCCTGGGCGGCGAGGTCGTGCGGGGACAGCACAACATCGCGGGAGAATTCGGTCACGTCCCATTGAATGTGGATGGTCCGCGTTGCGGGTGCGGCGCATCCGGATGCTGGGAGGCGTACGTCTCGAATCTCGCCACCCTCTCACGGTATTTCGGGCGCGAGGCGGGTGACCACACGGCCGCTTCGACCATTGCCGCGCTGACGGTTCCTGATCTCATCGCTCGGGCTCGCGGCGGAGATGCCAAAGCGCTCGCCGCCATCCTGTCGACCGGGCGGTATCTCGGTCTCGGGCTGGGCTCGGTCGTGAACGCGATCGATCCGTCGCACGTCTACATCGGCGGCGAAATCACCGCGGCCTGGGACCTCATCGAAGACACGGTGCGATCGGCGCTCGCCGAGCGCGCGCTGACGCCGTCGGCTGCTGCAACGCCGATCGTGATCGTGCCGCCGGAGCAGTATCCGCGCCTTCGCGGGGCAGCGGCTCTTGTCGCGGCGCCGTCGTTCGCCAAAGAAGTGGTCGCATGACACGTCGCACACCGGCTCGATACCGTCTCGTGTTCGCTGCGATCGCAGTATTCGTGGCTTCGGCCACTGCCCGTCCCGATGCCGTCCTCGGCCCGACCGTCACGACGGCGACGCTGAAAGCGGACGTCGATGCCTTCTTCGATCGTGAGGTGGCGGCACACCTGCTGGCGATCCCCGACGAGGGGCCGTTGCCCGACCGCGTCCACGGCGCGCTCACGACCGGCGAGTTCTCGTGGGGCACATTCGTGCGAGCCTTGGCGGCCTACGCGGAAACACGCCACACCCGGATCGTGGGCGGCCGGGATGTGGTGCCGCTCGTGGCCCGCGTCGGCGTGATCGAATCCGCCAAGGGCAGCAAAGCGTTCGCCCAGCTCTACGCGGCTCTCGCCCTTCGTCATTTCGGGGCGGACCTGACGCACAACGCCCTCTGGCAATCGCTCTCCGAGCGCGATCGCCTCGCGTGGAAGGCACTGCTCGATCCCACGCGGTTCTACGATCCGAAGACCCGCCGCGTCATCGATCTGCCGGAGAACTATCTCGGGGTGGCGTCCCGCGTGGCGACGCTGTCATTTCAGATGGGTGTGATCCAGGACCGCGCCTTCGTCGACGGACTCGTCGACCGCGCGGCCGAGCCGTTCACCAAAGGGGCGCTCTACGCGGATGACGCGGGCACTGCGGGCCGGTACGACCGCTACTCGAACGAGTACGCGCGCTATGTCTACGAAGCTGCCGAAACCGTTCATCGTCAGGACGTCCTCACCGCGCTGAAGCCCTCACTGACCGCGCAGATGAAACTCTGGTGGGACCTGGTCTCACCGGACGGCTACGGCTATCAATGGGGCCGCAGTCTCGGGGTGGTCAGCTACCTCGACACGCTCGAGATCGTGGCGTTCCTGGCTGCTCATCCGGAATTTCGCCCGGCGTCACTCACCGACCTGGCTAGCGAGTATCGGCTCGCCTGGCTGTGGCTGCGCGACAACTACGATCCCGATCGCCACATGCTGCGCGTCTTCGCGCCGGGTCGGGGCAACTACGCCTACATCACGAAGGAACGCGAGTGGCAGCAGACCGTCGGCTTCTTCGGTAAGGCGCTGATGGCGGAGGACACGTTGATGCGCATCCTCGCCGCCGAAAAGATCACCTCGTTCCCTGAACATCCCAGCCTGCCGGCTGTGGCGCGGTTCGAGTTCTTCCGTCGTGGCGATCGCCCGGCGGGCGTCTGGCTGGTCCGGCAGGGACCCCTGCGCTTCGCGCTGCCAATCACCACCGGCACCAGGCCTGGAGTTGCCGACTACCTGCCGGCGCCGCATGGCCTTCCCGGGTTCGCCGCACCCGTCGAACAGACCATCCCTGCGGGCGCGTCCTTTTTCGAGATGCCGGATGGCCGGACGCTCGCCGCGACCGACGGCGCCGACGAGATCGTGCCCGCGCCCGATGGGCGATCGCTTCGCGCTACGTGGCGGCGCTTCGCCGTGGTCGGTGACAAGACCGGCAACCTGATCGAGCCGGGATTCGAGGTCTCGACGACGTGGCGAATCGAAGAGGCGACGGTAACGCGAACGGAAACGCTGACGGCGGTCCATGATGTCGCGATTGCGCGCCTCTCGTTTCTGCTCTCCTCCACCGCAACGAGACATTCACAGCCACCCGCTGGAGATGGAGCGGCCAACGTCATCCACCTCGCCGGAGACGACGGCATCCTCGACGTCCGAGCCACCGGCGATCTGAGGCTCGCGACGTCGATTCGACAGGTGGGCGATGAGCCGCTCGGCCGAGGGCCGCGCGTGCCGATCCCCACGCACGTCACCTTCGAGGCGAAGGACATTCAGCTTCGCGCGGCGCAATCCAGGACATGGGTTGTCAGCCTCACCGCCTCAGCACCCAGCCGGCCGCTGAATAACGCTGGCTGGGGTGATTCTCCAGTTCCCGGTTCCCAGTTCTCGGTTGTGGGTTCTCGGTTCAGTGAAAGGACGCCACGATGAATAGCGCCATCACGGATACCACGCTGACTCTCGAACGCTGCGTGGTACGCGACACCGCCGCTCGACGCGGGCGCACTCGCGCCGTGGCGCCGGGTGCGACCTCCGCTGTGCACCTTCACTACGGCCGCATCATCCTCGACGGGAAGGACGCGCCATTGTCGTTCTCGACCGGCACGCACGAGACGGGGTTCATTGCCCTCAAGGGATCGGCGACGATCGTGGCCGACGGCCGGACGTTCGAGCTCGCGCAGTACGACGCGCTCTACGCGCCTCGTGACTACAACGTCGAGGTGCGCCCCGGCATCGCCGGGTGCGACCTTGCCGAAGTGTCCGCGCCGGTCGAAGGCCGTTATCCGATCCAGTTCGTGGCGTTCGCCGACGTGCAGAAGGACTCGGGCCTGCACTTCAAGGCCGGAGGACCGGCGTCGGAGCGAACGCTGAACGTGCTGTTCGGCAAGAACATCCAGGCGGGCCGGATCATGGCTGGCGTCACGTTCTCGGCGCCAGGCAACTGGACGTCATGGCCACCCCACGAGCATGCGGCACTGGCCGAAGAGGCGTACCTCTACATCGACATGCCGCCGCCGGCATTCGGTGTCCAGCTGGTCTACACCGACAAGACGACACCTGAGCTCGCCGTGATCGTGCGCGAAGGAGATGTCGTGCTGATGCCGAAGGGATATCACCCGAACGTGGCAGCGCCAGGAGGTGCGATCAACTTCCTGTGGATGATGGCGGCCAATCGTGAAACCGAGGATCGCCTCTTCGGCGTCGTCAACGTGCATCCGGACTTCGCACAAGGCGGATCGGGCCTCGAACCTGGCCGCACAGGGAAAAAGTAGCGATGGGAGATACCGTATCGGTCACGCATCAGACGTGGAACTGGGCCACGATCCCACGCGAGCGCCTCGCCGACGGCGTCGTGCGCCAGATGGTCTATGGGGAAACGCTGATGATCTGCCGTCTCACGCTCGCGCCGGGCACGATTACCGCCGCGCACGAACATGTGCACGAACAGATGACGATCGTCGAAAAGGGGCGGGTGCGGTTCGTCCTCGGATCCGGGGAGCGAGTCTTTGGTCCCGGCGATGTCCTGCTCTTCCCCAGCGGTTTCTGGCATGGCGCGACAATGCTCGACGAGGAAGTCGTGCTCGTCGACATCTTCACGCCCCTCCGCGAGGATTTCCTCAAGCCGAATGGCGATAACACCACGCGATGAGCTCCGGCCTTTTCTCGCTCGACGGCCGCGTCGCCCTGGTGACCGGCGCGTCGCGTGGCATTGGCGCCGCCATTGCGACAGCTCTCGCGCAGGCGGGCGCGAGTGTCGGGGCACACGGCAACACCACGTCGCCCGAGGCGACCTGTCAACAGATCCGCGCGCTCGATCGCACCGCGGTGGCGCTCGTCGCTGACCTGGCGGATCCGTCGGCGCCCGATCGACTGATCGCAGACACTGTTGCGGCTCTGGGTGGCCTCGACATCGTGGTCAACAACGCCGGCATCATCCGTCGGGGCCCGACCGTCGACACGACGGACGCGGACTGGAACGCCGTGATCGACGTGAACCTCCACAGCGTGTTCCGGATGTGCCGCGCGGCTGGCCGCCACATGCTCGCGACCGGCCGCGGCGGCAAGATCATCAACATCGCGTCGCTGTTGTCTTTTCAGGGTGGGCTGAACGTCCCGGCTTACGCGGCGTCGAAAAGCGCGGTCGCCGGGCTCACGAGAGAGCTGTCGAACGAGTGGGCCGGCAAGGGCATCAACGTCAACGCCATCGCGCCCGGCTACATGCGCACCGACAACACGGTCGCGCTGCAGAACGACGAAACCCGCAACCGTCAGATCGTCGAACGTATTCCAGCCGGGCGCTGGGGAGAACCATCCGATCTGAGTGGCGCAGCGGTCTTCCTCGCCTCGCGCGCGTCGGACTACGTCAACGGGCACGTGCTCGCGGTGGATGGCGGGTGGCTCGGGCGGTAAGGCCGGCCACTGAAAGAACGCTGGCCCTTACAGGTTCTCGCGTTCTCAGTTCTCAGTTCTCTGTTCGCGGTTCTCGAGAACGGAGAACCGAGAACCTTGGAACCTCTCGAGGATGCATCGATGCCATCGCTCAATGGTGTGGCTCTCGTCACCGGCGGTGGCGCCGGACTCGGTCGTGCGTGCGCGCTGACGCTTGGGCAGCGGGGGGCGCGCGTCGCCGTCCATTACATGAAGAGTCGCAGTGGCGCCGAAGAAGTCGCGGCCATGCTGAAGGCAGCAGGCAGCGAGGCGCACCCGTTTCAGGGCGACCTCACCAAGTCTGCTGACGTGACGACGCTCGTCAACGCGGTGACGGCCCGCTTCGGCGCGATCGACATTCTGGTCAACAACGCCGGCGACCTCATCGAACGGAAACCGCTCCTCGAGATGAGCGACGAGCTCTTTCACGCAGTGATGGACGTGAACGTCACGAGCGTCTTCCTGATGTGCCGCGCCGTGGCTCGAGGCATGGTGAGCCGGAAGCGGGGCACCATCGTCAACATGTCGTCGCTCGCCGCGTGGAACGGGGGCGGCCCCGGCGCAGGAGCCTACTCGGCGGCGAAGGGCGCCGTCGTATCGCTGACGAAGGCGCTGGCGAAGGAGTTGGCGCCGCACGGCATTCGGGTCAATTGCGTCGCGCCGGGACTGATCGGTGAGACGGCGTTTCACGGGCGCTTTACTCCACCTGCCGCCTTCGAGAACGCCGCGAAAGGCGTGCTCCTCGGGCGCGCGGGCACGCCGGAGGAAGTCGCAACCGTCGTCGCCTTCCTCGCCTCGCCGGACAGCTCGTTCCTGACGGGCGAGACGATTGAGATCAACGGCGGGATGAACATGCGATGAAGATCAACGGCCTCCGCTGGCTGATGGCCGGCCTGATCTTCCTGGCCACCGTGATCAACTACATCGACCGTCAGACGGTCTCGGTGCTGAAGACTTCGATCAGCCACGACCTCGGGCTGAGCAACGCCGACTACGCCGCGATCCAGAACAGTTTTCTGCTCTTCTACGGCATCAGCCAGATGGTGTCGGGCCGGCTCTACGACGTGATCGGCACGCGTCTCGGTTTCATCTTTTCGATCGTGGTGTGGTCGGGCGCGGCCGTTGCGCACGCCGCGGCGCGAACCGCGTGGGCATTCGGGGTGTTCCGGGCCGCGCTCGGTTTCGGCGAAGCCGGCAACTGGCCGGGTGCCGCAAAGGTCGTGGGTGAGTGGTTCCCGGTCCGCGAGCGCGCGCTCGGCATGGGAATCTTCAATACCGGAGCCGCGGTGGGCGGTGCGCTTTCGCCACCGATCATTGCATGGCTCGCCACCGCCTACGGCTGGCGCGCGACGTTCATCGTCACCGGGATGCTGGGCTTCATCTGGCTGGCGCTGTGGCTGGTGCTGTTCCGCACGCCCGACGAGCATCCCTGGATCACTGAAGTGGAGCGCGCGCACATCCAGGATGGCGCCACCGTCATGACCTCCGCCCCGGCGTGGCGGCCAGGGTGGCGCGAAGTTCTGACCTATCGGCAAACCTGGGCGGTCGTGATGGGCAGATTCATCACCGACCCGATCTGGTGGCTCTACATCTTCTGGCTCCCGTCGTATCTGCAGGAGGCGCGGGGCTTCAGCCTCCAGCAGGTCGGACAATCCGCGTGGCTGCCGTTCCTCGCGGCCGGCATCGGTGCGCTCGGCGGCGGCTACGCGTCGGGCGCGCTCATCTCGCGTGGATGGACGGTAAACCGCGCACGGAAGGCGGTGATGACCGTCGGCGCCTTGTTGACGTCCGCGGGCATCCTCGCCATGAGGGCAAGCGATCCGTACGTCGCGCTCGGATGGATGGCGGTCGTGCTGTTCGGGTTTCAGGTCTGGATCAACAACCTCCAGACGTTGCCGAGCGATTTCTTCCCCAACACCGCTGTAGGGTCGGTGTTCGGCCTCGGCGGCGCGGCTGCGGCGCTCGCGAGCATCCTCTTCACCTGGGGGACCGGTCAGGTGGTCGATTCGTTCGGCTACACGCCGGTGTTCTTCGTCGCCGGGATCCTCGGACCGCTCGGACTGTTGGTGACGATGTGGCTGGCGGGCCCGATCAACCGGCTGGCCATCGAAGGGCAGGCACACAGCGTATGACTCACACGATGAGGATTGCCACGGCGGTGCTCCTCGGCTTGCTCGTCGCGCGCCCCGCTCTGGCGCAGGAAACCATCCCGACATTCGACGAGCTACTCGCTCACAAGGTGGCACTCAAACCGGAGCTGGTGAACGTCCACCCGCGCGTGTTCGTGACGAAAGCAGAGATCGACGCGCTTCGCGGCCGTGTCCACACGACCGATCGGACCGCGTGGGAAAACGTCACGCGAGGTCTTGCGGCGATGAAAGGCGCGCCGCCTCCCGTCCCCGGGCCGCAGGAGCGGCGGTCGCAGAACGACGTCGCGTTCGCGATTGCCGAAGTGAGCCTGGCCTACGCCGTCGATCGGAAGCCTGAGTATCTGGCCGCGGCGAAAACCTGGACGCTCGCCGCGATCGACTACGAACCGTGGGGCTACACCTACAACAAACCAAACACGGATCTGGCTGCCGGTCATCTGCTCTACGCGATTGGCTGGGCGTACGACTTGCTCTACGACGATTTCACCACCGCGGAGCGCGCACGCATTCGACAGTCGCTCGAGCGCCACGCCAACCTGGTCTACGACGCGTTCGCGCCCAAACCAGGGAAGAAACATACGTTCACCCAGAATCACGACTTCATTCCCACGGCCGGCCTCGCCGTGACCGCGCTCGCCCTGATGGGCGAGTCGAAAGATGCCGAGCGTTGGGCCGTCCTGGCTCGCGCGCATCACCATCGTGCCGGCCAGTTATTGAGCCCCGACGGCTACTACTACGAGGGGATGGAGTACTGGATCTTCTCCGCGCCGTGGCTCGTCCACTTCCTCGATGCCTGGGAGCACGCCACCGGTGAAAGCCTGTGGAACCGCGATGTGTTCCGCAACTGGAAGACCTATCTCGCGCACGCGCTGTTGCCCGATGGACAGAGCGTGTTCGACTTCGGCGACATCTGGGAAGGTGCGCTGACGCGCGCGAAGGGCGGCGCTGAGTACGCGCGTGTGTACCCCGGCGGGACGCTGCAGAGCAATTTCAACGTGATGTTCCGGGTGGCGGCGCGTTTCCAGGATCCGCAGGCGCAGGCCGTCGCCGAGCGCTACGCCTCGTTCGGCCACAGCAACCTCGAGGAGTTCTGGACGCTGCTCTGGCGCGATCCGTCGCTGAAAGCAGCGCCGATCGACACGCTGCCGCTCGCGCGCTACTTCGAGGACTCGGGCGTCGTCTACATGCGGACGTCATGGGGCAAGGACGCGACGGCGATCGCCTTCAAGGCGGGACCGCCCGAGGGCCATCGCGTTGCACGGCTTCTGCCCACGCTCCCGGAGTGGCGGCTCGACAGCGGCCATGCGCACCCGGACGCTGGCAGCTTCATCATCTGGGCGCACGGCCGCTACCTGACCGGCGACACCGGCTACGCCGGGCTGCCCTCGGCTCGCAACCACAACACGATGACGTTTGCGGGCGCGGGTCAGGGCGTCGAGACACAACATGACGTGTGGCGCGAGATGGACTACCGCGCGCTCGACGGCATCCGTATCCGCGAGGCGAATCTCGCCGGCGGGCGGGCCAGGATCGTGGCCGATCTGGCGGCTGCCTATCCGAAGACCGTCGGCGTCACGGCGTTCACTCGCAGCTTCAGCTGGGATGGCGGATCGACGATCACCGTCGCGGATGCGGTGACGCTCAACGCGCCCCGGATCGCGGAATGGCACCTGCAGTCCGACACGCCGTTCGGCGGCAGCGGCACGCGTTTCCAGAACGGCAGCGCCAGTGAACCGCGACTCCGAGTGTCGTTCGCATCTCCCACGGACGCTGCGGTCACGCCGGGACGCGCCACGGTGAAGGCACCCGGACCGCCGGGCTCGATCGAGAAAGGCGCCGAAGAACAGCGGGGGTACGTGCTCACGGCGACGGCACGCGCAGCGGAGACGATTCGTTTCGAAGTCACGCTCGAGGTGCTCGGCGCCGGCGACGAGAAACGGTGAAGCCGCTCGCGTCTTCTCATCTGCGGGTTGAAGGTTCGATTCCTTCGCGGCTCTCCAACATTCGTCGCCTCGCAGTCAACGAATTATACGGTCGGCAAATCTGGACCCAACAGGATATCGAAGCGCCGTGACGGTTTTGAACCGACCGGCCACACTAGACCGAACAGTACGCCTTACGCGAATCTCCAGCGATCGTCAGACGATTGACAGCCCCTGCCATCCACCCTACGCTGACTGAACGAGCTTGATGGTCCCGCTGTTGCTTGACCATCGCGAGGTCGCTCTCGCATCGACTAACGACTGCGCGTGACTGGGCGTCCGTTGCGTAAACCGACACGTGGCCGTTTGGCCACCACTCAGCTAGTGGCTCATATCAGCTGATTCAGTAGCAGTTCGACCCTGGTCGTTCGAGACGAATTGCGCAGCCGCGACAACCGAGCGGCCGCTACCAATTCAGGCGTTACGTTCCACTTGAGGGTCTCAACGTGAGGGGTGTCGACGCGCTGTGGCATGACGTCGTGTTTGCGACGCGGCTTCTCCGCAAGTCACCAATTCTTACCACTGCGCTGGTACTGACACTTGCTCTTGGTGTCGGTGTCAATACGGCTGTCTTCAGTGTTGTGAACGCGATCATCCTGCGGCCACTGCCCGTCAGAGACGGCAACCGGCTCGTCGTCATCGCGAGTCAAAACACATCGAGCCCTACGCTCCGCGGCATGTCGTTCTCGGATGTCCAGGATTACCGCGCGGCTACCCGCGACGTTTTCGAGGACATTGCTGGCTACAGTGTCGGTTTCCTGGGCTTCGCACCTAAGGGAGGCCGACCCGAACGGGTGCTCGTCACCTGGATCACCAACAACTACTTCCCGCTGCTCGATGTCCGGCCGATCCTCGGCCGCGTCATACGACCAGACGAGGGTGGACCCGGCCGGGCCGACGCTGTGGTCGTGCTCGGATACTCGACATGGCAACACAGATTTGGCGGTGATCGGTCAGTTGTCGGGGAGATCGTGAGAGTGAACGGTCAGCCCTGCACGATCGTCGGTGTGGTACCTCCAGATTTTGTCGGTACGTTCGCGTTCTCTGAATCGGAGTTGTACCTGCCGTTGAATTGGTCAGGTGCGGACGACTTCGACAACCGGCAGGCTCGCGGGCTTCATGCGCTCGCGCGGCTCCGGCCAGAAGTCACGATCGAGCGGGCGCAAACCGCGATGAGTATCGTAGCGGAGAGGCTCGCGCGCCAGTATCCCGACTCGAACGCGAATGTAGCGGTCAGAGTTCTGCCGGAGCGTTTTGCCCGGCCTGAAGAGGATCAGTTTCGATCGAACGCGCTGGGTGCTGCGATCATGCTTGCCTTGGTGGTCCTCGTGATGATCGTCGCCGCTGTGAATGTGACCAATCTGTTGCTGGCACGCGCAACCGACCGACGCAACGAGCTCGCAATCCGTGCCGCGCTTGGCGCCGGGCGTGGCCGCCTCGTGCGACAAATGGTGACTGAAAGCCTGATGCTCGCCGCGCTCGGTGGGACCGTCGGTGTGCTTCTCGGAACATGGGCGGCCCGTGTGCTCGCAACGATGCGCCTGCCGGGTGACCTCCCCGTCCGATTCGACTTCAATTTGGACGGCCGCGTCCTGGCGTACGCCGTGACGGTCGCGCTGGTCACCGGCCTGCTCGTTGGCCTCGTTCCGGCCGTGCGGGTGTCAGGTACAGATCTGGACCGCACGCTACGCCAATCACGACACGGTTCACCGGGCACCCACGGTCATCGGATCCGCGATTTCCTCGTGGCGGCTCAGATCGCTTCCTGCTTCGTTCTTCTCGCCGCAGCCGGGTTGTTCGTGCGGAGCCTGTTGAAAGCGGAGCGTGCGGATCTTGGCTTTCGACCCGAAGGTGTCCTCAACATTCATATGGATGTCGGGCAGCTTGGGTACACGGAGGCGCAAGGGCGAGTCTTTTTCACCGAGGTTGAGCGACGTGTGCGATCCATTCCAGGCGTTCAGCATATGAGCTTTGCGTTCACGATTCCGATGGGTTACATCCGAGTGAGTAACCCGGTGGAAGCCGAGGGGCAGCCGCTTGACAGCAACAGGCGCTTGTCCGCCGGAAAGAACATCGTCAGCTCGGATTACTTCCAAACGATGGGCATCCGGGTTGTCCGCGGGCGAAGCTTTAGCGATGCCGACAACGAGGAGTCGCCGCCAGTGGCGCTCGTCAACCAGCATCTCGCCGATATGCTGTGGCCGGGCGGAGATCCGATCGGTCGGCGCTTCAAATCTGCTGCGCAGGAAGGGCGGTGGGTCGAGGTCGTTGGTGTGACGAACACCGGCAAGTACGGATTCCTGTTCGAGGATCCGCAACCCTACCTCTACGTGCCCATCGCCCAGGAGTACACTGGGCTTCGAGTGCTGCAGGTACGCACGTCGATGCCACCTGAGGCGCTGGCGCCAGCCATAGAGCGAGCGATTCGAGCGCTCGAGCCGAACCTCCCACTGTATGACGTGCAAAGCCTGACGCAGGCGCTTGGAGGTGGTCTGGGTTTCTTCCCTGTGCGCGTCGGTACCGTCGCCGTTGCTTCGTTCGGTCTGCTTGCGTTCGCGCTTGCCATAGTCGGCCTGTATGGGGTTGTTTCGTACCTAACCAGTCAGCGCACGCATGAGATCGGCGTGCGGATGGCGGTCGGGGCCACTCGGCGGGACATTGTTCGGCTCGTCTTGCAAGACGGCTCGAAACTTGTGATCTTCGGGGTCGCCGCCGGAATCCTCGTGACGCTGGCGTGTTCCCGAGTCGTTGGCAGCTTCCTGTTCGGCGTTTCCGCATACGACCCGCTCACACTCGTTAGCGTCGCGCCGGTCCTTGGCGGCGTGGCCTTGATTGCGTGCGCGATTCCTGCGTGGCGTGCCACTCGTATCGATCCGACGGTCGCGCTCCGTTCCGACTGAGGCAATGGAGACGGGGACTATCTGGTTCCAACTGGCGAACGTTTGGCTCACTTCGAGATTTCGCAGAGCTGGTGAAGCCGACGGTCGCAGACTTCGGAATTCCGATCCGAGTCTCCTGACAAACCGACCGAAGAACCAACTAGCGCCGGCTGGCGCGCATCGCTGCCGCGAAAGCCGTCTCGATGAACAGCCTCATGCGCGAGTAGTGCGATCCCTGCCAGTAGATACGACTGCAAGTCGGACATCGAGAGAATTCGCGGTAGCACTCGCGCGTCCGCGCGGGAAGCAGATGCTGGACGCGGTCCTTGGCGACGACCTGCAACAGGCTGTTGCATCGCAGGCAGCGGGTAAACGGCGTAGCGCCGGCCACGAGATCGAACTCGCGCAGC
>DATAEK010000341.1:0-8025 GCA_036258055.1 Vicinamibacterales bacterium
AGCCGGTTGCTCGAGGCATTCGGCGTGCGGGTGAACATCGCGACGCTGACCGGCGAAGCCCGTCCCGTCTCGCGAGACGCGGAAACCGGAAGCGACGATGACCCGCTGCGTAGTCGAAACGTGCTCCTCGCCGGCACGACCGTGACCGCGGGCGAGGCCAGGGCGCTCGTCTTCGCGACGGGAATGCAGACGGCGTTCGGCAAGATCGCGCGGCTCACCCAGACGACAATGGACGCGCCATCGCCGCTCCAGCAGGAGATCGCGAGGCTCAGCCGGCTCATCGCGATCCTGGCGCTCGCGATCGGATTGGCGGTCTTCGTGCTGGGTCGCTTCATCGGGTTACCCGCCTCCGCCAGTCTCGTGTTCGCGATCGGCATCATCGTCGCCAACGTCCCCGAAGGATTGCTGCCAACCGTCACGCTCGCGATGGCGATGGCGGCGCGGCGAATGGCAAAGCGACGGACGCTCGTGCGCCACCTGCCGAGCGTTGAAACCCTCGGTTCGTCGGCCGTCATCTGTACGGACAAGACCGGCACGTTGACGCAGAATCGCATGGAGCTGCACTCCGTGTACGTGCCCGGCTGGTGGGTGGATCCGGCAGTGGCAACGACCGCCGCGTTCGGTTCGCACAACCGGCGGTTCCTCGAATGCGCGTACAGCTGTCACGATCTCAAGTACGGCGGGGGAGCGGCCGGATCGGAGTGGATCGGCGATCCCATGGAAGTGGAGCTCGTAGGGATGTCGTCCGCCGCCCTTGGTGAGGTTCCCGAACTTCTTCGGATCGATCAGATCCCCTTCGAGCCGGATCGCAAGCGGCTCGTGACGGTGCACCGCGGCGCGACCGGAATCGTCCTTTTCATCAAAGGGGCTCCGGAAGAACTGTTGCCCAGGACGACGTGGGTCGAGATCGACGGCCACCCGACGGCTCTCACGCCGGCGTGGCGCGACACGCTGGCCCAGGCTCACACGTCGATGGCCGATCGCGGCCTGCGGGTTCTGGCGCTTGCGTATCGCATCCTTCCTGACGGGTACGTGCTCGCCGACGCCGAACAGGAACTGGTCGTCACCGGGCTGGTGGGCTTGGCAGATCCCGTACGACCTGAAGTTCCGTCAGCGGTCCGCCGATGCCGCGACGCTGGCATCAGGATCATCATGGTCACCGGCGACCACCCGCACACGGCGATCGCCGTGGCACGCGAGACGGGCATCGTCCAGACAACGGTCCCGACACTGCTGACCGGAGAACAGCTCGGCCACATGTCGGATACGGAGCTGCAGCTCGCCCTCGACGCGCGGGAGATCGTGTGTGCGCGCGTGACCGCCGACCAGAAGCTGCGCATCGTCAACGCGCTGCAGAACAAGCGGTGCGTCGTCGCGGTCACCGGCGACGGCGTCAACGACGCTCCGGCCCTGCGGGCCGCCGACATCGGCATCGCGATGGGGCTTTCCGGCACCGACGTCGCCCGCGAAGCCGCCGACATGGTCCTTCTCGACGACAACTTCGCCACAATTGTCGACGCCGTCGAGGAAGGGCGGACGATTTTCGAGAACATTCGGAAGTTTCTCACCTACATCCTGACGTCCAACGTTCCCGAGCTCGTCCCGTATCTGGCCTTTGCCTTCGCACGTCTGCCGCTCGCGTTGACGGTGATGCAGATCCTCGCCGTAGATCTCGGAACCGACATGATCCCTGCGCTTGGTCTCGGCGCCGAGTCCTCCGACCAGCGTGTCATGCGGCGTCCGCCGAGGAGCCGGGAGGACGGTCTCTTGACACCCGGTCTGCTCGTTCGCGCGTATCTGTTCCTGGGATTGCTCGAAGCCATGGCGGCGATGGCCGCGTTCTTCTTCGTCGCGTCAGGGGCGGACTGGCTGTGGAACGACCGCATCGCGGCCACTGACGTCGTCTATCGCCAGGCCACGACTGCATGCCTGACGGCAATCGTCATCATGCAAGTTGTGAACGTGCATCTCTGCCGGAGTCGAGAGTCGTCAATGTTCTCGCAGCCGCTGTTCGGCAATCGCTTGATCACTGCCGGCATCGTCACCGAGTTGCTGGTGATCCTGGCAATCGACTACACGAACATGGGCAACGCACTCTTTGAAACCGCACCGATTCGACTTGCGGTGTGGGCGTTCGTCCTGCCGTTCGCGGCTGCAATGCTGGTGATGGAAGAGTCGAGAAAGGCCTGGGTCCGGTGGCGCCGGGACGCGCTTTCGTCCCATGTGCATGCGAAGACGATCGCGTCGTCATTGAGGTAGGTCGCTGGCGGCCACGGTTCCGTCTGCGTCTCGCCGGATTGTTGGCATGCTTCCGGATTCCCGGCAGGCGTCTGCCCAACGCTACTTCACCAGCAGCACGGGGCACGCCGCGAGAATGCCCACCTTGTAGCTGATCGTTCCCCAGTCACGGCCGACCATCATCGGATTGACGCGATGCGACGCCAGCACGATCAGGTCCGCGCCGCGCGCCTTCGCCTCCGTGACGATCGTCTCGGCCCTGGGTCCATACGCGATCGCGAAGTCGATCGAGGCGGGTCCTTGCCGAGCCTGATGAGCGAGGCTCGCCAGCTTCTTCTGCGCCTTCAGCCGGAGCTTCTCGTAGAAGGGCTTCAGCTCGTCGAACGCGACACCCGGGATCATCTCGATGACGTGCAGCAGCGTCACCCGGGTGCGTCCGGCCGCGAGCTTGCCCGCAAGGCGCAGCGCATCCACAGTGCGATTGGTCAGATCGGTGGGTACGACGATCGTTCGAAAGATCGCGCCGGCCCCTTCGTCACGCGGCTGGCTCGTCGAGGGCTTCGCCATCGCTCTCGGCCTCCTGTTCTTCAGGGCTCGTGCAACCACGGCGCCACCGCCCGCCGGTGCACGGCGATCGGGCTGCCGGAAATCCGGCAGCGGATCGAGCGCCCGCCTGGATCCCCGCAATCGTCTCGCGGAATGGCATTTGCTCGGTCCTTCCGGGAAGGGTCCGCAACCCCGCGGCCAAGGCCGAATTCAGGCCCATCCGCGAGACTGCGGGACGCGAGCACCGCCGGACGGCTGGGGAAGAACACGCAACAACTGCGGAGGAATCCGGCCCGGCGCGCTTCGGACGTTATCCGTGGCGGCAACCTGAAAGACATCCCAAAGGCGAAGGTGACTTATGAGCGATTCGCGGGGGTGGCTGCCGAGCGAGCTCCGGCGCCGCGGAGTGTCGCGTCGCGAGTTCATGGGCTTCTGCGCCACGATGGCCGCAACGCTGGCGTTGCCCGACGAAGCGGCAGCCCGGATCGCGCAGGCGATCAGGCAGACGGGCAAGCCGGTGCTGGTCTGGCTCGAGTTCCAGGATTGCGCAGGCAACACCGAGTCCTTCCTACGTGCGAGCCGGCCGACCGCCGCCGAGATCGTGCTCGACACGCTGTCGATCGACTACCACGAGACGATCATGGCGGCCGCCGGGCACGAAGCCGAAGCGAACCTCGCCTCGACGGTCAAGCAGCGGGCGGGCGCGTACATCGCTGTCGTCGAAGGATCGATCCCGACTGGCGCCAACGGCGGCTACTGCACGATCGGGGGGCGCTCCGCCGTCGACATCGCGCGTGAGGTCTGCGGCAACGCGGCCGCGACCATCGCGATCGGCACCTGCGCTGCGTTCGGCGGGATCCCGGCCGCTGCTCCGAATCCCACCGGCGCGCTCGGCGTCGCCGACGCGGTCCCCGGCGTACGGAATCTCGTCAACCTGTCGGCGTGCCCCGCCAACGTCGAGAACCTGACCGCGCTGCTGGTCTATTACCTGACGTTCAAACGCTGGCCGCCGCTCGACCATCTCCGCCGGCCACTCTTCGCGTACGGCAAGTCGATCCATGACAACTGCGAGCGCCGCGCCCACTACGACGCGGGCCAGTACGTTGAGGAGTGGGGCGACGAGGGGCATCGCGCCGGGTACTGTCTCTACAAGATGGGGTGCAAGGGGCCCGTCTCATTTCAGAACTGCCCGAACGTGCGCTGGAACCAGGGGACCAACTGGCCGATCGGCTGCGGCCATCCGTGCATCGGCTGCGCCGAGCCGGACTTCTGGGATCGCATGACGCCGTTCTACCAGCACCTGACCGGCATTCCGGGATTCGGCATCGGATCGAACGTCGACAAGATCGGCGCCTACGCCGTGCTCGGTGTGGGCGCGGCGTTTGCCGGCCACGGACTGCTTCAAATCATGAAGCGCGTCGGCAATCGCGCGGTGCCGATCCCGCCGAAACCCGGACCGCCATCCGCTCCCGCCGGGAAGGAGGACGCTGTATGAGCCGCGTCGTCGTCGATCCCGTCACCCGTATCGAGGGGCATCTGCGCATCGAGGCGGAGGTGGACGGCGGAGCCGTCCGCGACGCCTGGTCGTCATCGACGATGTTCCGCGGGATCGAGCTGATCCTGAAGGGCCGCGACCCGCGCGACGCGTGGGCGTTCGCGCAGCGCATCTGCGGCGTGTGCACGACGGTGCATGCGATTGCGTCGATCCGCGCGGTCGAGCACGCGATCGGGGCGGTGCCGCCGCCCAACGCGCGTCTGCTACGCAACCTGATCATGGCCGCGCAGTGCGTCCAGGATCACGTCATCCACTTCTACCACCTGCATGCGCTCGACTGGGTCGACATCGTCTCGGCGCTCTCGGCCGATCCCGCGAAGACCTCCTCGCTGGCCGAGTCGATCTCCGACTGGCCGCTGTCGAGCCCGAAGTACTTCGCCGGCATCCGCGATCGGGTCAAGGGATTCGTCGAGCGCGGCCAGCTCGGCCCGTTCGCCAACGCGTACTGGGGCCACCCGGCCTACCGTCTGCCCGCCGAGGCGAACCTGATGGCGGTGGCGCACTACCTCGAGGCGCTCGACTGGCAGCGCGAGTTCATCAGGATGCACGCCGTGCTCGGCGGCAAGAACCCGCACCTCCAGAGCTTCCTCGTCGGCGGCATGGCGACTCCGGTCGATCCCGACAAACAGGCCGCGCTGAACACCGGCACCATTGCCGGCCTCAAGAAATTCGTCGCGAGCGCGCGTGATTTTGTCACTCGCGTCTATGTGCCCGACCTGCTGGCGGTGGCCTCCTTCTACAAGGACTGGGCGGGGCACGGGAAGGGCGTCGGCAACTATCTGGTCTTCGGCGAGTATCCCGAGGACGACACGGCACGGCCGGCGCTGTTCCTGCCGCAGGGTATCATCCGCGGTCGCGACATCTCGAGGACCGAGCCGTTCGATCAGACGAAAGTCGCCGAGTACATCACGCATTCGTGGTACCGGTACGACCGCGGCGACGAAGCATCGCTCCACCCGTTTCAAGGGGAGACGTCTCCAAACTTCACGGGCCCGAATCCGCCGTTCGAGCGGCTCGACACCGACAAGAAGTACTCGTGGTTGAAGTCGCCGCGCTACGCGGACGAGCCCATGGAAGTCGGTCCCCTGGCGCGGATGCTGGTCGCCTACGTGTCGGGTCACGCGCGCGTGAAGCAGCTCGTGGGAGCGGTACTGGCGAAACTGAACGTCGGGCCCGAGGCGCTGTTCTCGACGCTCGGGCGCGTGGCGGCGCGCGGGATCGAGACACAGGTCCTGGCCGAGAAGATGGACGACTGGGTCGATCAGCTGGCTGCCAACATGGGCTCGGGCGAGCTCCGCATCCACGACAACTCGAAGTGGGATCCCGGCTCCTGGCCGGCCGACGCGTCGGGCGCCGGCCTGCACGAAGCGCCTCGCGGCGCGCTCAGCCACTGGGTCCAGATCCACAACGGCACGATCGCCAACTATCAATGCGTCGTGCCCAGCACGTGGAATGCCGGCCCGCGCGACGCCAAGGGACGCCGCGGCCCGTACGAAGAGGCGCTCGTCGGCACACCCGTCGCGGATCCCAAGAAGCCGATCGAGATCCTCCGTACCGTCCACTCGTTCGATCCGTGCATGGCGTGCGGCGTCCACGTCGTCGACGCGAAGCGCCGCGAGGTCGTCAGCGTGAGGGCCGTATGAGCGACGGGACTTCGTCCGAGATCGTCCCGGTCTACGTCTGGGAGGTCCCGGTTCGCCTCACCCATTGGCTGATCGCGTTGTCGCTGTTCGTGCTGTCCGTGACGGGCCTCTACATTGGCCGGCCGTTCATGACCGTAGCCGGACCGGCAGGTCAGTGGTTCGTGATGGGCTGGATGCGCATCATCCACTCCTACGCGGCGATCGTCTTCACCTGCGCCGTCATCGCGCGCGTAATCTGGATGTTCAGCGGCAACAAGTACGCGCGATGGGACAAATTCCTGTCCGTGCGTGGCGTGCGGCGGCACGGCGTGCTGCCCACAGTTCTCTTCTATTCGTTCCTCCGCGACAAGCCCGCGGCATACGTCGGCCACAACCCGGTGGCGGGTTCCGCATACCTCCTCGTGTTCGGTTTGTACTTCCTCGCGATTGGAACCGGGCTCGTGATGCACGCGCCGAGCGCCGAGGTCGGATCGCCGCTGCGCGCGTTCGCGGTGTTCGCGCCACTCTTCGGCGGCCTCCAGATCGCGCGGTGGATCCATCACGTCGTGATGTGGCTGCTGCTGGGGTTCACTGTTCACCACGTGTACAGCGCCATCCTGGTGGCGGCCGTCGAGAAGAACGGCACGATCGACTCGATCGTCTCGGGCTACAAGTGGGTGCCCAGGCACGAACTGGGGCCTGGCCCGTACCGCTGGGCGCATCGAGGGGAGATCGATGAGTAGGCACGCGCCGCTCCTCGTCCTCGGCCTCGGCAACGTCCTCCTCGGCGACGACGGCGTGGGCGGGGCGGCCATCGCGTTGTTGCGCGATCGGTACCGGGCGCCGCGCGGCGTCCAGGTCCTCGACGGCGGCACTCTGGGCCTGGCGCTGCTGCCGTATCTGCAGGATGCGCGCACCGTCATCCTCGTCGACGCAATCAGGGCCGATTCGGAGCCGGGCAGCCTCGTGCGTCTCGACGGCGACCAGGTGGCGCCGGCGGTGGCGGCGCGCTTGTCGCCTCACCAGATCGGCGTCTCGGATCTGCTCGAGGGCGCGCGATGGCTCGGTCGCTACCCGGCGCGGCTCGTGCTGGTCGGTCTCGTTCCGGACACGATGGACCTCGTCGTCGGCTTGTCGCCGCGGGTCGCGCCGTCGCTCGACGCGCTGGTGCAGGCGGTCGTCGACGAAGCCGCCGCGCTCGGCTTTCCGTTCACCCCTGCCGCACGTCCGATTGCCGATGAGACGCCTGGTGCCGTGGGCGCTATCGATGTCGCTCGTCTCGTCGGCGTGCGCTGACGTCGACCGCGACCTGCCTTCCGAGTACCGGAAGGTCAAGGTCCCGGAGGCGCGCCTGGCCTCGAGCGACGCGCGCGCGCGCGGCCGCGCGATCTTCGCGGAATCCTGCGCGATTTGTCATGGCGAGCGCGGCGATGGCCAGGGCATCCGACGCGAGGGGCTGTCAGTGCAGCCGCGTGATTTCACGAACCGGGCCTGGCGCGAGTCCACGTCGCCGCGCCACGTGTTCTTCGCGATCCGCGAAGGGATCCACGGAACGGCGATGCCGGCGTGGCCGGCCCTTGGCGAGGAGGGCGCCTGGGATGTGACGGCGTACGTGCTGTCGCTGGGGGAAGCACGGTGACGATCCTCGGGATGCGGATCCACATTCGCGGCGTGGTCCAGGGCGTGGGCTTCCGGCCCTGGGTATACCGGCTCGCGACCGAGCAGGGTGTGACCGGTCGCGTCTCGAACGATACGGCTGGCGTGACGATCGACGCCTTCGGTCCGGCTGATACGCTTCACGAGTTCGTCGGGCGGCTCTCGAACGGCGCGCCGCCTGCCGCGGACATCCGCGGGCTTCAGGCCGACGCGATCCCGGCCGAACCGGTCGATGTCTTCTCGATCGTCGACAGCGTGGAGGTCGCACAGCGCGAGATCGCGATTCCGCCGGATCTCGCGACCTGCCCCGACTGCCTGGCAGAGGTCGCCGATCCGGCGAACCGCCGGTACCGTTATCCGTTCACCAACTGCACGAACTGCGGGCCGCGATTCACCATTGCCCGCGAC
>DATAEK010000344.1:0-30350 GCA_036258055.1 Vicinamibacterales bacterium
CGATGAATTCCGGATCTTCCAGGACACGCGGCTCCGATACACGCAGTCATCGAGCGGTGCCCTGGTTCCGAACGAGGTCCTCGCCTACAACACGCCGCTGACGCAAGAGACGCACATCAAGAACATCGCGGCGTTCGTGCAGGATCGCATCACCTACCCGCGCGTCACGCTGAACCTCGGCCTCCGCTACGCGATCTACGACGGGTACCTGCCCGAACAGGAGGGGGGCGGCGGCCGCTGGTTCCCGCGCGTGACGTATCCGAAGATCGATCCAGGATTCAACTGGCACTCGTTTGCGCCCCGGATCGGTGTCGTCTGGAAAGTCACCGAGGATGCGAAGACCGTCGCCAAGGCCAGCTACAGCCAGTACTACGAACACATGTACACGACGCTCTTCGCGGATGTCGTCAATCCCAACATCATCCGGACGACCGGCGTCGTGACGTATCCGTGGTTCGGCGATCTCAACAACAACGGCATCGTGGACGACAACGAGATCGGGCCGGCCAGTTCCCGATTCACGCCGACGGCGAACAGCATCGCGTCAGACATCAAAGAGCCGCGCACCGACGAGGTCACGCTGGGGTTCCAGCGCGAACTGATCAGCAACCTCGCGGTGAGCGTCGGCTGGGTGCAGCGTTGGTACACGCACAACTACTCCGACGTCAACGTCGGCATCCCGACGACGGCGTACATCGCCCACCCGTTCGCCGACGCCGGGCCGGACAACATCACGGGCACCGGCGATGACGGCACGACCGTGCTGTACGACGTCGCGGCGGCATTCGTTGGCAAGGATGCGTTCCGCAGGCAGACCGTGGACGGCACCACCCGTTACAAGGGAGTGGAACTCACCGTCAACAAGCGGATGTCGAACCACTGGCAGCTGCTCGGATCGTACGTGTGGTCGCGCTACGACGGCGCGATCATGTTCGGTGACGGCCGTCAGGTCGAGGATCCCACCAACCCGAACCTGGCATCTGACGCCAATCGACTTGGACGCAATGCGACCGACCAGCCGCATTCGTTCAAGGTTATTGGCGCCTACGAGGCGCCCTGGGGCATCAACGTCGGCCTGAACCTTCAGATGCTGAGTGGCCTTCCGTACGATCGGCAATTCCGGCGAACGCTGACGCAGGGATCGACGACCGTCAGAGCCGAACAGCGCGGAACGTACCGGGCGGATACCCTGCGCCTGTTCTCGCTCAAGGCTGACAAGCTGTTCGAGCTGCACCGTCATGCCCGCATCTCGGTGTTCGGCGAGTTCCACAATCTGTTCAACACGAACGCGGGCCAGGGCTTCGATACGTTGACGCAGGCGTTCGCATCCGAGGCCGCGTTCCACGCGGCGCAGGCCACGACCGCGTACTTCGGGCGCGTGAACACGATCATCACGCCTCGCATCGTGAAGTTCGGCGTCCGGTTCGGGTTCTAGGAAGCGGTTGAGAGACGTGCGGGGCAGGTAGGGCAGGTAGGGCAGGTAAGGCAGGTAGGGCAGGTAAGGCAGGTAGGGCAGGTGAGGTGGGTAGGCAGGTAAGCCAGGGAGGGCAGGTTGGGTGGACAAGGGTAGATCCTCGACGATTGTCCCTGACCCGCCCAACCAGCCCTACCCGCCCCACCAGCCCTACCCGCCCCACCAGCCCTACCTGCCCAACCGCCTCAGGTCCCGGCCTGCCAGCATGCGCCGGCTGTTCTGCGTTGCGTATTTCCTCTCCGGTTGCGCGGGGCTGCTGTACGAGATCGTCTGGACGCGTCTCCTGACGCTCCATCTCGGTCACACGGTCGCCGCGGTGAGCACCGTACTCGCCGCATTCCTCGGCGGTCTGGCCCTTGGCGCCCTCGCGGGTGGCCGACTCGCGGCCCGTCGCACGCCGCGCGCCGCGCTCCGCACGTATGCCGCGCTCGAAGTGGCAATCGCGGCCTCCGCGTTCGTGGTACCGCTGGCACTCCTCGCATTCAGGCCCATGCTCGCGTGGGCGTACGGCACCGAGGCACCGGGAGTGTTCTTCGTCACACTTCGCATCGTCACGAGTGCCGTCGTGCTCGTCGTGCCCGCGATGGCCATGGGCGCAACGTTCCCAGTCGCAACAGCCTGGTTCGTCGACGAGCCCGGGCGCGCGGGCACTTCCGCCGGGTGGCTGTATGCCGTCAACACCGCCGGCGGCGCGATCGGCGCCACCCTCGCGGCGTTCGTGCTCGTGCCGCTGATCGGGCTCCGCGTGACGACGCTTGCCGCGGTCAGTTTGAATCTGATCGCAGCCGGTCTGGCGTGGACGATTGCCCGGGATACGGCGGTGGAGACCGCACCCGGCCCGGCCAGGCCAGCTCGTGCCGCCGCCTCTCGCGGAATACCGAAGGGTGCGCGGGCTCCGGCCGATCTCCTCGTTCCAACCTGTATCGCGCTTGCCGTGACAGGCTTCGCCGCGCTCGCCAACGAAGTCGCATGGACCCGAATCCTCGCGATGGTTCTCGGGCCTACCACCTATGCATTCGGCGTGATGGTGTCGGTGTTCATCACAGGATTGGCGCTCGGTTCAGCGGCCATGGCACGGCTCGTCACTCGCATCGAGCGGCCGGCGCTGGCGCTGGCAGTCGCAATCGCGGCGGTGGCCGCCGCGCCAGCGGCGGTCATGGCGACAGTCGAACCGCTTGCGCTCCGCGTCGCGCGAGTGGCTGCCGGCATCGATACCCGGTTCATCGAGCTGGTCGCCAACCAGGCGCTCGCCGCCGTGTCGCTGCTGCTGCCGCTCACGCTTGCGCTCGGCGCCGCGTTTCCGCTCGGCATTCAGCTCGCCACCCGGACTGCGCAGGCCCCGGCTGCGCGGATCGCCGCCGTGTACGCGGCGAACACCGCTGGCGCAATCGCGGGAGCGCTGTTCTCGGGATTCCTGCTGATTCCCTGGTTGGGTCTGCAGCGCACGCTGCTGGCTGTTTCGGCAATCGCGCTGACCGCGGCGCTGGCCTCGCTCGTCGCGGCGCGACCGGGCCGGCGCGACGCGCTCGCGGGCACGCTCGCGATTCTGGTCGCGGCGGGTGTGATCTGGAGCGCACCGGGCTGGGATACCGATTTGTTGTCGAGCGGTGCCTACAAGTACGCCGCTTACGTTCGCACGGCCGATCTCGTGTCCGCGATGCGCGCCGGGACGGTTCTCTACTACCGCGAGGGCGCGGCCGCAACCGTGTCGGTCCGCCGTCTGGCCGGGACCCGTGCCCTCGCGATCGACGGCAAAGTGGACGCGTCGAACGGCGGCGACATGCTGACGCAGAAGCTGCTCGCACATCTGCCGCTGCTGCTCCACCCGCATCCGCGCGCGATCGCGATCATCGGACTGGGCAGCGGCGTCACTCTTGGCGCGGGGCTGACCCACCCGATTGAGCGTGCCGATACGGTGGAAATCTCTCCAGAGGTCGTCCGCGCTTCGGAGTTCTTCCAGATCGAAAACAAACGGGCACTCTCCGATCCGCGCTCGCATCTCATCGTCGGCGACGGGCGTTCCCATGTGATGCTGACAGGCCGGCAGTACGACGTGATCATCTCCGAGCCATCGAATCCATGGATGGCCGGCGTCGCGGCGCTCTTCACGCGCGAGTTCTTTGTGGCCGCCCGGCACGCGCTCAACCCGGACGGCATCCTGTGCCAGTGGGCGCACACCTACGACATCAGCGACGCCGACCTGCGATCGATTGCGGCGACGTTCCAGTCGGTGTTCCCCGAGGGGACGATGTGGCTCGTCGGCGAGAGCGATCTGCTCCTCATCGGTTCGCCGGCGGGTACCCTTGATCGGCTCGCCGGACTTGGGCAGGCGTTCGGCCGTCCGAATGTCGCCGCGGATCTCGACGAGGTCGGCGTCCGAAGCGTCGACACTCTGCTGTCGACGTGGGTGGGAGGGCCGAAGGAGCTTGCCGCATACGCGTCGGGTCGCCTCGTGCAGACCGACGATCGGATGCGGCTCGAATTCACTGCGCCACGAAGCCTCGTCGGAAAACCTGCCGCCGACAACGCTGCTGTACTCCGCGCGCTCGCAACGCCCGACGGCTTGCCGGCATTGGTGCGCGCGATGCGTGACAGCAACGACCCTGTCGTGTGGAGGGACCGGGGCCGGATGCTGCTGAAGGCGGAAGCTTACAGCCTGGCATTCGAGGCGCTCTCGAAAGCCGTCTCGCTCGCGCCTGCGGATGATGAAGGATGGACTGGGTTCGTCGACTCGGCCGCCGCCACGGGACACGAAGCGGAGGCGTTGCGACGGCTGCGGGAAATAGCCGGCCGGCTGCCGCTGAGCGTGATGCCGCACATCGAGCTCTCGAAGATCCTCGCATCGATGGGTAACACCGAGGATGCTCTCGAAGCGGTGCGCCCGCTGATGGTGTCGCTCGAACACGACCCTCGCGCATTCGAGCAGGCCGCCTCTGTGCTTGCCGACGCCGGCGATGCCGGGCGGCTCAACGCCGTCGTCGCGCAGCTTCAAGCGCGATGGCCGGCTCGCGCCTCGTCACGCTATTACGCCGCCGTCTCGGCCCTGCTCGAAGGACGATTCGCCGACAGCCTGCGAATCAGCGAGGATGCCGCCACCGATACCAACCACGATCCTCGACTCTTCAACGTCGTCGGCGCCGCGGCAGCCAACCTGGGGCGCCGCGACGAGGCGCGTCGCGCGTTTCAAACGGCGTTGCAGCACGATCCGCGTGACAGCGCGGCGTATGTCAATCTGGGATTGGTGGAACTCGAGGCCGGGGATCGGCGGGCGGCGCTGCGGTGGTTTGCAGAAGCGCTTGTCGTGGACCCGGAGTCGCGGGCGGCTCAGGATGGATTGGCGCGGGCTCGCGCACCAATCCGGTGAGCGAGCCGGTCAGCTTCTACTGCACGCGCGAGTGAAACAACCCCGCGATGAGATCGTCGTCAGAAAAATCTCTGACTGAACCGGTCTTGAACTCTTCGCAGCCAGAAAGATCCTCTGAGTCCACTTCGAGCCGAAGCTCACCGAGATCGTTATCGACGCGGGCTGCCCCGTCCGCAGGCAAGAGGAACCGTTTACGCCGCAACCAGCCGGTTGACTCGACAACGAAATACCTCAGCCTTCGCTCGGTCGGGTCTATGACGATACCGTCGAGCACACCGAGGACGCGATCGTCGGTGCCCCTCAGGTCGACGTGTGAAAGCGTCCCCACAGAGCTCACGAGCTTTGAGGCGTCGAGGTAACAAAGCTTGTCGTCTCTTCCCTTCATAGCCGCTCCTGCACCCAGACAAAAGCAATCGAGATGCCGGGGAAGACAAGGGAAGAAGAGCTGAGGAAGAGAGGCGAAAGGGGGGCAAAACCTGCCGCGAGGGGCCCTGGCCGGGGCCCCTGCGGCGGTCGAGTCTACTTCTTGACGTTGGCTTTGTGAGTCACCTGGACACGCGCGGCGTGTTTCTCGGTGCCCATGTCGTGATATTTGACGGTCACCGTGTCGCCGGATGCGACGAAGTCCGTGAGGACCGTCTTGGTACCGGCCGCCTTCGCGGCCTGCGTCTTCGTAGTTCCGCCGGTGACGGTCACGTCGGTCTTCTCGTCGACGGCGAACGTCATTTCTTCCTTGCTGGTCTTGACGGTCATCGAGGAACCCGAGACTGCCGTCACCGTTCCACTCGCCGTGTGGGTCTTGGTGTCTGCTTTGGCTTCGGGCTTGGGCTTCTCCTGGGCCGCCTGGCCAGCCATGGCGGGTAGGGCTCCGATCAGCAAAGCACCCGCCACACACGCGATCAACCGCTTCATATGTCATCCTCCTTGCGGACCGCCCTTCCGAGTCGGACCGCGTTGACCGTTTTTACGCGAGAACGATGAAAACAGTTGCACGAGTTTATATCAACTTCAGCTTGGGTTGGGTCAACAGTACCAGCCGGCATCTCCCGGTGCGCCTGGGCTTCCATCCGAGCCTCAGTTGCCAACATCGGGCACCCACCCCAGACACTCCGGGTCGGGGTGCGCGCTCGAGGCGGCTCAGTCGACGGTCTGACAGAGGGTGCACTTTTTGCCCTGATCAGCCGATAAGCCGATTATCCCGGCGATTTCAGGGGCGGACCCGGTGGCGACCCTCGTCGCGCATCTGGAGCGGCGCGAGCTGGGCGGGCGCGTCTCAAGTGACATCGCCGCGCCATTTTGAGAATGGGCATGCACCGGCGCTCTTATCACATTCTTGTCGTCGACGATGAGCCGACGGCGCAGCACCAGACCATGAAGCTTCTGCAGCGCCGCGACTATCGCATTTCGACGGCGTGGACGCTCGAGAATGCCTACAGACGCATCACAGAGCAGCCGATCGACCTCGTCGTCTCCGGGACGAAGATCGGCTCGCTGAACGGGCTCCAGTTCATCGTGAGCTGCCGTACCCGACGGCCGGAACTTGCGGGAATCCTCATCGCGGCGCAACGCGAGCACGTCCCAGAAATGGAGGCGTGGCGGCACGGCATCACGCCAGTCATCCAGCCCCTCGAGTCCGAGCACTTCCTGATGCTCGTGGCCGAGAAGCTCGCTGCGATCAGGCGACGTCAGCGCTGGCCGCGCAAGCGCGTCACCACCGACATCCCCGTCGACGTCGCCGGCGCGCCTGGACGGCTCCTTGACGTCAGCTACGGCGGGTTGCGTTTCGAGGTGGCCGGTGAGCACTACGATCTGCGATCGCAGGTCCAAGTCGATATCCCGCTCGCGGCGCTACGGGTGAACGCCGAGCTCGTATGGTCGGCACGCGGACACGACGGAAGCACCTGCCTCTGTGGCGTGTCGATACTCGGCGACCAGCATCCCGTGCCGGTCTGGCGCGACTTTGTAGACAACATCGTGTGAACAGCGCGCCGCCGCTTTGGTGCGGCGGCGGCTGGCGTTGGGGAGTCGCGCGTTAAACGCGGCGGGGATCGTCGTCGAGCAGGGCAGGAACCTCCACCGACAGGCGCCAGGACTCGCCGTGCGACTGGAGATCCCAGTTGAAGAAGTCGAGAGCGAGCCGGACGGCATCCACGGCATCGGAACCGAGCCCGAGCAGCTGACGATTGTCGCCGCTCCGGCCGCCGTCATCCTGGTCGTCTGCGACGTAACGAGAGGCAATCCACAAACCGGCCCACTCCTCCTTGGTAAGGCAGTAGACGCGATAATCCGTCCCGGCATCCCACAGCGAGCCCACGCGGAACGTGAGGCACTCAGGTGATTCGTCGCACGCGTGGAGAACGGCATCCTGCTGTTCGCGCGTGAGCGGCGCCCAACCGGTCGGGAGCACCGGCGTGCGGTGCGGTTCCGGAAACGCCTGGATCTGGCCTGACCGTTCGATGAGGCGGACCCCACGCGCGGGACGCACGTCCAGATAGGTGTGGGCTATGCGCATGGGATTCCGCTGGTTGTTCGAGTTACCCGTCGACATGGGTCATCGCTCCTCGTTCGCAGCACGCGGGTCGCGGTCCTGTCGAAAGCCGTGAGGTCGTTCATCGGTCCGGACTTCATTGGCCCGCACGAGGCGGGGTCATCCGGGTGAGTCCCGCTTCCGCCTGGTTCGCGCGCGTCAGTGCGTGCTCATACAGGCGAATCCACTGTTCGGCGGACGCGGCGAGGTCAGCATGTACCCTCCGGAGATGCTGCAACTCGTCTGTCAGCCTGGCGTTCTCTCTACCCAGTTGCGTCAGTCGCGCTTCGTGGTCCTGTCTGGCGCGCGCATTGCCGACCTGGCGCATTTCCAGCCAGTTGAGCGTCATTGATGTGTCCATCGAAGCCCCCGCCATGTGGCTGTCTGATTTATGTAACGCCGTGGCCAGCGGGACCGAACAGGGCTCGCGGGGCCCTACCCCCCGCTCGCGCAGGCCCCAGGCGCTGCTGACTCACGCCTGCCTACATTTCGACGACAGCCAGCACGGCCGTTGCGTTACTTTGGGCTCGCGGGGCTACCCCCGAGGCCTGGGGAAGCTCGGGACGCCCGACCTGAAGGTCGCGCCAACGCGGGCGAAACCCTCACTGTCGTATGGAGCACGAGCTGAAACCCTTTCCGCAGGTGTAAGCTGATGCGCGCGGAGGACGGTTTTTGACTTCTTGCGCTGATGGGTCCGGCATAACCCCTCAGCCCAATCCTAAGTTCCGGAGCTAGAGTCTGGGGTTTTTCCGGCTGACCAGCTGTCCCGACGGCAGCGGCGCCCAGTCAGCTCCACGCGGAGGAACGCCCAGTCCCGCGGCGTAGAGTACGGTCTCGGTCACCCCATCGAGCTTCAGGTCATGCTCGATGAGCGTGTCCGCAAGCCCCATCAGGCAGTAAGGAGCCAGCTCGAGGGACGTCGCCGCCAGGCAGAAAGTCTGGCAGACGTGTCCCGCCTCGATCAACGCCGCCCGGTAGGCCCGGGAGTACGAGTAGCGCCAGAGCTGACGCGCGAAGACGGCGGTGAAGAACACCATGACCGGCGCCTTCGCGAAGTAGCCGCTCGATGGGACGTACGATCTGATTCGCGCATCCGCCACCGGCCCGCCGATCCTGGTCAGTCCGTGACGGCCCGCGGCGTAGTGGTAGAGGCCGGCGCGGAGGCCCTCGACGTTACGGACAACCACGTAAAGCTCGATGGGGTGCCGCGCGCCTCCGGAGGGCGAGGTTTTCAGCGGAACGTCGCCGGACGCCGATCGCACCCACTGCTGAACGCCCGCGCTCAGCCCGAGGACAGTGGCCAGATCCTGCAGCGTCACCGGTCGCTTCGAGAATCGCCGCCACGTCCGGCGTTGGAGGGCCACGCGTGCGAACTCGCCCGACGCATCGGGACGAGGCAGATCGAGCGTCGCGGCACCGCGGTAGCGCTTCACCGGCGAGGGCATCGGGAGTTCGCGAGCCCGTTGAACCGTGCGCCTCGTCGACTCTCGAACCGACACGTACTTCACCGTCTTGGTCGCGGTGTGGAAGAAGCCGGCCTCCGGATTCCAGGGATCCAGGGCGCTCATCGCACGTTCGCGCGGATCGGGTTTCCGATCTGAGCGTTCGAGGAAGGTTCGATCCACGAGCTTCCGGATCAGTGGTGACACGAGGGGAGCCGTGACGTTGAGGACGGCGGCTATTTCAGCCGGCGTCCTCCACTCGCTGCAGAAATCCAGGATTCCCGCGATCTCAGGGGGGATGGTGGCGGTCGTCGCGGTGGCGTAATTGCGTGCGACGAAACGGTCACGCCGCCAGTAGAGAACGAGATGGGGTGACCTGCGAACCCGTGCCTCCGCAGCTCGCACGCCTCAAACGTCCATCAGTTGTTTGGCGGCGGAGGCGGAATGATCATCGTGTCGCCGCACTCACCGTTCCCGCAAATCTGGTCGATCTCGGACATCATCCGCGTCAGGATCGTCGCCGTATCCACGCCCTCTTGAACGGCTGCGACGTCCCTCGCCGGCTTCAGACGAACGTGGGCCAGCGCGCGCTCGAGATCCTTGCGCATCTTCTTCAGGTCAACCCGGTCTTTCTTGGCTGCCGCGGATTTCGCGGCGCGCGTCGCCTTTTTCGCTGATCGCGGCTTCGCGTTACGCGCCTTCGCCTTCGTCTTCTTGCTCGCCTTCTTTGCCACTGACACACTCCTCTGCTACAGACGACGAAGTCTAGGTCACGGCTGCAACCTGGTCAAGGGCAAGGCTGATGTCTGTCAAAGCTGATGTCAGGGCAGACCGAGCTTCTGAATCAGCTGCTGGAAACGTGGTTCACTGCGGAGCGGGTCGAGCCGGGGATCGACCGCGATGAAGACGATGTCGGGATCGCGGGTGTCAACGGCCTCCTCGAGGAACGTGAGCGCCTGCGAGCGATTGCCCAGCGCAAGATGCACATAACCGAGATGCTCGGGGGCCAGGCGAATTGAGGACTTCTCCAATTCGGCGATCAGCGTCGCGAGGCCGTCAGTTGCCGCCGACCGATCACCCGCCATGGCCGTGAGCATCACCAGGTGTGCACGCCAGCCAGGGATCTCGTTCTTGGACAGGCTGAGGGCAAGCTTGGTCTCGGCGATGGCGTCCTCGAAGGCACCACGTGCGGCATGGACCCTCGAGAGCAGCAGGTGCGTCCCGGGCCGATCCACGCCGAGCGTGACCGCGTGATTCAGCGCGTCCACTGCGCCCTGATAGTCGCGTTTGTAGTACAGGACAAGCCCTTTGACCTGCGCCGCATCGATCGAAGACGGATCGAGATTCTCAGCACGTTCGGCCTCAACCAACGCCTGTTCGAAGCGGCGCATCGCCATGAGATAGCGCGAGTACTGCAGCCGGGCGTACAGGGAACTGCCGTTCAGATCGAGCGCTTTGGAGTAGGCCTCCCCCGCTCCAGCCCAGTCCCAGTCGTACGCGAATTTCAGATCGGCCAGCGTCGTCTGTGCGTCGCTCGAGTCCGGATCGAGCGTCAGCGCCTTCGTTACGGCCGCCAGCGACAGTGCCCGTGATTCGGGATGCGACAAGCGTCCGGTCTGCCCCAGTTGCCGGTAGCTGGCGGCCAGGCCGGCTTGTGCGGGCGCGTACTCAGGGTCGAGCTCCACAGCCCGCTGAAATGCGTCGTTCGCCACCTGCGCGCGATCGGCCATCATCAGGTTGTAGCGTCCTTCGAAACAGGCGCGCTCCACATCGGCAGTGGTCCGCCGCTGTTGCGCGCGGTCGAGGCGACCGGCCTCCGCTGGCGAGATCGCCGCCTGCACCGCCCGCGCGATCGAGCGCGTGATCTCCGTCTCGAGTGCCAGTGTGTCCCCCATGGCCCGCTCGAAGCTTCTCGACCAGATGACCGAGCCGGAGCCCGCGGCGATTACCCCGACATTCACGCGGACGCGTTCCGGTGTCCCCGATCCGCCGTTCGAGACCACCACGCTCGACTCTATGAATCCATCCACGTTGAGGCGTTTCGCGAGCGCGGCGAGGTCGAGACCACTCGCTTTGGCGTCGGCGACCGATGACCGCGGCGTAATCTGCAGTGCCTCGATCTGTCCCAGTGTGGACGTGAGCTGATCGGTCAGACCCGCCGCCAGGTAAGGCGGCGTCGTCGGGCTGGAGAGATCGGTCATCGGCAGGACGGCCATGCGATGCAGTGCAGGCGTCGCTCCCCCGAATCGCGACACCGCCGACCAGACGATGAGCGCGAGAATGACGACGAGAGACGAAGCCGCCACGATCCAGAACGGACGCAGCTGCGCCTTCGGCGGCGTGACCGGCGTTGGTTCCGTTCTGCCGCGCTGGAATCCTTCCGCCGCGTCGCCGAGGGCGGCCTCCATTTCTCCCGCGCTGCCGAATCGTGCCGACGGCTCGGGATCCACCGCGCGCTCGACGACCTGTACGAACGACGCAGCCAAATCGGCGCGCAGATCGCGCATGCGGCGCCGCCTGGCGGTCCCGTGCGCCTTCGAGAGCTGCTCCATGCTTCCGGCGGTCACGGGGAATTCGCCCGTGGCCAGATAGAAGAGCAGCACGCCGAGACTGTACAGATCGGAGGATGGTGAGGCGGGCTGCCGGCGGAAGATCTCCGGCGCCAGATAGAGCGGTGTCCCGACGAGCCGTGCGGTCCCGACGTCGCTCCGAAGCTCCTCGCCGGTCCCGAAATCCATGAGGACGATACGGCCGCCCTCTTCACGCACGACGTTCTGCGCCTTCACGTCGCGGTGCAGCAGTCCGGCTCCATGCACCGCCGCAAGCGCGGCGCAGAGATCCTGACCGATCGCCGAGGCTTCGCGCGCGCCGAATGCGCCGCGCGCCTTCAGAATGTGCTCGAGCGACTCCCCTCGCACCAGTTCCATCCAGAGGCCGACACGATCGTCGTGGCGCTCGGCGCCGTAGACCTGCACGACGTGCGGATGCCGCACCCGCGCGAGACGCCTCGCTTCCTGGAGAATGCGCGCGTGTGCGTCGTTGGCTCCCGTCTCCTCGGGCAGGAGCAGCTTGAGTGCGACCTCGCGATGCAGCTCGGTGTCCCAGGCGCGGAACACCTCGGATGACATCCCCTGCCCGATTCGCTCGAGGAGCACGAGCCGCCCCCAGCGCGGACCCGGGGGAACGTTTTCCTCGTCGTCGACTGCCGCTGGGAGTCCGTCGGCCTCAGGGGGAATGCTGCGGTAGAGCGCCGAGATGTTCTCGACGAGACGCAGATGCCGGACTATCCGCCGGTCGCGGCCCTCGACGGTGTCCGCTTCGACGCGGGCCCAATCCACGCGTTCGCCGTCGGCGACCGATTCAGCCACGCGGGCGAGCGCGCCCTGACGATCACCGTTCAATGTCCATCTCCTCGGCCAGCCGGAGCAACGCGCGCGTCACCGCCATGCGGGCGGCGTCAGCACTGGATCGGTTGTGCGCGACGGCGATTTGCTGGTAGCTCTGCTGCATCTCCACACGCGCGATGATGAGCTCACGCTCCTCGGGCCTGAGACGCTGCAGCGCTGATTCGTAGTTTTCCATCGCCTGCGCACCTATCACTTCCTCGAGCGGCGACGCCGCCGCATCCACCGGATGATCCGCATCGTCCAGCCCCTCGGGGGCCGGGTACCGGTTCACACGTCTGACCTCGTCGCGGACGCGGTTGATCAGCGCCTGACGGAGGTAGGCCTGCAAGGCACCTTCGTGACGCGGCTCGAATGCATCGATCCGGCGCAGGGTCTGCGTGAGCGTTTCCTGCACGAGATCTTCGGTATCGCGCAGATCGCGCGTCCACTTGGGCAGACGCCCTCTAGCCCAGCGGCGCAGCGGAGACAGATGCCGCCTGAACAGATCGTTCAGCGCGTCGTCATCGCCCTGGCGTGCGCGCTTGAGCAGATCGGCGGTCGAGGTGAGGTTTGAGCCAGATCTATCCACGACTGGCGCGGGAAGAGCCCGTCATGGTGACAAATCATAACCCCTCGCCTCAAGAAACCGCCGTTCTCTGGATAACAACGGTGAAGGAGGGACGAGCGAACGGACGGATCCGATCGCCGCCGGATCACAGAGATCCGACGAGTTTTTGGCGGGTCAAAACCCGTCCGGCTAGAGGCCGAACGCTACAGGTTCGAGCTGAAACCGCACACGACTGATCCGCATCGCCCGCCTTCAGGCAGGCGCAGAAGTCATTCCGTCGTTACCTTTCGCAGCAGCGCGAGGTCCGTCAGCATTTTGCCGGCGCCAAGAACGACGGAGGTCAGCGGGTTCTCGGCCACCATTACCGGAAGCCCGGTCTCTTCGCGCAGCCGTTTGTCGAGATTGCGGAGCAGCGCACCGCCGCCGGTCAGGACAACGCCACGATCGAAGATGTCGGCCGAGAGCTCCGGTGGAACGCGTTCGAGCGCGTCGCGGACCGCCTGCACGATGATCCGAATCGGTTCGGCCAGGGCATCGCGAACTTCAATGTCGGTGATCTGTACCGTCCTCGGCACACCCTCGAGCAAGTGGCGGCCCTTCACTTCCATCGACATCTTCTGATCGAGCGGCGCAGCCGATCCGACTTCGCATTTGATCTGTTCGGCCGTGCGCTCGCCGATCAGCATGTTATGCGTGCGCCGCATGTACTGCATGATCGCCTCGTCGAGGGCGTTGCCCGCGACCCGCAGCGACCGGCCGTACACCGTTCCCGCAAGCGAGATCACCGCGATGTCGGTCGTGCCGCCGCCGATATCGATGATCATGTTGCCCGCAGCCTCGGTCACGGGTAATCCTGAACCGATTGCGGCGGCCATTGGCTCGTCGACCAGGTGCACTTCGCTCGCCTTGACCCTGAACCCGCTGTCTTTCACGGCCCGCCGCTCGACCTGCGTGATCTCGGGCGGTACTCCGATCACCAGACGCGGCCGGCGCAACGGGCTACGGCCCTGCACCTTCCGGACGAAGTACATCAGCATCTTCTCGGCGGCGTCGAAGTCGGCGATCACGCCGTCCTTCATCGGTCGCACGGGCTTGATGTTCGCAGGGGTACGGCCGAGCATTTCGTGCGCCTCGGTTCCGACGGCTTCGATGGACCCCTTCGCGGTGTTGAACGCGACGATGGAGGGTTCGTTCAGAACGATGCCGCGGCCGCGTGCGAAGACGCAGGTGTTGGCTGTACCGAGGTCGATCGCAACGTCGGTCGCGAACGCCGAAAACAGATTCATGATGTGGGCTCCGGAGAAACGAGACAGCAGGACGGAAGCCTCGAGGCTCCCGTCCTGCCCTCGTTTTGGAGGAGAGGTGCCGTTGCTGTTTCCTTCTAAGGGCAACACTCGTTCCGCATCGATCCGGCGCATCGAATAACGTATTTGCTGAGGAATACGCAGGGCTCGCGGTTTTTCGCGTTAATGATGGCCCCAACGCCCGTTACGAATCCGCGGACCGATTACAATTCTGCCCCGGTCGTGATTTGATCACGCGATTCGCTCCCGCACCGACAGGTCTGCTCCATCTCGGTCACGTGCTCAACGCTGTATTGGTGTGGGAAGCCGCACGCGCCCGCGACGGACAGGTGCTGTTTCGAATCGAAGACCACGATCGCGAGCGGTCACGACCTGAATTCGAATCCGCAATCCTCGACGATCTGGACTGGCTCGGATTCCAGCCAGACATCTTCCCCACGGACGCCTTCCGGGCCGGACGATGCGAGGGTCGTCAGAGCGATCGCGAGACCGTGTATCTGGATGCTGTTGGGATTCTTGAACGGAAGGGGCTGATCTACGGCTGCGACTGCACGCGCAAGGCGATCGCCGCCGGAAATGACGCGCCCGAGTCCGCGGAGCTGCGCTACAACAATCGATGTCGCGATCGCGGCCTGCCGCTCGACGAAGCGATCGGCTGGCGCGTGCGCATGGACGACGACGATGAGACCTTCGACGATCTGCGGCTCGGCCGGCAATCCCAGAACCCGGCCGCGCAGTGCGGCGATCTCCTGATTCGCGATCGAATTGGAAACTGGACCTACCAGTTCGCGGTCACGGTGGACGACTGGCGGCAACACATCGATCTCATCGTGCGTGGTGTAGACCTGCTCGCGTCAACCGGCCGTCAGATCCGGCTCGCGCGCCTGCTCGGACGCGCAACGCCGCCGGCCTTCCTGCACCATCCGCTGATCATGAAGTCGCCGACGCAGAAGCTCAGTAAGTCGGACGGCGACACGGGCGTCCGCGATCTGCGAGCGAGGGGATGGACGCCGGCTCGCGTCATCGAGGCAGCGCTCGCCCTAACGGGATGGCAAATGGTAAATGGCAAATGGTAAATGGGAAGGCCCGCCGTAGGCGGCTACTTGACAGAGACGCGGCGGATGATGGTTTCGCCGCCGGCCTGATCCGCCGCGTTCGAGCTGGCGAGGTAGTAGAGGACGTCGCCCGAGAGCGTTGCGGACGTGGGATCGCTCATCGACACGTTACGATCGAGCACGTCGAGGCCGAGCGCCGTCCCGCCCGAGGAATCCAGTCTGATCCGAACGATCTGATAGACGCCGCTGCCCGATTTCTGGACGCCCAGGAGCGCGCCACGGTGCCAGCGAATCCGTTTAATGCCGGAGAGATCGACTTTCCGGTTCACCTTGAGCGCCTTCGCGCGGCGCGACGCGAGATCGACGCGCGAAATACCTTTCTCGTGCGCGACATACACGATTCCTTCGGATTCCGGCGCGAGGCTGGTTGCACGGTCCACCTCGATCTTCGAGGCGAGCTGCAAATCGTGGGACTTCGCCTCGACCCTGAACAACCGTTGACCCAGCGCATCGAGAACCAGGATGGTGCTGCGTGAGGTGACGGCCACGTCCGTGAAGTGGGCCGGACCGACTTTGTCCGGCGCCGGCACCGTGTAGAGCAGGCGGCCCGAGATGAGCTGCAGCTTGTGGAGCGCCGTGCGGCCGTCGGCGGGCTCGGTACTGATCACCCAGAGATCGCCTTGCCGCACGTCGATCTCGAGCGCATCAATCTTGCCGAAGCCGGCGCTCTGCGCGCTGGCCATCGTGGCCACGCGATGCGACACGTCGTCCACGATCGCGAGCTTCCGCGCGTCGCGATCGCCGACGATGAAGCGATCGGATACGCGGTCGTGAGCCAGCCCCGCCGGGACAAACGGCAGCAGCGTCGAGAACCGGAACGCTTCGGACGGCCCCGCGCCCGGCGTGGGCTCCCCAAGAGGTGCGCCGGACTTCGGCATGGCTTCGGGTGTGGCTCCGCGCTCGGGTGTGGCAGCGGGCGACGCGGTCTTTTCCGCGGACGCGCGCGGTTCGGGCGCAGTGAGACCGCGACCCTCGAGGCTCCGCTGATAGTCCTCCCATCCCGGAAGCGCGCGGACGCGCCGGAAATCATCGTTCGTTGCCGCATCTGTGGCCACGCCCGCGGCGGCGAGGCGGTGGAGCATCACGAGCGCATCGAGTGGCCGTCCGCTCAAGCTCTGCGCGCGGGCCAGCATCGTCATGAGCCCCGGATCGTTCTTCGGGCCCTTCTGCACCGCGCGCCAGGCGAGATCGTGAAATGCCTCGTAGTCCTGGCGCGCCGCCGCGTCGAGCGCGCGCGTGCGGCAGTCCTGCCACGTGCTGCAGTCATTCGCACGAGCTTGAGGAGGGTCCTGAGGCGAGGTGAACAACGACGAAGAAAGGAGCAGAGCGGCGAAGAACGTCATCGATTGCGTGAGTCCACGAGTGCCGATTATAGTCGGCGGATGTGGCTTCGCACCTGGACCGCGACCGTTTTCCTGGTTTCACTCATGATCTGCGGAGCCTGTGGCGGCGGCGTGGAGGTACCGCCCGACGTCGCTGCGCCGCCGGCTGATGCCGTCAAGACGCCGTCAGGACTGGCGTGCCGGGTGCTCAAGCCGGGCAGCGGCACGCGACATCCCGCGGCCACCGATCGCGTCACGGTTCACTATTCTGGCTGGACGACCGATGGCAAGATGTTCGACAGCTCCGTCGTGCGTGGCGAACCAGCGACGTTCGAGCTCAACGAAGTCATTCCCGGCTGGATCGAAGGCGTACAGCTGATGGTCGAGGGCGAGAAGCGGCGCTTCTGGATTCCCGAGAAACTCGCGTACGCCGGAAGATCCGGACCGCAGGGCACGCTGGTGTTCGACGTCGAGTTGATCAAGATCGAGTAGCCAGAGCGCCTGCTGTTCAGTGTCCCTTGGCTTTCGTGCCCTGCTCGAAGCTGCGAACGGCCGCATCCTCTGTCTCGAAGGTTTCGAACACCGTGAGCAGGTGAGCGATGCCCATTACGCGAAGCGTCCTGGGCGACGGGTGCAGCAGCTTGACGTCGCCGTCCTGCCTGCGCATGCTGAGATACTTGCCGACGAGAATGCCGACACCGGCGCTGTCGATGTAGTCGACGTTGCGCAAGTCCACCACGATCTTGCGCTGCCCCTCCTGTGAGAGGCGGTCGACCGTCGTCCTGAACGTGACCTCGCCCTCGTAGAGAACGAGCTGGCCCCGCAGCTCGAGGATGGTTACGTCCCCGACGCGTCGTTCTTCAATCGTCAGCAACGTCGAGCCCCCTTTGGCGACCGCGATCTCGATTATAGTCGGCTCCGCCCGCCAGGCGACGATCCCTGGCGCGCGCACCCGACAGACTGATGACGTCCCGCTTCCCCCATCCTCTCACGCTGTTGACCGCCGGGATCATCCTGGCGGCGGCTCTGACCTACCTGCTGCCCGCGGGCGAATACGATCGCCGCCCGGATCCCGTCACCGGCAGGCAGGTCGTGGTCTCGGGAACGTTCCACCGCGTCCCCGCTCGTCCGGTCGGCATCTTCGACGCGCTCGTGGCCATCCCGAAGGGCCTGGCCGAAGCGGGATCTGTCGTCTTTCTCGTGTTCCTCGTGGGCGGCGCGTTCACGGTGGTCGACGAAACCGGGGCCCTGCGACAGGCGGTCGACTGGCTGGTGCGGCGCATGCAGCGCCGCGAAGCGCTGATGATTCCCATCGTCTCGGTCGCGTTCGCAGCCGGCGGCGCACTCGAGAACATGTCGGAAGAAATCATCGCGCTCGTGCCGGTACTGCTCCTCGTGACGCGCCGCCTTGGGTTCGATGCGCTCACCGCCGTGGCAATCAGCATCGGTGCGGCAGGGGTTGGGGCAGCGTTCAGCCCGATCAATCCGTTCCAGGCGCAGATCGCGCAGAAGCTCGCAGGCCTGCCGCTCCTTTCAGGCGCCGGCTTCCGCATGATCCTTCTCGTGCTGGCGCTTGCGGTCTGGATCTGGGGCACCTGGCGGCACGCCGTCCTCACTCGTACCGCACCGCAGGCGAACGATGCCGTCGAAGAGGCGGGGCTCAGCGCGCGCGGCGCGGCCATCCTCGTCATCGTGCTCGCGACTTTTGCCGTCTTCATGTACGGCGTGATGCGGCTCGGGTGGGACTTCGATCAGATGTCGGCGCTCTTCTTCGCGATGGGCGTGGTCTGCGGCCTCATCGGGGGGCTCGGCCTGGAAGGGACGGCCCGGTCGTTCGTGACCGGATTCGCGGCGATGGCGTTCGCCGGCATGATCATCGGCTTCGCCCGTGCGATCTTCGTCGTCCTCGAACAGGGCCACGTCATCGACACCGTCGTGAACGCGCTGGTCACGCCACTCCAGACGTTGCCGGTCGTCGTCTGCGCGCTCGCGATGGAGGCACTGCAGGCCGCGCTGCACTTCCCCGTCCCGAGCGTGAGTGGTCAGGCAGTGCTGACGATGCCGGTCCTCGTGCCGATGTCGGATTTGATCGGGCTGTCCCGCCAGGTGACCGTGCTCGCCTATCAATTCGGGGCAGGGCTTACCGAGCTGATTACGCCCACCAACGGCGCGCTGATGGCCGTTATCACCGCCGCAGGCGTCCGCTACGAGGACTGGCTGTCGTTCGTCACGCCGCTCTACGGGGCGCTCCTCGGATTAGGGGCGATCGCGATCGTGGTCGCGATCGCCATCGGGTTCTAGCAGCGTATCTCCTGTTTGATCTTTCTCTACTCCCGCAGCGCCACCATCGGATCGATGCGCGTGGCCCGGCGTGCGGGGATGTAACAGGCGGCAATGGCGACGAGGAGGAGCAGCACCGAGACGGCGACGAAGACGTATGGATCGTGGGCGCCGACCCCGAAGAGCAGGCTCTGGAGATACTGCGTCACAGCGGCAGAGCTCACGAGGCCGAGGGCGATGCCGATTGCAACGGTCGTGAGTCCCTGCTTGAGCACGAGTGAGAGGATGGTCCGCCGATCCGCGCCGAGCGCCTGGCGGATCCCGAACTCCCGGACACGCTGTGCGACGCCGAACGCGATCACGCCGTAGATGCCGATGGCCGAAAGCACCAGGGCAACGGCCCCGAATAGCCCCAACAGCATCATCGGCGTCCGTCGCGTCTCGAGCGACCGCGCGATCCACTGATCCATGGTCCGCACGTCGGCGATGGGCTGCTCGGGATCGATCGACTGGACCGCAGCCCGAACCTGCGCGATGAGCGTTTGCGGATCGAGCCCGGTCTTGAGCACCAATGCCATTCCGGGACGCGCCTGCTGGGTAACGGGATAGTAGAGACGCTCTTTCGCGACCGGCTGCCCGAGGTCGATGCTGTTGATCGTGCCCACCACCCCGACAATCGTGAACGGCGGCGCATTTGGACCGCCTCGCCGGATTTGCTGGCCGAGGGGGCTTCGCTTCGAGAAGTATCGGTTGACGAGATACTGATCGATGATCACGACGGGCGGACTCGTGGAGGTGTCGCCGTCGTTGAACAGCCGGCCGGCCACGAGCGGGATCTGCATCGAGCGGAAGTAATCGCCGCCCACGACTTCCTGCCGGCCGTGCGGGTTCGCCTCGCTGGGACCAGGCGTGTACCCGACGATCGAGTACGAGCCCGAGCTGACGTTGCCGTTGAAAGGCACGTTCGAAGTGAGTCCGGCCGAGGTCACGCCGGGCAGCGCCCGCGCCTTCTCGATGAGACGCTGCCAGAACGCGCTGCGGGCCGGGGCATCCGCGTAGCGGGCTGCGGGGAGCGAGATCTGCGCTGTCAGGACGTTCTCGATGGAGAATCCGGGATTGACGTCGCGGAGCCGCGCGAAGCTCTTGATGAGCAGCCCCGCGCCGACCAGCAGGACCAGCGCAAGGAACGTCTCGGCGATGACAAGCAGTTGCCGTGTGGCACCCGTACCCCGAGACGCCGACGATCGCGTGCTGTCGTCTTTCATCACCGCCGCAGTGTCGCCACGCGCGACAGTCAACGCGGGGACCAGGCCGAAGACGAAACCCGTCAGGATTGCGAGCGCCAGCGTGAAAAGCAGCACGGCCGGATGCAGTGATGCGCCGGCAAGGACGGGCAGCTGCTGGGCGCTCAGCGCCACCAGCGCCCGCACCCCCACGTAGCCGAGCGCGAGCCCACCGATCCCGCCGAGCGTCGACAGGACGACAGACTCGGTCAGGAGTTGGCGCACGATTCGCCACCGCCCGGCGCCAAGCGTCGTGCGAATCGCCAGCTCACGGTAGCGGCCGGTCGCCCGCATGAGCAGCAGATTCGCCACGTTCGCGCACGCGATGAGCAGGACGACGAGCACGCCCGCCTGGAGCACGTAGAGCGGCCGCCGCACATCGCCGACGAGTTGTTCGCGAATCGGCACGGCGTAGCCGCCGAACCCGCTCGTGCGCGCGAACGACTGAAACTGCGGAAGGCGGTCGAGGTTGCGATCGACGATCGTCTTGATCTGGGCGTTCACCTGATCGATCGTCGCGCCAGGCTTCAGCCGCGCGATCATCGAGCTGAACTCGTTGCCGCGTGACTGATCGGACATGTCATTCGGCGTGAACGCGAACGGCAGCAGCACTGCCACGTCGCGTCCTGGCATCTCGAAGTCGGATGGCAGGACGCCCACGACGCGGTGCGCGACCCCGTTCAGGCGGATGTCGCGGCCGACAATCGATCGATCCGCTCCGAAGCGCGACGCCCAGATACCGTACGAGAGGATGGCAAACCGGTTGGCATCCGGCTTCGCCTCGTCTTCAGTGAAGCCGCGCCCGAGGAACGGGCTGCGCTGCAGGGTCGTGAAGAACGAGGGCGTCACCGCCAGCGCGCGCAACTGCTCCGGCTGGCCTCCCTCGGCGAGATTGACCGCGCGCATCGTGAAGAGCGTCGCATCCTCGATTGCCGGCGCCTGCGTCTTGCGATCGATGAAGTCCGGGATCGACACGCTCGCCTGCGGCAGTCCCATCAACGGGTACATGTTCCAGATGAACACCAGCCGCTTCTCGTCCGGATACGGCAGCGGTTTCAGCAGAATCTGATAGAAGAGGCTGAAGATCGCCGTGTTGGCACCGATGCCGAGCGTGAGGGTCAGCACGGCGATGGTGGTGAAGATTGGCTGCTTGCGCAGCGATCGCAGCGCGTAGCGGATGTCCTGCATGAGCCTCTCGACTACTTCGAGTCGATGATTTTGCCAAACGGTTTGATCTGATCTTCGATGACCTTCTTGTCGCCGACGACGACGATCGTGGCGCGATCCTTCTGCAGGTACTGTTTCGCGACGTCCATGATCTGCTGCGGCGTAACCGCGAAGACCTTTTTCACGTATTCGTCAGCGTAGCTCGCGGGCAGGCCGTGCAGATCCATGTACTGCAGCTGTCCGGTGATGCCGCCACGGCTCGAGTTCTGCAGAATGTAGGTGCCCGCCAGGTAGTTCTGAATGCCGGTCAGCTCTTCACGCGCCGGCGGCTCCGCCTGCAGACGCTCGATCTCCGCGAAGATTTCCTTGATCGAGGGTCCCGTCACGTTGGTCGTCACGTCCGCGTTCTCGGCCCAGTAGGTGTCGCGATAGTGGGTCGAAAGCTCGCTGTACGGCGAGTAGGTGTAACCCTTGTCTTCGCGGATGTTCTTGGTGATGCGCGAGGCGAACGACCCGCCCAGCAGGGCGTCCATGACCGTCAGCGGGATGAAGTCGGCATGCGTCGGATCGATGACGGGCAAGCCGATGACCAGCGTCGACTGCACCGCGCCCGGACGATCGACGAGGTGCACGCTTCGGGTCGACACCGGTTTCGGTGGCACGGCGTGGGCTGGCGATCCCTTGCCCCAGGCGAGGAACGCCTGCTTCACCGCGGATTCGGCCGCAGCCGGATCGAAACGTCCGACGACGTAGAGCCGCGAGCGCCCCGCGCCGTAGGTCGACTGATAGAACTGCTTGATCTGATCGATCGAGTAGCTCTGAATCATCTCGGCGGTCGGCAGCAACCGGCCGTACGGATGATCGCCATAGAGCACCGCCCGGAACTTTTCGAGCGCCACTTGCTGCGGCTGGCTGAGCGCGACCGAGAGCTGACGCGACAGGTTGGCTTTGAGGCGCGGAATCTCCGATTCCGGGAACTTCGGGTTGCGAACGACGTCGGCGACGAGCTCGATCAGCCGCGGTCCGAATTCCGTGAGCACGTCGCCGCCGATCGTCGTCGTGTCACCGCCGACGTTGACGTTCAGCGACCCGCCCATCCGCGCGACCTGCTGCGAGATCTCCGTCGAGGATCGTGTCGCCGTTCCCTCGCGCATCAGATTTCCGGTCAGATCCGCCAGCCAGACTTCCTTGGCGCCTTCGAAGGCGTTGCCCGAACGCACGTCCAGCGTCACCCGGACCTTCGGCATGTTGCCCCACTGCACCAGCGCCACCTCGAGTCCGTTCTCGAGCGTGAAGCGGCGCGGCGCCGGCACGTGGAAGTCACGCGGCGCGCCGGGCTTGGGAGGCGTGGATGGAAACGCGGGCGCCTGCGGCGTCTGCGCGCCGACGACAACCGGCCGTCCAAGGGTGGGCGCGTAGGCGAGCGCGGCGAGCGTGCCGATGGCGAGCGTTGTTCTCACGCGCATGGCAGCCCTCACAGTCCCTTGCCGGCTGCTGCAGGTTTCGGCCTCAACGTGACCACCGTGCGATTGGTGGTGCGCAGGTAATCCTTCGCCGTGTTCATGATCAGGTCGGGTGTGACCTTCCTGAACTCGTCTTCGAGCCGGTTGATGATCGCCGGGTCGTCGTCGAAGAGGGCGAAGCTCGCGAGAAGATTCGCGCGACCGAACCCGACGGTGCTCTCGTACTCGGCGTAGAGACGGGACCGGCGCTTCACGAACGCCAGCTCGAGCTCGTCCTTCGTCACCGGCGTCGTTTGAATCCGCGTCACTTCCTCGTCTATCAGCTTGATGATCTCGTCAGCCGGCTTGTCGGCATCGTGGATGAGCGAGAAGGACCACAGCGTCGGCCCTTTGAGGTCGAACATGTTGCCGAGATCCGCGTTGATGCCGCCAGACACCCCGCCGGCGAGCCCGCGTTTCTGAACGATCGCCTGGTACAGCCGGCTGTCCTGGCCCTGCAGGAGAATCTGGTCGATCAGACCCATCGCGAAGTACTCGGGCGTCAGACGGGCGGGCGCGTGATAGCCGATCGCCAGCGCGGGTTTCGTGGCCAGCGGATCATCCTTGCTGGTCCGCTTCTCCTGCTCCTGACGAGGCTCGGAAATGTCGGGTTGCGGCGGCCGCGTCGTCGACGGGATCCCGCCGAAATACTGGCGGATCCATTTGAGCGTCTGTGCGGTGTCGATGTCGCCGCTCACGACGAGGGCGGCGTTGTTCGGCGCGTAGTAGGTCTTGAAGAACTGCTTGACGTCGTCGAGGGTCGCCGCGTCGAGGTGCGCGAGATCGCCGTAGAAATTGTGGGCGTTGAACCAGTTGGTGTTGGCCGCCAGCGGGAGGTCGATCCAGGGGAACCCGCCGTACGGCTGGTTCAGCACGTTGACCTTCACTTCGTTCTTGACGACCCCCTGCTGATTGGTCAGGTTGTCCTGCGTGATGTCGAGCCCGCGCATGCGATCGGCCTCACCCCACAGCACGGTTTCGAGCGTGTGGCTCGGCACGACTTCGTAGTAGTTCGTGAAGTCGAAGCGCGTCGACCCGTTCAGGACTCCACCGTTCGATTCGACCAGGCCGATGAACGCGTTCTTGCCCAGGTGCTGCGAGCCCTGGAACATCATGTGCTCGAACAAGTGCGCGAAACCGGTCCGATCCTTCGGCTCGATGCGGAACCCGATGTTGTAGTACACGCCGACGACGGCCGTCGGCGACGAGGCATCGCGCGAGAGGACGACCTTCAGGCCGTTGTCCAGCTTGTGATATTCGACCGGGATCGTGACGCGCTGCGCGGCCGGCTGTTCCGCCGCGCGCGCGCCGGCCAGCGCAACGGCGAGCGTGGAGATCGTGACGACGATCCGACGCCAGAGTGCGTGCATGTCTGTCGTGCTCCTGTGGCACCGAGGGTATCACACGGGTCGCGAGCCACCCGCGACCGGTCACGACGTTCGTACCGCCGGTTTTCCTGGCCTTTTTCACGCTGGCCCGGCCGGGCCGACTCACGGTAGGATCAGCAGCGTGCGTCTCCGGACGCACGCAGACAGAAGGAGACTGCATGCCGTTCGTCATCACCGATCCCTGCATCGACACCAAGGACACCGCCTGCGTGGATGTCTGCCCCGTGGACTGCATCCATCCGCGTAAGGACGAGCCTGAGTTCGAGGCGATGACGATGCTCTATATCCATCCGGAGGAGTGCATCGACTGCGGGGCCTGCGTGCCAGCGTGCCCGGTCACGGCCATCTACGACAGCCACGACGCGACGCCGGAGAGCCAGAAGGATCTGATTCCCGCCAACGACCTCTATCGGAACGGCGACGCCGACTCCATGGCCAAAGCCGAGGCCATCGTCAAAGCGCATATCGCCGCGAATCCTCAGTTGATGGCGATTGATCCCAAGGAGCGGCAGGCCGCGCACTAGATCGTTGCCCGCGGCAGGATCGATGGCCCCTCAACGCTTCGAGAATCACGCCCATCAGCCGGTAGCCACGATCGTCGGCTACCTCTTCGTCATCGTCGCGATGACCGGCTTCGTGCTGCGCTGGCTGTTCATCGGGGGACGCTCGACGTTCGCACTGGGCCTCCTCGGTTTGACCGGCGCGGTCCTGACGCTCCTCTACATCAGCCGCGTCTACACCACGCGGCTCCAGGACCGCATCATCAAGCTCGAGATGCGCGTCCGCACGCAGTCGCTGCTCTCACTCGAACAGCAGCGGCGGCTCTTTCAACTCGACAACAAGCGCATCGCCGCCCTGCGATTCGCCTCGGACGCCGAACTGCCTGCGCTCCTCGAGCGAGCGGTCCGCGACAACCTGAAACCTAGCGACATCAAACGCGCGGTAACGGCGTGGGTTCCCGATAACGACCGCACCTGACGGAATAGCCACCCCTGGGCTCTTGCCATGGCCCGTGGCCCATGTCCCATGTCCCATTTGACCCATCCCATTTACCATTTGCCATTTTCCATTTACCATCCGAAGGCCAGCGTCTGTGCGACGGAGGCTTTTATGCCTCGCCTCGTTCGCTTAGCGGTACCCTGCCTCGCGTTTCTGTTCGTCGCGTGCGGAAGCTTCGGCCGGCTGGGACCCACGCCGCTCGACGAAGGGGTCATCTTCTACATCCACGCGGATTTCGTCGGCTCGTCGCAGCAGGTCAACTCGGACGTCTCCGACTTCGGTGACGTCGAGGGCCCGTGCGTGGTGTCGAGTGAAGACAGTTCGACGGCCACGTGGGATGATTGCATCTCGTCGGTCCGGGTACTCCCCGGATGGAGGGCGACGCTCTATCGCGACAGAAATTTCAAGGGCGCGTCGATCGAGGTGACCGAGGACATCCACGATCTCAAGCAGATGTCCGGGCCGTGTAGCGGCAGCTTCAACGACTGCGCGTCGTCGATTCGGGTGTCGCGGCAGTGACCGGTCCGCTGGATTGCGTGGCGTTCGACGCAGCCTCGGATTCACGCGCGTCGCCGCCGCCACGCCGTTTCTTCATCTGGAGCTCGCGCCCTCCATCGCTGAACGCGACTTCGTCCATCAGCTGATTGATCAGGAAGATTCCGCGTCCGCTGGGTTTGAGCACGTTCTCGGGCGCGAGCGGATTCGCGACTCTCGTCGTATCGAAACCGGTGCCGGGGTCGCGAACGACAATCATCGCTTCACCGGTGTCTTCGACGGCGACGATGCACTGGAGGTGACGGCTCGGATCTCCGCCGCATCCGTGACGAATCGCGTTGGCGAGCGCCTCCTGCAGCGCCAGCTCCACTTCCATCACTTTCCGCTCGTCCCAGTGCTTCTCCTGCAGCATGTGGGTCACGCCGTCGGTCACCGTGTGGATCGCGCGCGGATCGGCGGGGATCACCATGTTGATCTGGCAGGTGGAACAGAACGGCAGCAGCGCGCTCAACCGGCGCACGTTCTGCAGCGCCTCGTTGAGCTCCCCGTTCAACCTGCGCTGCTCCTGCTCCGCTTTGTCTCTCTCTGCGAGAGCCTCGGACAGCTCTTGAAGCCGGCGTCGCAGCTCGAGCTGCGCTTCCGCCTGGTGACGCAGCGCGTCGAGCGCTTCCATCTGTGCCGCGGTCAACCGGCGAGGCACTCTATCGATGACGCAAAGCGTGCCGAGCGCCTGTCCTTCCGGGGTCACGAGTGGCGCGCCGGCGTAGAAGCGGATCCCGAGCTCTCCCGTGACCAGCGGATTCTCCCGAAACCTCGCGTCGTCGAGCGCATCGGGCACGACCAAAATGTCGTCAGGCTCTTCGATCGCGTGGGCGCAGAACGCGACGCTGCGGGCCGTTTCGGTGACCGACGTCCCGACACGCGACTTGAACCATTGCCGATCCGCGTCGACGAGCGTGATCAGGGCGATGGGTGTCGCACAGATGTGTGACGCCAGGAGCGTGAGGTCGTCGAACGCCTGCTCCGGTTCGGTATCGAGGATGCGATAGTGGCGAAGGGTCGCCAACCGCGCCTTTTCATCCATGGCCAGGCTCCCGCTGCGGCTTGAATACTACTATGCGTCCGCTCGGGGACAGAGAACTTGTTCGGGACGGGCCTTATTCCCTGTTTCGGGCCCGCCCCGGGCGCTCGAACCCGCCCGCACGAGTGTCGGAGTCTCGATCGTTCTGGATGACAGGGGCATGACGCCGCTCCGGCGGGGTGCTGACGAAGGGGTCCTTCCGAACGACGTTCGTCAACCTGCGGGCGGGCAAAGTCCAGTTGTGGGGATTCGGGCACCCGGGTTGGTCCGGCGACGGCCGGCGCGCGTTGGCCTGCGTCTCGCCGGAACAAACCGGAGGGATGAAGCTGAATTACTGTGAGCAGCCGGTGACGGTGTGCCCTGAGCACCCGTCTCGGCGTGACTAACGCAGGATGCGAAGGCCGGTGGGCGTGTCTGGCGGCGTGGTGGACCCCGTGATCCGAAGAATGGCTCCTCGAGAGTAGCTCACAAGGTACAGCTCGCCGTCGGCGTCGAGGCCGAACGAACTGATGTTCCCGAGCGTAGAGGAGCCACCGAGCTCCGCCGTGTGGTCCATCAGCCCGGACGCGCGCGCCTCACCGGTCTGTGGATCCACGTCCAATCCGAGCGACCACACCCGGCCCTGCACGTAGTCCGCGAAGAAGTAGCGGCCGACGTAGTCGGATCCGAGCAGCCGTCCGCGATACACGTAGCCTCCGGTGATGGTTTGACCGGCGTTGCGGTCGTAGTCGAAGATCGGATCGGTCAATGGCAAGTACGCGGGCGGACGCGACGTGACGTTGTCATGTGCCCCTTCGCGGTTTCTCCACCCGTAGTTGCGCCCGCCGCGGCCCGCCGGCTCGTAGTCGATCTCTTCGAAACGATCCTGTCCGACGTCGCCGATGACGAGCGCGCCCGTTCCGCCACGGGCCGGATCGTCGAAGCTGTATCGCCACGGGTTCCGAAGACCAAAGCTCCAAATCTCAGGCCGCGCACCGATGCCACCACCGTTGACGAAGGGATTGGACGGCGGAATCTGATATCCCGTGGGATGGTTGTCCGGCACGTTGACGTCGAGCCGCAGCATCTTCCCGAGCAGCTCCGATGGGTTCTGGGCACGATGATCGGGATCGTCGCCCGATCCACCGTCGCCCAGCCCGACGTACAGGAAGCCGTCCGGTCCGAATACGAGATTGCCTCCTTTGTGATTCGGGAACGGCTGCGCGATTGAGGCCACGCCGCCCCACCGCAAGTCGAAGCGCGACGACGCGTTCGCCACGAGCGGGTTCGAGGATCGTCTGAACCTGGCCACAACGGTGTCGCCGGATCGATTCACGAAGTTCACGAAGAAGCGGCCGCTGCCGTCCGGCGCGAACACGAGGCCCAGCAAGCCGCGTTCGCCGTTGAAGAGCACCTGGCTGCGCAGATCGAGAAAATCCTCCGCCTGCGCGACGCGGCTTCGAACGGCGCGGATGCGTCCACCCTGTTCGACGACGAACTGAACGGAACGATCGGAGGGATCCTGGAGAAAGAGGACCGGTGCGGTAAAACCGGAGACGTACAGGCTCGCCCGCAGGGAATCCTGCGCTGAGATCGTCAGCGCGCACAGCATCGCCGCGACACCCGGCAGGAGTACGCGCCGCATCCTCGTCAGATTGTAGTCGCGGCCCTCGGGGCAGCCGCGCTATCATCGCGACCAAATGCGGAGGCGGTTCCACCTCATCTTCGCGGTCCTGGCGATGAGCACGGTCGCAGCCTGCGACGGGGGCCCGGCGTCGCCCGCCCCAGGCTCAGGCGATGCCGGCACGATCACGGGCAAGGAACGGATCGGATGGGATCAGCAGGCCGCGAATGCCTCTGACCTCGCAGCGATCAGGTTCGCCTTGTACATCGACGGGAATCGCGTCGAGCTCACCGGCGCCTCATGCGTGCCGCCGGCCACGTCGACCGGTTTCCCCTGCAGCTCGCCGCTTCCATCGATGACGGCGGGAAAGCACACCCTCGAACTTGCGTCCTTCGTGGTCGGCGCGACGATTCTCGAGAGCGCCAGATCCTCGTCGATCTCGGTCACCGTTGCGTCAAGCCTCACCACCAGCGCTTTGTCGACTGGCGGGTCGGCCGACCCCGTGAAGGACCCGGATCATGGCCGGCCGGATCTCAAAACGGCGGATGGCCTCGCTCTGCGTGTCGATCTCATGGCCGGGGGTGTGAATGCTCCGACGTCGATCGGCGTGGTGCCGGATGGGCGGATCTTCGTCGCCGAGCGCGGCGGTCAGGTCCGCACGATCCGGGACGGTCAGCTCGAGCCGGCGGCAGCGCTGAGCGTCACGGATGCCTTCGTCGCCGGCGACGGCGGCGGGATCCTGAGCCTCGCGCTCGATCCGGGATTCGAAACGACACGCTTTGTGTATCTGCTCGACGTCACCACCGGCGAGAGTGGACCGTCGTTCCGTCTGTCACGATTCCGCGAAGTCGGAGGTGTGCTCGGCGAGCGCGCCGTGCTGCTCGATCGCGTGCCCGCTGCACCGGATCGACCAACGGGCTCGATCGCGTTCGGTCCGGACGGCAAGCTGTATGTTGCGCTGGACGACGGCGGCGAGCGCGATCGCGCGGCCCAGCCCGGGTCGTTCAACGGCAAAGTGCTGCGGCTCAACTCGGACGGCACGACGCCCGACGATCAGCCGGCAGGCACTCCCGTCTACTCCATCGATCATCCATCGCCCAGCGACCTCGATTGGGATCCCGCGAGCCTCTCGCTGTGGCTGGCGGACACGAGACGTCACGAAACCGATTGCCTGATCGCAGTCCGATCGCCGTCCGGGCGGCGCGTCGAGCGCGAGCCCTTCGCGTTCCCCATCGCCTCGGGCCCGTCCTCGCTCGCGATGATCCGCACCTCAGCGGTCGCGGCGCTGCAGCGAAACCTCTTCGTCGCTTCCGGTGACGACGGGAATATGCTGCGCGTGCGCTTCAGCGACGCCTCCCCCACAGTCCTCTCAACCGAACGGCTCACCATCGACCGCACCTCGCGCGTGCGGGTGCTTGAAGCCGCTGCTGACGGCTCGCTGTACGTGGGACTCGAGCGGGAGATTCTGAGGGTGAGCCCGCGGTAGGAGTCGGGGCCGCCGTTTTCGGACCGGGCGGAGCCCGCGGAGTGATCTACACGGAGGTACGGAGACGTACTACTCGGTGATCACGTTTCGAGCAGTTCGCACGGACCCGTCGAGATAGCGTTACACAAACCGATCCCTCCGCGAACTCCCTGTAGAAATCCTCCGTGCTCTCCGCCAACTCCGAAGCTGCTCAGTCAACTCCGAAGCTGCTCTATTCAACTCCGACGCTGCTGGATCAACCCCGAAGCTGCTCAGTACGCCCTGCGGTACTGCGCGGGCACTGCCGGCGCAGCGCCGAGCCGGATGGCCGCATGGATCGGCCAGTACGGGTCACGCAGAAGCTCGCGAGCCAGGACGATCAAATCGGCCTGACCGCCGGTGAGAATCTGCTCCGCCTGCTCGGCCTCGGTGATGAGGCCGACGGCGGCCGTCGCGATTCGCGTCTGATTCGGGCGGCGAACGGGACCTGATAGCCGGGCGCAAACGGAATCTGCGCATGGGCGACGTTGCCGCCGGACGAGCAGTCGATGACGTCCACTCCCAGCCCCTTCAGCCGCGCCGCGA